>DASUCN010000116.1:0-52101 GCA_036276015.1 Gaiellaceae bacterium | reverse complement strand
TTTGGGCAGCTGGAGGCTCAGCCTGATGTCGAGCGCGTCGACGCCCTCCTCGGGCGCGAGTCCCGCTCGTCGCACGGTTTGAGTCCTCGCGAGCTCGACGTGCTCCGTCTCGTCGCCTCGGGGAGGTCGAACAAGCAGATCGCAGCGGAGCTCGTCATCAGCGAGCACACGGTCGCCCGGCACGTGCAGAACATCTTCGCCAAGCTCGACGTCTCGTCGCGCACGGCCGCCGCCTCATTCGCGTTCGAGCACCAGCTCGTCTGACGGGTAGGCGTGGTCAGAAATGACCACGTACCCTGTCCCGCAGTTGGTTGCTTCCGGCGATGAAATCGCAGCCGCAGCGCCCTACCGTCGTCGTGTCGAGCGTGAAAGGAGCGAGAGATGACGACGCACGAGCAGGTCGAGACGGTGGTCATCGGTGGCGGTCAGGCGGGACTCGCCGTCGGCTACCACCTCAAGTCGCAGCAGAGAGAGTTCCTCATCGTCGACGGCAGCGAGCGGGTCGGTGACTCGTGGCGCAAGCGCTGGCCGTCGCTTCGGCTGTACTCCCCTGCAGCATTCGACGGGCTCCCGGGCATGGCGTTTCCGGCACCGGCCCACTCGTATCCGACCGGTATGGAGATGGCCGACTACCTCGAGTCCTACGCCAGGCGGTTCGAGCTACCCGTCCGGCCGGGGATCACTGTCGATGCGCTCGAGAGGAACGGCGACGGATACGTCGTGACCGCCGGCGACCGTCGAATCGGGGCGGACAACGTGGTCGTCGCGACGGGTGTGTTCCAGCACGAGCACCCGATCGTTCCCGAGTTCGCGACCGAGCTCGACCCCTCCATCCGGCAGCTCCACTCGGCCGACTACAGAGGCCCGGAGCAACTGCAGCCGGGGCCGGTGCTCGTGGTCGGCGCGGCACACTCGGGAGGCGACATCGCGTTCGAGGTCGCGCGCGCCGGGTACCCGACGATTCTCTCCGGAAGGGACACCGGCCAGATTCCGGTCCCGGTCGACAGCCGGCGGATGCGCATGGCATGGCCCGTACTGCGCTTCCTGTGGACGCGCGTGCTGACGGTCGACACGCCGATCGGTCGCAAGGTGAAGCACGAGATTCGGTGGGGCGGCGGACCGCTCATCCGGGTGCAGCGCGCCGATCTCGAGGCGGCCGGTGTCGAGCGGATCCTCGAGCGAACGGTCGGAGTCGAGAAGGGACTGCCGGCGCTGGCCGACGGGCGCGTCGTCGACGTCGCAAACGTCATCTGGTGCACGGGGTTCCGCAACGACTGGAGCTGGATCCGCTTCCCGGTGCCACGAGAAGACGACGGGTATCCGGAGCAGAAGCACGGTGCTGTGGCGTCGGTGCCGGGCCTGTACTTCGTGGGCATGCCGTTCCTGCACTCGTTCAGCTCCATGCTCGTCCTCGGCGCCGGACGAGACGGCAAGCGCGTCGCGAAGCACATCGCGTCGCGGACCTCGAGCCGGCCCGCCACTCGTCGGGTGCGAATTGCGGAGGCGGCAGGGTGAGGCGACCGCCCGAGCCGGCCGCGGTCGCCCCTGCCGAGGTTCGGCAGGAGCGACCGCGTTCGTCCGGCCCCCGGGAGAACCTCCTCGTCTGGAACGCGCGCGTGACAAGCGTTCGTCTTCGCACCCGAGGGCGAGCGAAACAGGCGCCGAGCTCTCGCGACGCGCGATCGCGCTGACGGTTACAGGCGTGGTCGGGGTACCGTGCGCCGATGCGCGCACGGCGCCCACCACGCGGCAGGCAGAAGCGGCCGAGCCGGTCGCAGCGCGCGACCCGGCGCAGTCCGGCACAGGCCGTCCGGCAGGCCGAGAGCCGCGTGGAGATCACGCTTCCGGCACGGCGCGTGCAGCCCGAGCGCGTCGTCGCGCATCTCGGTCCGACGAACTCCGGCAAGACCTATGCAGCGCTGAAGGAACTGGCGGAGAAGCGCTCCGGCGTCTACGCGGGGCCGCTGCGGATGCTGGCCCAGGAGGCGCACCGCCGCCTCGGCGAGTGGATCGGGGCGGAGAACGTCGGCCTCGTCACGGGCGAGGAGCGTGTGAACGAGCACGCGCCGGTGATCTGCTCGACCGTCGAGATGGCGCCGCAGCACGGAGAGCTCCTCGTCCTCGACGAGGTGCAATGGGCCGACGACACGGAGCGCGGCTCGGCGTGGACGCGGCTCCTGCTCGCCGGGGAGTACCGCGAGATCCTCCTGCTCGGCGCAGTCGACGCGCTTCCACTGGTCGATCGAGCCTTCCCCGAGCACGAGCTCAAGATCTTCGAGCGCAAGCTCCCGCTCGAGTTCGTCGGCGCGCGGACACTAGGTTCGCTCACGACCGGCACGGTCGTCGTCGCCTTCAGTCGCCGCGCGGTGCTCGCGCTGGCGGGCGAGGTGAACCGCCTCCATCCCGGACGGGTCGCCGTTCTCTACGGCGCCATGCCGCTCGCGTCGCGCCGCGAGGAGATCGACCGCTTCCTCTCGGGCGCCGCGGACGTGTGCGTCGCGACCGACGTCCTCGGGCACGGCGTCAACCTTCCGTGCGAGACGCTTCTGTTCGCGGAGACGACGAAGTTCGACGGCGAGGAGCGACGCGACCTCCTCCCCTGGGAGCTCGCCCAGATCGCCGGGCGGGCCGGGCGCTTCGGGCTCGTCGAGCGCGGCCACGTCGGCGTGCTCGCGGGCGTGGGCTGGGCCAGTGCCGACCCGGAGCTCGTCGAATCGGCGCTGGAGCCGCACGTCCCGCTTCCGGGCGGTCATCTCGGTTACCGCGTCGTCGACGAGGCGCGGATCCGGCCACAGCTCTCCGATCTCGGCGTGGACGACCCCCGGCGGCTCGACGCCGCGCTCGTCGCGTGGCACCGCGTCGCGCTGCGGGAGTGGGCCTTCGAGAGCTGGCTCGCGGTCGAGTCGCTGCAGCCGATCCGGCTGCGGCTCGATGCAGTGCAGCGGCGACTCGCGCAGCGTGGGCGGGCGCTCTCGCTCGCGGACACGTGGAAGCTCGTGAACGCTCCCGTCGACGAGGACAACCTCGAGCTGCTCGCGACCCTGGCGCTCGCCATCACCGGTGACCGCGTCGCGCGCCCACAGCTCATGTTCCTCCTCGATCCCGCACGACTGCGTGGCGCGTCGCTCCAGGACGCGGAGCAAGCCGGCCGCGAGGCGAGCATTCTCCGGTGGTTCGCGCTCCAGTACCCGGGTGTCGGTGGCGTCACGATCGAGCGCGCCGCTGAGCTCGAACAGGCTGCGGCGGAACGAGTCGTTGCACGGCTCCGCGTCGAGGTCGAGTCCCCGACGATCGGGCGCTGCCGCTCGTGCGGGCGTTCCTGCGCTCCCTGGTTCCCGTTGTGCGATCGCTGCGCCGGGATCGCGTCGCGCGCGTGATATGAACTCGGAGTGACGCCAGACGAGCTGAGATCCATCCCGCTTCTCGCCGGCGTGAGCGACGAATCGCTCGCGAAGCTCGCGGACTCGGCCGGCGAGCTGATCTGCCACGCGGGGCAGATCCTCGCGGTGCAGGGCGATCCCGGGTCGGGGATGTTCGTCATCCTCGACGGCACCGTCGCGGTCGAGTGGCGCGGGGGGTCGACGACGCTGGAGGCGGGAACGTTCGTCGGCGAGCTGACCCTGCTCTCTCCCGGTGGCAGCCGGAACGCCCGGGTGCGCGCGCAGACCGACGTTCGCTGCCTCGCGATCAGTCGCGAAGATGCCCTCGAGCTCATCGAGAACGAGCCGACGGTGGCGCTTGCGATGCTTCGGGAGATGGCGAGGCGCTTCGCCTCGGCGATCCCGGACGACTAGGGCGAGGCAAGCCTCGCCCCTACGGCGCACCTTCCATGGCCCAGCCTCGTAGGGGCCGGGCTTGCCGGCCCGCGTCCCTACACTGCCGCGGTGGCCAAGGAGACCGGGACGAAGCTCATCGCGGAGAACCGTCGCGCACGCCGCGACTACGAGCTCATTGAGCGCGTCGAGGCTGGCGTCGTCCTCACCGGAACCGAGGTCAAGTCCGCGCGCGGAGGTCACGTCCAGCTCGGCCAGGCCTACGCGGACATCCGCGACGGCGAGGCCTGGCTGATCGGCGCGTCCATCTCGGAGTACGCGCAAGGCGGACCACAGGGTCATCAGCCGGATCGCGACCGCAAGCTCCTTCTCCACCGCGGCGAGATCGACTCGCTGTATGGAAAGGTGCGCGAGAAGGGCCTCACCCTCGTGCCGACGCGGATGTACTTCAAGGACGGGCGCGTGAAGGTCGAGCTCGCCCTCGCCCGTGGTCGCGAACGCGCGGACAAGCGGCGCGTCGTCGCCGAGCGGGACGCGCAGCGCGACATGGAACGCGCGCTCCGGCGCCGCCGCTGACGGCGAAGGACTCGACAGACAGACGCGCACGACCGTAGTACCCTCGCTGTGCCAGCGAAGAAAGGGAGAGGCGATGCGAGTGGCGCTAGGCGTCAACGGCGTACGCCAGGAGCTCGACGTCGAACCGCGTGAGCTCCTCGTGTACGTGCTCCGCGACCGGCTCGGGCTGACGGGAACCAACGTCGGCTGCGACACGTCCTCGTGCGGAGCGTGCACCGTGCTCGTGAACGGCGAGTCGGTGAAGTCCTGCACCATGCTCGGCGTTCAGGCCGACGGGCTCGAGATCACGACGATCGAGGGGCTCGCGCGAGACGGCGAGCTCCACCCGGTGCAGCAGGCCTTTCACGACCACCATGCTCTGCAGTGCGGCTACTGCACGCCGGGGATGGTCCTGGCGGCCGTGAGCCTCGTCGAGAGCGGCGTCGCCCAGGACGAGGCGTCGATTCGCGAGGGTCTCGAGGGCAACCTCTGTCGCTGCACTGGGTACCACAACATCGTCAAGGCGGTCGCGTCGGTCGCGGGGGTGGCGTCATGACCGCGATGGAGACCACACCACGCGTTGTCGGAACGTCCGTCAAGCGCAAGGAGGACGCTTCGCTGCTCCGCGGGAAGGGCACGTTCGTCGAGAACCTGAGCCTGCCGGGCATGGTTCACATGGTCGTCGTACGGAGCCCGTATCCGCGCGCTCGCATCGTGAGCGTGAACCTCGGTCCCGCGCGCTCCGCCCAGGGTGTCGTCGCTGCGTTCTCGGGCAGCGACCTCTCGGAGGAATGGGCCGGGGGACTTCCGTGTGCCTGGCCTGTCACCGAGGACATCAAGATGCCGACCCACTGGCCGGTCGCGCAGGGCGAGGCGCGCTACCAGGGTGACCCGGTCGCCGTCGTCGTCGCCGAGAGCCGCGCGCTTGCGAAGGATGCGGCCGAGCTGGTCGAGGTCGAGTACGAGCAACTCCCGTCGGTCGCGGGTGTCGAGAAGGCGCTCGAGGACGGGGCTCCGCTCGTGCACGACGAATTCGGCACGAACGAGTGCTACGTCTGGAAGCTCGAGACGGACGACGTACAGGCAGCCATCGACGCGGCCGACGTCGTGGTCACGCGACGCTACTTCCAGCCGCGCCTCCTGCCGAGCGCGATCGAGCCGAGGGGCGTGCTCGCCCAGGTCGGTCCCACGGGAGACGTCACGCTCTGGTCGGCGACGCAGACGCCGCACATCGCGCGGTTCGCGCTCCAGCTCGTGCTCGGAATTCCGGAGTCGAAGATCCGTGTGATCGCACCGGACGTCGGTGGCGGCTTCGGCTCGAAGCTCCAGATCTACGGGGAGGGGCCGATCGCGATCGCACTTGCCCGCCGACTCGGTCGTCCCGTGAAGTGGACGGAGGAGCGCGCCGAGAACTACGTGGGGACGATCCACGGCCGCGACGTCGTCCACGAGCTGACGTTCGCGGCGACGAAGGACGGGAAGATCACTGCGGTCAAGTCGGAGGCGTGGTGCGCGATGGGCGCGTACCTCGAGCTCGTCACCCCCGGGGTGCCGCTGCTCGGCGCGTGGCTGTACTCCGGCCCGTACGAGATCCCGAACTACAGCGTGACGTTCACCGGTGTCTTCACCCACACAACGCCGACCGACGCCTATCGCGGCGCCGGTCGTCCGGAGGCCACCTACGTCCTCGAGCGCACGATGGACGCGCTCGCGGCGGAGCTCGGCGTGGATCCGCTCGAGCTCCGGCGGAAGAACTTCGTCAAGGAGTTCCCGCACACGATGGCGTCCGGTCTCACGATCGACTCCGGCGACTACGACGCGAGTCTCGACCGCCTCCTCGAGCTGCTCGACTTCGACGCGATTCGGGCCGACCAGGCCACACGCCGCGCGAATGGCGATCCGAAGCAGATCGGCGTCGGCTTTTCGACCTACAACGAGATGTGCGGGCTCGCACCGTCGCGCATCCTCGGCGCGATCCGCTACGCCGTCGGCGGTTGGGACGCCTCGACCGTGCGCTTCCAGCCGCTCGGCTCGGTACAGGTCGTCGTGGGCACGTCGCCGCACGGGCAGAGCCATGAGACGACGTTCGCCCAGATCGCCGCCGACCAGCTCGGCGTCTCGGTCGACGACGTCGAGGTCATCCACGGCGACACCGCGTCCTCCCAACTCGGGATGGACACGTACGGCAGCCGCTCGCTCGCGGTGGGCGGGGTCGCCCTCCATCACGCGGGCGAGAAGGTGATCGCGAAGGCGCGGGCGATCGTGGCGCACCAGCTCGAGGTGTCCGAGGACGACCTCGAGTTCGCTGGCGGAACGTTCTCGGTCAAGGGCTCGCCGGACCGGACGATGACGATCCAGGCCGCGGCCTTCGCGGCGCACTCGGCGCACAACCTCCCCGACGGCATGGAGCCCGGCCTCGAGGCGACGGCTGTCTACGACCCGCCGAACTTCTCGTGGCCCGCTGGCGCGCATGCCGCCGTCGTCGAGGTCGATACGGAGACCGGGGACACGCGGCTCGTCCGCTATGTCGCAGTCGACGATGTCGGCAACCCGGTCAACCCGCAGATCGTCGACGGACAGGTCCACGGAGGCGTCGCGCAGGGAATCGCCGCGGCGCTCTTCGAGGAAGGCGCTTACGACGAGGAGGGCAACCTGCTCACGACGACCATGGCGACGTACCTCGTTCCGTCGGCAGCCGAGCTGCCCTCGTTCGAGACCGACCGCACCGAGACCGCCGCCGACAACCCACTCGGAGTGAAGGGCGTGGGGGAGACGGGCGCAATCGCCGCGGCGCCCGCGGTCATCAACGCGGTCGTCGACGCGCTGTCGCATCTCGGGGTCACCGACATGCCTCTCCCGGCCACGCCCGAGAGAGTCTGGAAGGCGATCGAGGAGGTGAGGTCGTGATTCCGGCCGAGTTCGGCTACGAGGTCGCTGAGAGCATCGACCACGCCATCGCACTCCTCGGCGAGAAGGAGGACGCGAAGCTCCTCGCCGGCGGTCACTCGCTCCTGCCGGCCATGAAGCTGCGGCTTGCACGGCCGTCGTTCCTGATCGACGTCGGTCGCCTCGGCGACCTCTCGTACGTCCGGGACGAGGGCGACACGATCGCGATCGGTGCTCTCACGCGGCACAAGGACGTCGCATCGTCCCCACTGCTCCGGGAGCACTGCCCACTGCTGGCCCACGTCGCGGGCCAAGTCGGGGATCCGCAGGTGCGGCATCGAGGGACCATCGGCGGCTCGCTTGCCCACGGCGATCCAGCCTCCGACCTGCCGACGGCGATCCTGGCGCTTCGCTCACAGCTCGTCGTGCGCGGTCCGAGCGGCGACCGGGCGATCCCGGCGGGCGAGTTCTTCACGGGTGTGTTCCAGACGGCACTCGAGCCGAGCGAGGTGCTCGTGGAGATCCGCGCGCCCAAGCTCCAGGGAGCTGGTTGGTCGTATACGAAGATGAGCCGCCGGGCGCAGGACTGGGCGACCGTCGCGGTCGCAGCAGTCGTCAAGGGGAACGGTGCCGCCGCGCCGGCGTCGATCGCGCTCACGAACATGGGCGCGACGACGCTCGAGGCCTCCGCGGTCGAACGGGCGCTTGGCGATGGCGCCTCGATCGTGGAGGCGGCTGCGCTCGCTGCCGAGGGGACGGACCCGCCGTCCGATCATGCGGCGAGCGCCGAGTTCCGGCGCCACCTCGCCCGCGTGCTCACCCGACGTGCGCTCGAGGAAGCAACGACCAGGTAACCGGGTGTAGGGCCGGGCATGCCGGCCCCTACGGCAATCAGCCGGCGATCATCCGTCGAGGCGAGGCAGGCCTCGCCATCGTCCTACCTCAGGACGTAGGCGCGCTCGGGCACAGGCACCTGCTCGAGCACCGTGCGCAACACGTCGTCCGCATTCATGCCCTCGGCGAGGATGAGGCGGTGCCGGAGCACGTACGGCGCGATCTGGTGGACGTCCTCGGCCGTGACCTCGTCCCGTCCGGAGAGGCGTGCGTTCGCCTTGGCCGCGCTCGCCATGTGCATGATCCCGCGAGAGCTGACGCCGAGCTCGACGCCGGCGATGTCGCGCGTCCGGCGCGCGATGTCGACCATGTAGCGGCCGACCGCCTCCGGGATCTCGGTCGTGTCCAGCTCGTCACGTGCGCGGTCGAGCCCGACGACGCCGAGCAGCGGCCGCACCTCGCCGAGCATGTCGGGCGCGATGCCGCGGTGCGGGAGGTCGAGCATCTCGTACTCGCTCTGCGCATCCGCGTACTCGAGCTCGATCTTGAAGAGGAAGCGGTCGAGCTGCGACTCGGGAAGCTCGAAGACGTCGCGGTGCTCGTACGGGTTCTGGGTCGCGATGACGAGGAACGGATCGGGGAGCTTGTGTGCCTTGCCGTCGACCGAGACCTGCCTCTCCTGCATCGCCTCGAGCAGCGCGGCCTGCGTGCGTGGCGGCGTGCGGTTGATCTCGTCGGCGAGGAGGACGTTCGTGAAGACGACGCCCGGGAAGAACACCTGCTCGCCCGCGCGGATCGCGTTGACGCCGGTGAGCTCCGCCGGGGTCGTGTCCGGCGTGAACTGGATGCGCTTGAACTTCGCGCCGAGCATGTGCGCAGTCGCGCGCGCGAGAAGCGTCTTCGCGCTCCCGGGAGGGCCTTCCAGCAGGACGTGCCCGCGTGCGAGGGCGGCGACGAGGAGTAGCTCGACGGCCCGATCCTGACCGATCACGACTTTTGCGATCTCGGTCTTCGCCCGTTCCCGCAGATCGATGAGGCTCTCGTACGGTGCCTCCACCAGAAGTGCCACGATCCAGTCCTCCCCGTTCGGCTCGGTTGATCGGCCGCAATCGTAGCGCGGTCCGAACGAGGCTCCCAGCCGGCTCCCTAGCCAGCGCCTCAATCCCACTATCCGGCCCCCGAAAGGGGGAGTCAACCCCTCGGTCGAGTGACTACGAGACGGGAGATACCGGCGGCGGTACTGCCGCAGGCACACTCGCCATCGCGTCGAGGAGAACCGTGTCGACGCTCGTCCCAGGCGTCACCGAGATTCGGTGTCGGAGAACGTACGGCGCCATCTCGCGCACGTCTTCGATGGTCGCCGTGTCGCGCCCGTTGAGCCGAGCGTTCGCCTTGACGGCGTTCACGAGATGGATCATCGCGCGGGAGCTCACGCCGAGCTCGACACCCGGCAGCTCGCGCGTGCGACGGCCGACCCCCACGATGTAGCGACCGACGGAATCGGGTACGTCCGTGTGCTCGAGCTCCTGGCGGGCCTTGTCGAGTCCGACGACGCCGAGCAGCGGTCGGACCTCGCCTAGCATGTCCGGCGCGATGCCCTTGTGGGGGAGATTGAGCATCGCAAGCTCGGACTCGGCGTCAGCGTAGTCGAGCTCGATCTTGAAGAGGAAGCGGTCGAGCTGGCCTTCGGGGAGAGGGAAGACGCCTTCGTGCTCGTGCGGGTTCTGGGTCGCGATGACGAGGAACGGATCGGGGAGCTTGTGCGCCTTGCCGTCGACGGTCACCTGTCGTTCGCCCATCGGCTCGAACAGCGCGGCCTGGGTGCGGGGCGGCGTGCGGTTGATCTCGTCGGCGAGGAGGACGTTCGTGAACACGGCGCCCGGCATGAAGAGGTGCTCGCCGGCGCGGACCACGTTCTGGCCGTTCAGCTCCGTCGGGGTGGTGTCAGGCGTGAACTGGATGCGCTTGAACGACGCGCCGAGCATGTGGGCGACGGCACGGGCGAGCAGGGTCTTCGCGCTTCCGGGCGGGCCTTCGATGAGCACGTGCCCGTGCGCGACCGCGGCGATGAGGAGCAGCTCGACCGTCCGGTCCTGGCCGATCACAACTTTGGCGACCTCGGCCTTCGCCCGCTCGCGCAAGCCGGCGAAGTCGTCGTACTTCTCCTCCATCATGAGCGCCACTACGTGTTCCTTTCGCCTCGGTTGCCCTGCCGGAGCCCGGTTCCCACCTCTGCCGCAGCCGGGCCGACACCGTTATCGGCAGCTATCCTCGTTGCCTTAACACACATACGGGGGCGACCAGGTCTCGACGTGGTCGGTTCTCCGGCAGAGCTGCGAGCCGAGGTCGCCGGTTGGCCTCGTAAATCAACCGGCACCAAAGCAAGTGCGAACAAGAACGAACTCGCACTCGCCGCCTAGTCGAAGCTAGGTCAGGCGACGTCGACCCGGGTTGGGCCCGAGGCCCGGAGTTCGGCGCCAACAATCGGGCTCGGCGCGAAGGGAGAGCCAATCGCCTGACGCGTGACGCTGAAGGATGGCTGGCTCGTCGGTTGGTCGTCCGTGAACCGGCCGGCGGGTGAGATCAAGCACGGACTACGCTCGTAGACGCCCTGTTCGGTGCGACCGCGGACGCGGGTTCGATTCCCGCCGCCTCCACCTTTGGCTCAACGAAGCCGCCCCAGGCGGGGCGAAGGCTCTCCGGCACTAGCCGGGGAGGAGGCCGAGCTGGCCAAGGAAGTCCATTTGGTCGAAGAACAGATGCTCGGATTTCAGCGTGTCGCCGTCGGTGACGTAAACCGCTGCCCACCGGAACTCAACGGCTCGTCCTGTCGGCGCGACATCGCCGTTGGGGGTGTGGAGCACGCCATCATGTGTGCCCGTGAGCGTCCCTTCGGCCGCTGCGGCCGGCCCGTCGGTGAGGAGCTGCTCGATCTCGAGGCGGAGGTCCGGGAACGCTTCCTGGAACACGCCGATGAAGCCGATGACGTTGTCGCGGCCGCTGACCTGGGCGCCTGGCGCTGTCATCTCGGCATCGGCGGCCCACGGATCGGCGTCGCTGTCACGGTCGTTGACCGCCTCGATGTGCTTGAGGATCACGTCTCTGGCGCTGGGCATCTGCTCTCCGATCATCGTTGGGAGCGCGATCCTCGCAGAAGTCGGACTTTCGCCTCGACGAAATGCAGAAGCGCCGTGAACCAAGCACATTCCTGAGCGCTCGTGCAGATGACGGCGCCGTCGGGTCGCAGCTGGGTCGCAAGACGGTCTGACGATGGCTGTCCTGCGTGGAACTTCGCGCCTTTCGAACCCATCGCCTCCACTCAAGTCTGCGCAACCGCGCGTACGTAGCCAACGTGCGGTGCGTGCACGATCACGTCCCCGGCTCCGAGCATCCGAAGTTTCTCTCGTAGCTGGTCGAGCGCTGTGTCGCTCGGCTCTCCGTAAATGTGGATCGACGACAACGTCACGAGGTCCTTGAACCTCTGAAAGAACGGGCCTGCGACGTCCAGGTGGTAGTCCAGGGATGCCGGATCCGAGTGGACGTGCACGACGCTCATTCGGTCGCCGCTCTCGTCGAGGTACACGCTGTAGGAAATGAGCCCGGGCTCGTTCTCCTCGACGAATTCGGCTAGCTCCTTGATCGTTGCTTTCAGCTGCATGAGCTTGCCCGGACGCACTTCCGACGTATCGACGTATACGAGCGGCTGCGACATATCTCCCCCGAACTGGACGCGACGATAGTAGGTCACGTGGTGCCAACCGCTGCGGCCCAAGGGTCGCAGAGGGGTTGCAGTGCGATCTAGCGATGCTGATGCTGCCCGGATCTTCGCCCTTGTCGAACCCATCGCTCCACTGCAGTCGAATCAAGCCAAGACCGGCAGGACGAACCTGGCTTCGTCGATCTGGGCCGCTCCACGGATCGACGCAGCAGCGCGACAGTCGTGGAGCTGAGCATGACGCTCTCGCTCGGGGCACCCTCCGCGTGGTCGGCGACACGGTCGAGACGCTGGTCGGACGTGCCGACGCGGCGATGTACGAAAGCCAGGCGCTCGGCCGCGATAGCGTCACGTTCAAGCGCTGCCGAGCGCGATCGAGAGGTCGGCGCTACGTCCGAAGCGGCGTCGGCCCACCCCATTCGTAGACCCGATACGTGTACGCCCCGGTCTCCACGACCGGGTCGTTCTCGATGAGTGCCCGGGCCTCTTCGAGAGAGTCCATGTCGAGCAGCGCGAGTCCAACGAGCGGATCGGAGACGTAACTCTCTGGGTCATGAAGTGGCCCCGCCTCGATCACGACCCCTCGATCGCGAAAGCGGCGGATGAAGTCGATATGACCGTCCAGCCCGGGTTGATCTCGCAGGCGTTTGGTCTCGTCCCAGGCGGCACCGCGAAAGAACATCACGGCGATCACAGATCGAGTCTAGGCGGATCTTCGCGCCATTCGAACCCATCGCATCCGTGCCGGGTGTGACAAACGGGGAGCTAGCGGAAGGACACGCGCCTCGGCGGCCAGTAGGTGATCGTCACAGGGCCGATCAGGTTGTCGCGGGGCACGGTTCCCCACGCGCGGGAGTCGCAGGACAGAGTGCGGTTGTCGCCGAGGACGAAGTACTGACCGGGCCCGACACGCGGCCACGCGTGCGTCGCGTGTCCTCGTCGAGATGGAGTGACGTACGGCTCGACGAGACGCTTGCCGTCGATGTGGATGACTCCGTCGCGTTCCGACACCACCTCGCCAGGGAGTCCGATGATGCGCTTGACGAACGTCGAGCCGCCGTCGTTCAATCCGCATCGGTCAGCCGTCGCGGGCGCTTCGAACACGACGATGTCGCCACGCTCCGGGTCACGGAAGCGATACGCAAGCCGATTGGCGATCACCCGGTCGCTGAAGCGCCCCTCGCAGTTCTCCGCGGGTCTCGCGCAGTGCAGCGTGGGCTCCATGGACGGCGTGGGGATGCGGTATGGCTTGGCGACCTCTGCCTGGACCGCCAGGACGAATACGACGGCCACGGCGAGGGTCACGATCCAGTCGAGAATGGTCCGCCAGGGCTGCGGGATGCGGCTCTCGGCACGATCGAAGAACTTCATCTTCGCCCCACATTGTGTGGACAGACTCCGCTGACGTGCATCGCGCGTTGGCGATCCGAATGCCGCTGGGGCCGTCTAGGAAGCAAGGCGGTTCTGTCTGGCTTGCCGCACGGACCCACGTGCATCTCGACCATAGCCTCCACACCCCGAACAAGGGCTAGCGGAAGGACAACCTAGGCGGCCAATGGGTGAGCGTCACTGGGCCGAACAGATCGTCGCCGCGCACTGGGGCTAACAGGCGGCCCGGCCAGTCCCGCGGGCTCATCAGGAGCCGGCACTGCCGTGAACGTGGCACCCCTCCACATGACGGTGTCGACTCCGACGATACGGACCTCCTTCGGCGAGCCGAACATGTCCGCATAGTCCTTCGCAGCCTCCAGCGGGCTGCACGACAAACGCGTCGACACCGTCCGCCGCCCCGAGTGGATCTCGTAGAGCTGACTCATCGCACGTAGCCAATCGTCCATGGACGGCACCACCATCCGGAGATTCGCTGACGAGGCGAGAGGCGATGGGGGAACCTCGGTCCGTAGTCTCACCATGTCTCGATGCGTGCAGGCCGCAACAACTCGAGATCAGGGTCGCATCGATCGTCGCCGACCTAACAGGACGATTACGATTGTCCGCGACGATGCCGTCGATGAGATCGAAGCTCGCCCTTTTCGCCGTGGCCGCTTTCGCGGTCGTCGGTGTCTCCGGTGCATCTGCCGCCGACTTCGACGTCGACGGCGGCCCGTGTCTCGAGACGCCGGGCGACAAGCTCCTCCTCCGCTGCCCGACGGCGCACGTCGGCGAGGAGTACGAGATCCAGATCGAGTCGGAAGAAGGGTCGGGTTGCGAGCCGTACGACTGGTTCGAGATCGTCAACGGGTCGCTTCCTGCTGGGCTCACCCTCTCGCGCGACGGTGTCATCTCCGGCGTCCCCACGGGCGGCCCCGGACTCTCGCGCTTCTGGGTGTGGAATCACGACCTGACTGCGTCGCAGGGCGGGCCTTCGTGGTGCGAGCGCGAGGATCGCTCGGAGCGCGAGTTCAGCATCCCGGTGGATCCGGGGTTGGCGATCGACAACGACTCCGTGAAGCCCGCCACACTCGGCCAGCCCTACTCGGACACGTTCACGGCCACGCAGGTGAGAAGCCTCAATCCGGTGGTCGGTACGCCCGTCCAGGCGGTCTGGTCGCTCGAGTCGGGGGCGTTGCCTCCCGGCTTCACGTTGTCGCCTGCCGGCGTCCTGACCGGGACACCCGCGGCCGAGGGAAGCTACGGCTTCGTCGTCCGGGCTCGCAACGGCAGCCCCACGGACTCGGACCACTTCACGCTCACCATCCGCCAGGCCGTGACGGTGAAGTCGCCGCTGGCGCCGGGGACACGGCCGGCGGGCGAGGTTGGGATCCGCTTCGGGAAGACCTTCACGGCGACAGGCGGGAGCGGCACCTACACGTGGGCGCTCTCGGCGGGCGCGCTGCCGCAAGGCGTCATCCTCGACGCCGCGAAGGGCACGATCGCCGGCGCACCCCAGGCTGCCGGGAACTTCCAGTTCACGCTCACCGCGACGGACAGCGAAGGGCGCGTGGCGAGCGTGAGCGCGGCACTGACAATCGCAGCGCGACTCGCTGTGAAGACTGCCACCTTGAAGCCGGCGAAGCTCGGACGTGCGTATCGGACGAAGCTCACAACGGTCGGAGGCGTCCAGCCGATGCGCTGGACGGTCGTGCGTGGAACGCTCCCGAAGGGCCTCCGTCTCACCCGGAGCACGGGCGTCATCGCTGGGGCTCCGAGCCGGTCAGGATCCTTCCGCGTGACGTTCGAGGCGCGCGACGCGCTCGGCGCGAAGGCTCGAAAAGCGCTCGTCTTCCTCGTACAGGCGACCTAACGAGCTACGACAGTTCGAGCGGCGGGAGCCACTGCTGCCGTCGTGCGCTGTACCCGGCCTCGGTCGGCGGCGGGAACGACGGGTCGGCGAACGAGCCGACGGAGACCACGATCAGGTCGGGCTCGTCCGGCTCCGTGTAGAAGACCTGCGAGCCGCACTCGGGGCAGAAGTGGAAGTCGTGCGGCTTCCGATCCTCCTCGTCGGAGATGCGTCGGTACGTGCTGTAGCGGCCGCTCACGGTGATCTGTGCGGGCTCGAAGGCCGCCTGCATCCCGAACGCGCTGCCGGTCCGCCGCTGGCAGGCGAGGCAGTGGCAGATGCCCACGACGAACGGGTCTCCGTCGACCTCGAGCCGCAGCTGCTCGCAGTGGCATGCCGCCTCTCGCGCCATCGCGCAACCGTACCGGAGTCAGTCGCGCGCGCTCGGGGACGGCGTTTCGGCGAGTCCCGTCTGGTACGCAAGAACGACCGCCTGCACGCGATCGCGCAGTTCGAGCTTCTGGAGGATGTGCGTGACGTGCGTCTTCACGGTCGCCTCGCTGATGAAGAGCTCCTGCGCGATCTCGATGTTCGACAGCCCGGCCGCGACGAGCCGGAAGACCTCCTGCTCGCGGGAGGTCAACTCGTCGAACGCCTTCGGAGGCACGATGCGGCGGATGCGGGTGAACTGCCCGATGACGCGCTTCGTCACCGCCGGCGAGAGGAGCGCATCGCCGCCCGCTACGGTTCGGATCGCTGCGATGAGCTGCTCGGGAGGGTCATCCTTCAACACGAACCCGCTCGCGCCCGCCTTGAGGGCCTCGTAGACGTACTCGTCGAGGTCGAACGTCGTGAGGATGAGCACCCTCGCGCTCGGCTCGGCTGCCAGGATGCGGCGGGTCGCCTCGAGCCCGTCGAGCTCGGGCATGCGGATGTCCATGAGGATGACTGTGGGGTCGAAGCGAGCTGCCTTCTCGACCGCCTCGAGCCCGTTCGCCGCCTCGGCCACCACTTCGATGTCGCTCTCGCCCGAGAGGAGCATGCGGAAGCCTGCGCGCACCATTGACTGGTCGTCGGCGACGAGGACACGGATGCTCATGAGCCGTTGTCCCCTCGAACTGGCAGCCGGACGGCGAGCACGAAGCCTCCGGTGGGCGACGGTCTGGCGACCATCTCACCGCCGTAGATCTTCACGCGCTCGCGAATGCCCACGAGGCCGTGGCCGGCGCCGTCCGACGACGACGAGCCGCGGCCGTCATCACGAACCTCGATCGCGAGCTCGGCCGGCTCGAACTCGACCGTCACGTCGGCCGTGCTCGCGTCCGCATGCTTGAGGACGTTCGTCAGACCCTCCTGAATGATCCGGTAGGCGGACAGGTCGATCGCACGCGGAAGCGGGTAGCGGTCGCCTTCCAGGTGGAGTGAGACGGCGAGACCGGCCCGTTCGACCTCCGCGACGAGGGCGGGGAGGTCATCGAGGCCCGGCTGTGGGGTGAGCTCGGCATCCTGCCCGTCGTCGCGCATCGCTCCGAGGAGACGGCGCATCTCGGTGAGGGCCGCACGTCCCGTCCGTTCGACCCCCTGGAGCGCACTCTTGTCCTCCTCGAGCGCCTCGGGGAGCTGGTGTCGGACGGCCCCGACCTGTAGCACCATGACGCTCACCGCGTGGGCGACGATGTCGTGGAGCTCTCGCGCGATGCGGGCCCGCTCCTCGGCGACTGCGATGCGCGCAGCTGCCTCGCGCTCTCGCTCGGCCTGCTCGGCTCGCGCCTCGGCCGCCTCGGCCTGCTCCGCGCGCTGACGAAGCGCGAATCCCGCCAGCCACGCGATCCCGAAGATGACCGGAGTGAAGATGAGGTCGCCCGGGGCGTGGTTCGGGTCGTTGTAGACGATGACGATCGCGCCGACGAAGGCAATGACCAGCCCGATGCGGCCCTGCCGTGTGTCGGCCAGGCTGCCGAGGAGGAAGGTGGCCGCGAGCCCCGACACGAAGGCCCCGGCGGCGAAGCCGATCAGCTCTCCGTCGACGAACGAGAGCGCTGCTGCGAGGAGCCACACGCAGGCGGGAGCCGCGAACGGAAAGCGGCGGCGAGCGAGAAGCGGCAGGGGGACGAGCGCGATCGCCGGCACCGCGAGCCACGGCGTCAGCGTCGGCGCCTGCGGGCCCTCGCGGAGGGCGACTTCGAGCGCGCTCTCGATTGCCGCGAGAACGATCAGCGCGTCGAATCCGTACGCGCGTGCGAGTTGGGCGCTGCGGCTCATGCGGTGAACGTACTCCAGGCGCTGACGGGTCGCCTCATACCTGGGGTGGAGACGAGATCGTCGCGTGGTCGGAGTACGAATCCGGCTTCGCGACGAGGTCGTCCGAGCGCGCCCCTCCTAGCGTCGAGGTGTCCACTTCGACCAAGGAGGAACGGTCATGTACCGCACCGACACCCCCAGTTCCAACCTCGCGGCCCGCATGGGTCGCTGGAGCGCGTCCCACTGGAAGACCGCGACGCTCGGCTGGCTTGCGCTGGTCGTCGTGGCGTTCCTCGCCGGGGGCGCCGTCGGCACGAAGACGCTCGATCCCGCCACGGCAGGCCCGGGCGAGTCCGGCCGCATGGACAGGATCCTCGACGCGGGCTTCAAGCAGCCCGCGCACGAGGCGGTTCTGATCCAGAGTGAGTCGCTTCGCTCCACCGATCCTGCGTTCCGTGCAGCGGTCGCGGAGGTCGTGAATGGCATGTCGGCGCTCGACGCCGTCCAGAACGTCCGCTCGCCGCTCGATCCGGCGAACGCCGGCCAGATCTCGCAAGACCGGCGCTCGGCGCTCGTCGAGTTCGACATTCGCGGAGACAAGGATCTCGCCGTCGACAAGATCGGCCCGGTCCTCGAGCGGATCGATGAGGTGCAGGAGGCGCATCCGGCGCTCTACGTCGGTGCGTTCGGCGACGCGAGCGCCGAGGACGGCATCAACACGGCGTTCGCCGAGGATCTGTCGAAGGCCGGGCTCTTCTCGCTCCCGGTCACGCTGATCATCCTCGTGGTCGCGTTCGGGGCCCTCGTCGCCGCGGGCATCCCGCTGCTTCTCGGCCTCACGGCAGTGTTCGCGACGTTCGGGCTGCTTTCCATCCCGAGCCAGTTCCTCCCGATCGCCGAGGAGTCGTACGCGATGGTGCTCCTGATCGGGCTCGCGGTCGGCGTCGACTACTCGATGTTCTATTTGCGCCGCGAGCGTGAGGAGCGGGCGTCCGGACGTGGCGAGCGGGCCGCGATCGAGGCTGCCGCCGCGACGTCGGGGCACTCCGTCCTTGTCGCGGGTCTGACCGTCATGGTCGCGATGGCGGGGATGTTCCTCACGGGAGACACCACGTTCGCCTCGTTCGGCGTCGCCACGATTCTCGTCGTCGCCATCGCGATGCTTGGCTCCTTGACCGTGCTGCCGGCGCTCCTGTCCCGGCTCGGCGACAAGGTCGACCGGCTTCATGTCCCGCTCGTCGGCCGCCTCCGGCGGGACGGCGGCGAGGGTCGGATCTGGGGGGCGATCGTCGATCGCGTCCTGAAGCGGCCCGTCGTCTCGGTCGTCGTCGCGGGCGGACTGCTCGTGGCGCTCGCCCTGCCGGCGATCCAGCTCCGGATGGTCGCAACCGGCCCCGAGACGTTCCCGCAGCACCTCCCGGTCGTGAAGACGTACAACCGGATGCAGGAGGCCTTCCCGGGGACGGGTCTGCCCGTCGACGTCGTCGTGAAGAGCGACGACGTGAACGCTCCCGCGGCACGCAAGGCCATCGCCGAGCTGAAGAGGCAGGCGCTCGCCAGCGGTCGCATGTATGAGCCGATCACGGTCGCCGTGAACGACGACGCGACCGTCGCCAGCGTCACCATCCCCATCGACGGGAGCGGCACGGACGACGCGTCGATCGCCGCCCTCGCCGAGCTGCGTGAGCGGATCGTCCCGCAGACGGTCGGCGCGCTGCCTGGCGCCGAGGCCGGCGTCACCGGCATCCCCGCGAGCTGGAAGGACTCGACCGATCGGATGAAGTCGGCGCTGCCGATCGTGGTCGCCTTCGTCCTCGTGTTCGCCTTCGGGCTCATGCTCGTCGCGTTCCGCTCGGTCGTGATCGCGGCGAAGACGATCGTGCTGAACCTGCTGTCCGTCGCAGCAGCGTACGGCGTGCTCGTGATCGTCTTCCAGCACGGGTTCGCGCAAGAGCTGCTCGGGTTCGGCACGACGGACGGGATCGACCCGGTCGTCCCGCTCCTCCTGTTCGTCATCCTCTTCGGCCTCTCGATGGACTACCACGTCCTCATCCTGGGCCGGATCCGCGAGGCATACGAGCGTGGGGCGAGCATGGACGACGCCATCTCGTACGGGGTCAAGCGCACCGCTGGTGTGGTGACGAGCGCGGCGATCGTGATGGTCGGAGTGTTCTCGATCTTTGCCGTGCTCTCGATGCTGATGTTCAAGCAGTTCGGCGTCGGGCTCGCGACGGCGATCCTCATCGACGCCACCATCGTCCGGGCGGTGCTCCTGCCCGCGTCGATGAAGCTCCTCGGCGACTGGAACTGGTACCTGCCGACCTGGCTCCAGTGGCTTCCGCGGTTCGGCCGCGGCGAGCATGCAGCGTCGCCCGAGGCGACGACGGCTCCCGCAGTCTCGTAGGTGCAGGACGGGGTCCCCGGTGCGCTCGGCGCCGGGGACCCCGTTTCGCTGCGTGCGGGAAATCCGAAGCGCGCCGGCCTCCACCTACCGATGTGCCGCTGTCGAAGACGGGACAGGCTCCTCTCGAAAGGAGGAGACATGAGCACTCATGCTGTCCCTCACCATGCCGCGGCGGATGTCCGCGTGTGGCACGGGCTCTCCGTTCACTGGGCGTGGCTCGCGGGTGGATATCTCCTCGCCTTCGCGGTGCCGTACGTGCTCACGGACGTGCTCGACATCGGTCGCGACCTGTTCTACGGGGTGTACGCGCTGAGCGTGATCGCACTGGTCACGATCGACGGGCTACGACCTCGCCGCCGCCGCCAAGCGGCGTTGGATCCTGGCGGTCGCGCTCGGGCTTGTCACCGCGGCCGTGCTGGCTGCAGTCGTCCTCCGCACCGAGGACGCGACGGCGCGGCCTGACGGTCTGGAGCTGGCCGGCGCGCTCGTCTGGCGCGGGCTCCTGTACGGCGTGACGGATGGCCTGCTCCTGTCCGTGTTCCCGATCCTCGTCGTCTTCTCCGCGTTCGCCGGAACGCGTCTGTACGGGCGGATCTCCGGCAAGGTCGCCATCGGGGCGATCGCGCTCGTTGCATCGCTCGCCATGACCGCGGTCTACCACGCGGGCTACAGCGACTTCCGGTCGGAGCAGATGACGAAGCCGCTGACCGGGGACGTCGTGTGGAGCGTGCCGACGCTCGTCACGCTCAATCCGATCGGCTCACCGATCGCGCACGCGGGACTCCACGTCACGGCGGTCCTGCACAGCTACGAGACGGACACGTTCCTGCCTCCGCACGAGTAGTGCGACGTGCCCGGCCCGCTCGCCAGCGGAGGGCGGGCCGGGCGTCGCTTGACGGCTGCGAGCTGTGCTCGGCACCCTTGACCCACTCGTGCTCCGCCTTCTGCTCGCTCTGCCGCTGGTGCTCCTCGCCGGCCAGTCGTACGAATCGTCGATTCAGCCCTTGCCGGCTCCGCTCGAGCGGAGCCTCGAGCGCGGTGGGTTCTGGGCGCCGGGCTGCCCGGTTCCGCTCTCGGACCTCCGGCTGCTCACGGTGACGCACTGGGGCTTCGACGGGCGTGAGCGCGAGGGACAGCTCGTCGTCCACCGCGACTCGGCGCGCAAGCTCGCGACCGTCTTCCGCAAGCTCCATGCGCAGAGGTTCCCGATCCGGCACCTGAAGCTCGACGACATGTACGGACCGAAGCGGGCGCGGCCGGCCGACGGTGACATCAGCGGCGCGTTCGAGTGCCGACGGGCCGTTCCGTCCCCGTGCGGAGGCGGGAGCGGGAACTGGTCGAATCACGCCTACGGCCACGCGATCGACCTCAACCCGAACGAGAACCCCTACGTCGGCTGTGGTGCGGTGTACGACGCGAGGAGCCGTCCCTATGTCGATCGAACGCCGCTCAGGAAAGGGATGGTGACGCCCGCCGTCGTGCGCGCATTCCGGTCGATCGGCTGGGGCTGGGGCGGCGACTGGAGTGGATCGACGAAGGACTACATGCACTTCTCGACGACCGGCCACTGAGCCTGCTCACGCGCCGCCGACGACCTCCTCGATGCTCGCGGCGAGCGCGGTGACGATCGCTGCGAGCTCGTCCTGGCTCACGACGAGCGGCGGGGAGATCTGCAGGGCGACACCACGCAGTGCCCGGCTGAGCACGCCGTGACGGCGTGCGGCGAGGACGACCGCGAACGGCGCACCTGGATCGCGCGCGATGACCTCGGGATCCAGCTCGACCCCCGCCGCGAGGCCGGCGGCCCGGACGTCGGCGACGCCCGGGAGGTCGCGGAGCGGCTCGACGAGGCTGTGGAGAACCGGCTCGAGGCTCCGCGCACGCTCGACGAGCCCTTCGCGCTCGATGATGTCGAGGTTGACGAGGCCGGCGACGCACGCTCCGGGGTGCCCCGAGTACGTCCCCCCGTGCAGGAACGGAGGGGTGTCCTCGCGCCAGAACGGCTCGCGGACCCGTCCTGAGGCCACGACCGCACTCAGCGGGACGTAGCCGGACGAGATGCCCTTCGCGCAGGTCATGAGGTCGGGCGTGAACCCGTAGCGCTCGCAGCCGAACCAGGAGCCGAGGCGGCCGAAGCCCGAGATGACCTCGTCGCAGATGAGGAGGACGCCGCGCTCGCGACAGATGCGTGCGACCTCCGCCCAGTAGCCCTCGGGCGGAGGGATGACGCCTCCCGCGCCGATCACCGGCTCGCCGATGAACGCCGCGGCGCGGTCGCCGAGCTCGTCGAGCGCCATGGCAAGTGCACCAGGGTCGTCGTGTGCGACCTCGAGGACGTCCCCGACGAGCGTGCCGTACCCGTCGCGGACCGCGGGGATGCCCGAGAGCGACGTGCCGTACGCGTTGGTGCCGTGGTAGGCGAAGGTCCGCGAGACGAGGACCGTGCGCTGCGGCTCGCCGACGAGAGCCCAGTAGCGGCGTGCGATCTTCGCGGCAGCGTCCACTGCCTCGCCACCGCCCGTGCCGAAGAAGATCGCCGGATCGTCGAGAGGGACGAGGTCGGCGAGTCGGGCGGCGAGCTCGAGCGCCGGCTCGTTCGCCTGGTCGCCGAACACGTGATGGGCGGCGAGCGTGCGGAGCTGGGCCGCGACCGCGTCGGCGATCTCCGCTCGGCCGTGCCCGACGTTCACGAACCAGAGCCCCGCGGTCGCGTCGAGGTACTCGTTCCCGTCGACGTCCCAGACGTGCGCGCCTTCGCCGCGGACGAGCACGAGCTCGTGCCCGTCGACCTTGCCCATGGCCGCGAACGGGTGCCAGAGCCGGGTCTGCTCGCGCGTCGTCGCCATTGCGGCACGCTATCGCGGCCGATGGCACGAGTGCTGCCGTAGGCTCTCGCGATGGAACGCGTCCTCGTTCTCGGAGCTGGATTCGGCGGGCTCGAGCTCGCGACCGTCCTCTCGGACGTGCTCGGCGAGGACGCCGGTGTCACGCTGATCGACGCGGGCGAAGGATTCGTCTTCGGGTACTCCAAGCTCGACGTGCTCTTCGGGCGAGCCACGCCGGCCGAGGTTCGAATCCGCTACGACGACCTCGCGAAGCCCGGCGTCCGCTTCGTACGGCAGCGGGTCACGGCGATCGACCCCGAGGCTCGGCGCGTCACGACCGACGAGGGCGAGTACGACGCGGACGTGCTCGTGGTCGCGCTCGGCGCCGACTACGACCTCGACGCCACGCCCGGGGTCGCGGGCCACGAGTTCTACTCCGTCGCCGGCGCGGAGCGAATGCGCGACGTGCTCTCCAGCTTCGCCGGCGGCCATGCGGTCGTCGGCATCTGCGGCGCACCCTTCAAGTGCCCTCCCGCACCGAGCGAGGCGGCGCTTCTCCTGCACGACCACCTCGTCGGGCGTGGCCTCCGCGACGACTCCGAGATCTCGCTCGTCATGCCGTTCCCGACCCCGGTGCCGCCGTCGCCGGACACGTCTGCGGCGTTGCTCGAGGCGTTCGCCGAGCGCGGCATCGCGTTCGTGCCCGAGAAGCGCGTCACCGCGTACGACGAGGAGCGCGGAGCGGTCGCGCTCGACGACGGCTCGAAGCTCTTCTGCGACCTCTTTCTCGGCGTCCCCCGACACCGTGCGCCCGACGTCGTGCTGGCGAGCGGACTGGCCGAGGACGGCTACGTGCCTGTCGACGGTCGCACGCTCGAGACGCGGGTTCCGGGCGTCTACGCGGTCGGAGACGTCGCGACGGTCGGCGTCCCGAAGGCGGGCGTCTTCTCCGAGCGCCAGGCCCGTGTCGTGGCGGCGGCGATCGTTGCGCGGCGGCGTGGGGAGGAGCCGACCGAGGTCTTCGACGGGCGGGGCAACTGCTACGTCGAGTTCGGCGCGGGGCGCGTCGGTCGCGTCGACGTCGACTTTTTCTCGGGGCCGAAGCCGACGGGCACGCTCGTGGAGCCGTCAGTGGCCCTCGTCGAGGAGAAGAACGAGTTCGGGTCGAGCCGGCGCGCGCGCTGGTTCAGCCGCTGAGCCGACCGTCGAGGCGGATCGTCCACGGCTCGATCGCCGCAATCTCGAGGTGCGAGCCGCTCCAGGGGTCGCGGGCGAGCGTCGCGCGGATCTCGTCCTCCGACTCCGCCTCCACGACATGAACCACGCGGTGCTCGTCGGCGAGCGGACCGCCGAGGACGATGAACCCCGCGTCGACGAGCCCGTCCATGAACGCGGCGTGCGCGGGCCAGTCCGACTGACCTTCGAGCGGCCGCGCCGGATCCCATTCCGGCCCCGAGCGGGTGACGACGACGTGGAAGATGGTCATCGCCGCCCTTGTACCAGGCACGTGCGTCTTGAGCGGGCTTTGAGCCGAGGGTGACATCGTAGGAGTCGTGACGCGTCCGCTTTCACGCTGGTGGCTGCTCCTCCCGCTCGTCGCGCTGGGCGGTCTGGCGGTTGCCCAGGGGAGTCCTGCGCGATCCGCCGCTCCGATCGCCGACGGGCAGGTTCAGATCGTCCTCGTGCTGCGAACGGCGACGAGCGGGACATTCCGGATGAGCGGCGCCCTGTCGGATGCCGGCTCGGTCTCGTCTCGGACCAGGGTCGCGGCTGGGCGGCTCCAGCTGACGCAGACGCTCAAGGGTAGTTCTGGCGTGATCCGACTGCGTTCGAATCGTGGCTGCGGCTCACGCCTAGGGACGTGGCGGCTGCTCTCGGGCACGTCCGACTACGCGGGCATCACGGGCGGCGGCAGCGGGTCGGGGCTGCCGCGCTGCGCTGCTCCGACCTATCCCGCGCGGATCGTCTACACGGGCTCGGTGCGAGGGACAGCTCCACCTCCGCTCGCAGAGCCCGGAAGCTTCGGCGGCTCGACGTCCCAGCGCGAAGAGGTGACGATGACGGTCGACGGCGGTGGCCGCACGTTCTCGAGCTTGCGGCTACGCGTTCGGACGCCGTGCGAGGGGACGACCATCACGAGCACTGTGTTCGTGTCGCTCGCTGGACCCCACGCGATCGGCGCTGACCGGAGCTTCACGCTCTCCTCCAGCGCGGCAGGTGCAACGAGCTCGGTGAGCGGTCGATTCACGTCTTCGACGGTCGTAGAGGGGACGGTACGCGCGTCCACGCAGTTGACCGTGTCCTCGACGAACACGACGTACCGCTGCTCTGGGGAGGCATCTTGGCAGGCGTCGCTTCCTCCGCCTGCCGCAAACCCCGGCAGTTACTGCGGGTTCACCACGCAGGGCTCGTCGATCTGCCTCGACGTCTCCCCGAGCGGGAGGGAGGTGACACGCCTCGAGGTCGGTGTCGTCGTCCTCTGCAACAGCAGAACGGTCGAAGCGGAGGTGAGGCTCGTCTTCACCGGCATCCCGATCGGCGGGCATCTCGGCTTCTCGACGAGCTCGTCGTCGTTCGCGGGACTCATCTCGGGAATGGGATTCGTCTCCGGGTTGCTCGACCCGGGCGGCGGCACCGGTGCGTCGGGCTCGGTGCGCCTGCAGCTTCCGGTCTTCGACCACGAAGGGACGCGCTACACCTGCGGTGTCGGTACAGCTCAGTGGGAGGCGCGGCGCCAGTAGGCGCGCCCGTCAGGCGCTACGGCCAGCGGAGTGGAAGCTGGCCCAAGCGCTCGAGCCCGGCCCAGTCGGCGCGCGCCGGCGCGAAGACGTCGAGCACGACCGCTCCCTCCGGTCCGGTGTGCACCTCGTGCGGCACGTTCGCTGCGATCCGCCACGTACCGCCTGCGACCAGCTCCCGCGTCTCGGCGCCCACGCGGAACGACACGGAGCCGCTCAGCACGATCCCGAGCTGCTCGTTCTCGTGGCTGTGCTCCGGGACGACGCAGGACGGCTCGAGCTCGACGACCGCGAACGCGACGCGGTCTCCGTCCACTGATCTCGCGACGACGCCGTCCCAGACGCGGAACGGCTCGAGCTCGTCGAGTCTCCCCAGGGAACCCATGTGCCGTCGAGGCTATCGCGTCCAACGGTTGACAGAATTTCAGCGAATTGAGAAAATTACACTGATGCAGGAAGGGGAGCTGTGGATCAACGATCCCGCGGTAGTCGCCGCGCTGTACGACCCGCTTCGCTATCAGCTGTTCCGGCTGCTCGAGACTCCGCGCACGGTCGCTGAGCTCGGGGCGGAGGTGGGGATGCCCGCCAACCGGCTCTACTACCACGTGCGGCGGCTCGTCGAGTGCGGCCTCGTTCGTCAGGTCGACGCACGGCCTTCCGGACGACACACCGAGCGGGTCTACGGTCGAGCGGCCGAGCGTATCCGCTTCTCCGGCGAGCTCGACCTCGAGACGGGTGGCGACGGACTGCTGAGCGCGATCGTGGCCGAGCTCGAGGCGGGGATGCGACGCGCGGACGAAGAGCTCCCGAGCCGCTTGTCCTACCACGTCGTCCATCTCACTCCCGATCGCGCCGCCGATCTCGAGGCAAGTCTGCGTGCGCTCGTCGACGAGTTCGAGTCGGCGACCGACCCCCGTGACGGAACGCATCGCTATGGCCTGCTCGGGATCGTCACCCCGCTTGTCGAGCAGGAGCGCGGCAATGCAGATTCGTGACCTCCGTCCGGACGAGGTCGGGTTCCTGCGCGAGATGCTGTACGCCGCGCTCGCGTGGCGGCCGGACGTCGAGCTCCCGCCCGCCGAGTGGGTGCTTGCGCACCCGCAGGTCGAGCCCTTCCACCGGGCGTGGGGGCGTGAGGGAGACACGGCGCTGCTCGCAGAGCGTGACGACGCTCCGGTCGGGCTCGCCTGGTATCGCTTCTTCACCGAGGACGACCACGGCGAAGGCTTCGTCGACGAGGAGACGCCTGAGGTGGCGATCGCCGTCGTCGCCGGTCACCGCGGGGGAGGTGTCGGCACCGCGCTCATGGAGGCGATCCACGCACGAGCCCGCTCCGCGGGGGTACGTCGGTTGTCGCTGAGCGTCGATCACGACAACCCGGCTCGCCGGCTCTACGAGGGCCTGGGGTACGTCGCGCTCGGCGGCGACGACGATCACGGCAGGATGGTGCTCGAGCTGACGTAAGGTGCCTCGCCGTGGACGCGCTCGTCCCGCAGCCGCCGTCGGGCCGGACGTTCCGGGTGCGCTACGGCGCACGCCTGTCCGACACGGATGCAGCCGGGAGGCTGCGGCTCGACGCGGTCGCGCGCTACCTCCAGGACGCCGCGATCGACGACGTCGCCGAGACCGGCTGGGGCTCCCCCGAGCACCTCTGGGTACTGCGCTCGGTCCGAATCGACGTGATCCAGCCGTTCCTCGGAGACGGCGCCGTCGACATCGTGACCTGGGGCAGCGCGTTCTCGTCGGTCGCCGCAGGGCGCCGCTGGTCGCTGGCCGGTGACGCCGGCGGCACGATCGAGGTGGACAGCACGTGGATCCACCTCGGGCCCGACGCGAGGCCGGCCCGCATCGGCGAGGGGTTCCAGGCCTACGCGGAGGCGGCGCAGGGCCGCATGGCGTCGACGAAGCTGACGCTCGATCCGCCTCCGGCCGATGCGGTACGAACGCCGTGGCCGATTCGGGTGTCCGACGTCGACCGCATGGGTCACGTGAACAACGCCGCCTACTGGCAGGCGGTCGAGCATCGCCTCTTGGAGCGCGGACCGGATCTGCGCGCGCCGCATCGCGCGCTGCTCGACTACCGCCACCCCATCGATCTCGGCGAGGGCGTCGACCTGGCCGAACGCATCGACGACAACCGCTACGAGGCGGCCTTCCTCGTGGACGACCTCGTGAAGGCGGTCGTCCGGGTCGAGTCGCTCGCCTTCCAAGGCAGCTCGACGCCCACGAACCTCTCAGCGCGCTCTTAGAACCGGTGCGTACCCTGCCGGGATGAGCGCCCGAAGCAGGTCGGCCGAGCGCGCGCTGAGTCGCCGCACGGCTCTCGCCAAGCTGGGTGGACTTGCCGCCGGAGCGCTCGGCGCGAGCGTCCTGGGAGCACGCGAGCTTCTCGACGCCGACGAAGCCGACGCGGCAGGGAATGGACCCGCTGCCGTCGCGTCGGGGCTCGTCACTTGCATCCTTGCACCCGAGCAGACGCAGGGTCCGTACTACCTCGACCACGCCGTGGTTCGCCGCAACGTGATCGACGGGAAGCCGGGAGTCCCGCTCACGCTACGACTCACCGTGGTCGACGCGTCGACCTGCAAGCCCGTGAAGAGCGCCACAGTCGAGATCTGGCACTGCGACGCGGCCGGTGTCTACTCGGGAGTCCAGGGCGACAGCGGGATGTTCCTCCGGGGTGTCCAGCGCACCGACGCCAGGGGCCTTGCGCTCTTCAGGACGATCTACCCCGGCTGGTACCCGGGGCGCACAGTCCACATCCACACCATGGTGCACATCGGCGGGAACGTCGTGCACACGGGCCAGCTCTACTTCTCCGACGCAGTCACGGACGCCGTCTACATACGGAGCCCGTACAACCGGCGCCCGAACCGGAACCCGCGGAACGCGGGGGACAGCATCTACCGAAACGGCGGCAAGCGCTCGACGCTGAGGCTCGTCAGGAAGGGCTCGGCCTATGTCGGGTCGATCACGATGGGCGTACAGCGCACCTAGCGGTGGCAGCCGCCCGCATCTTCACGCTCCGTTTACCCAAACCCGAGACCGGGCTGCTTTCGTATGAACCTCTGAGCCGCGAGAGAAGGGACGTCGCATGACCGAGAACGCCGATCGCCCTCTGCCGACCCCCGAGGAGGCGCAGGAACAGCTGGAGCAGGCGCTGTTCGAGATCCGTCGGATCATCGCCGGCCAGGACGCGATGCTCGAGCGGGTGCTCGTCTGTCTCCTCGCGCAGGGGCACCTGTTGATCGAGGGCGTGCCGGGACTCGCGAAGACGCTGACCATCAAGACGACCGCCGGCGTCCTCGGCGGGTCGTTCGCCCGCGTCCAGTTCACGCCGGACCTCGTGCCCTCCGACCTCGTCGGCACGCGGATCTACCGTCCGCAGGAGGGGACGTTCGACACCGAGCTCGGCCCGGTGTTCTGCAACTTCCTCCTCGCCGACGAGATCAACCGTGCCCCGGCGAAGGTGCAGTCGGCGCTGCTCGAGGTCATGCAGGAGCGGCAGGTCACCATCGGACACGAGACGCACAAGGTCCCGGAGCCGTTCCTCGTGATGGCCACGCAGAACCCGATCGAGTCCGAGGGGACGTATCCGCTCCCCGAGGCGCAGATCGACCGCTTCCTGCTCAAGGTGCTCATCGGCTACCCGCAACACGACGAGGAGCTCACGGTCGTCCAGCGACAGCTGGTCGAACACCCGGAGCTGAGGCGGGTGCTCTCGCTGGAGGACCTCGCCGCGCTGCAACGTTCGGTGTTCGAGATCTACGTCGACCCGTCGCTCGTGAGCTATGCCGTCGACATCGCGACGGCGACGCGAGAGCCGGCCGCGCACGGTCTCCCGGATCTCGCGCAGTACATCTCGTACGGTGCGAGCCCGCGTGGGCCGATCAGCCTCGTCCAGGGAGCCCGGGCGCTCGCGCTCATCCGAGGGCGTGAGTACGCGGTCGTCGACGACCTGCAGGCGCTCGCTCGTGACGCGCTCCGGCACCGGCTCGTCCTGTCGTATCAGGCTCTCGCCGAGGACGTCACTTCGGACGCGATCCTCGACCAGGTGCTCGCAGCGGTGCCGACTCCGCAGCTCGATCTCGCGCGTGCGAGCGCCGCATGAGGTCCGCCTGACGTGGTGAACGCCGGCGCGCTGCTCGCGCGTCCGACGCCGGCACGTCCCGGCCCCGGCCCGCTGGCCGAGGGCCTGCTGCGTGCTCTCGACGTGTCCATCGGCAGGCGTGTGGAGGGCCTGCTCGCGGGCGACTTCCGCTCGAACGTGCTCGGGGCAGGATCCGAGCTCGCGATGATGCGTCCGTACGTCCCCGGGGACGACGTCCGCCGGATCGACTGGAACGTGACGGCGCGCACCGGCGAGCCCCACGTTCGCGTCGACCTCGCCGAGCGAGTCCTCGTCACCTGGCTCGTGCTCGACACCTCCGTCTCGATGCAGTTCGGAACCGCCGACCGCCGGAAGGCGGACGTCGCGGAAGGCGTTGCCGTGGCGATCGGGCATCTCGCGACGCGACGCGGGAATCGGCTCGGAGTCGTCGCGTTCGGCGGTAGCGAGTCGCACGCCCTCCCGCCACGTCAGGGGCGGGTCGGCCTCGTCGGCCTCCTCACCGCGCTGCGCAGCGACCCACCTGCGGCCGGACCGGGGGAGAGCACGCTCGCGGCGGCGCTGTCGCGAACCGGCGCGCTCGCCCGTCAGCGGTCGCTCGTCGTGGTCGTCTCGGACTTCCGTGGCCCTCGCGACTGGCGCCGACCGCTCCTCGAGCTCGCTGGAAACCACGACGTCATCGCCGTCGAGATCCGCGACCCGCGCGAGCAGGAGCTCACGAACGTGGGGCTCCTCTACCTCGTCGATCCCGAGACGGGGCGCCAGCTCCGGGTCGATACTCGCAGCGCGCGGCTGCGGGAGCGGTTCGCGGTGGCCGCGGCCGCCGAGCGAGGTGAGCTCGCCCGCTCCCTGTCGTCCGTCGGCGTGCGGCATGTCGTCCTCACGACCTCGGGCGACTGGCTGCGGCCCCTCGTGACGTTCCTGCGCAGGAGTCGGTCGTGAGCTTCACGTGGCCGCTCGCGCTGCTCGGGCTTGCTGCGCTTCCACTCCTCGTCGCCCTGTACATCGATCGCGACCGCAGGAGAGTCGCGTCACAGGCTGCGTTCGGGAACCCCGACCTGCTGCCGAACGTCGTCGACCGCGAGCCCGGGCGGCTTCGCTACCTGCCGCCCCTGATCATGCTCGTGGCGCTGCTCTTCCTGATCGTGGGCGTCGCGCGTCCCCATGCCACCGTGAGCGTCCCACGCGAGGAGGCGACGATCGTGCTCGCGCTGGACGTGTCACGCTCGATGAAGGCGACGGACGTCGAGCCGACGCGGCTCGACGCCGCGCGCACCGCCGCGAAGACCTTCCTCGACGAGGTGCCGGAGAAGTTCAGGGTCGGTGTCGTCTCGTTCGCGACGCGTGCATCGGTCGGGGTCGCACCGACCGAGAACCGCGAGCTCGTGGTGACGGCGCTCGACACCCTGGCGCCAGGGGAGGGAACGGCGATCGGCGACGCCGTCGCGCTCTCGCTTCGCGTCGGCGAGCCGGAGCAGGTCGAGCAGCCGGGGCAGGCAACTCCAGAGCCCACCGAGGTCACGCCCCGTGCGATCGTCCTCCTCTCGGACGGTGCTCGTGACGGCGGTCAGGTCGAGCCGGCCGAGGCCGCGAAGGAGGCCAAGGAGCGCGGCGTTCCCGTGTACACGGTGCTCGTCGGCACGCCCGAGGGTGTGGTCGAGGAGGAGCTGACCGGCGGCTATCGCAGGATCATCCGCGTGCCGCCGAACCCGCAGACGCTCGAGGAGGTCGCTGCGACCTCGGGTGGGACGTTCTTCGCAGCACCGGACGCCGAGGGACTTCGAAAGGTCTACGAGGAGCTCGGATCGCGGCTCGGCACGCGCCAGGAGGATCGCGAGATCACCGACGTCTTCGCGGCGATCGCCGCCGCGCTGCTCCTCGCTGCCGCGACTCTCTCCGTGTTCCTGTTCCGGAGGGTCGTGTGAGCCGGCTGCGCGTCGCTTGGGCGCTCGTCGTGGGCGCGGCCGCACTCGCCGTCGCCGCTCCGGCAGGGGGAGCCAACGAGTGCGACGGATTGATGGTCTGCATCCCCGTCGCCGGCCCGTGGGTCGTCGTGCCGACCGAAGGCTCGGTGCCGCGAGAGCGTGTCGAGTACCAGCTCACGTGCCCGCCTGGGTACATCGTCGGCGGGCTGGACGCACGCCTGAGCGTCCGCGGCATCGATGTCGGCTTCGTCGGCCTCACCGGCAGTCCGGTCAATCCGGGTATCACGACGAACCGGTCTGCCGTGTTCCTCGGCACGTATGTCAGCCGCTCCGATGCCGCGGCGAGCTTCCGCCCGTTCATCGGTTGCATGCCGGCTGCCGGAGGAGGATCGCGCGTGCCGACCTCTGTCTCCCAACTACGGCCGGGCCGTCCTGTGACGCGCCGCGTGAAGACGGTGCGCGTGCGGCCCGGGACAGCCACCGTCGTCCAGCGTTGTGTCGCCGGTGAGCGCCTGGTGGGTGGCTCGCACGCGTTCGGCTTCGCGACGAGAACGCCGCCGAGCGCGAGTCTCGTGGACGGCGTGTCGGGATCGCAGACGGTCTCCGACGGCCGCGTCGTCGTGCGCGTGCGCGGTGACGCCGAGCTCGCGGGCGTCCGCGCGACGGTGCAGGTGCACGCGCTCTGCACGAGGTCGGCATGAGCAGCGTGAGCTTCCAGAGCCCCTGGATGCTGCTCGGGCTGCTCGTCCTCGCCGCGTTCGTCGGTCTCTGGCTGTGGGCGGAGCGGCGGAGGGCGAAGTACACCGTCCGCTACACGAACCTCGACGTGCTCGCGACAGTCGTCTCCGGCCGCTCGCGCCTCCAGTACGTGCCCGCGGTGCTCCTGACGCTCGGCCTCGGCATTCTCGTGATCGGGCTCGCCAGGCCGAATGTGGAGCGCATGGTGCTGAAGGAGAAGGCGACCGTGATCCTCGTCGTCGACACCTCGCGCTCCATGCAGGCCGAAGACGTCGCGCCGACGCGGCTCGGTGCAGCGCAGGAGGCGCTTCGCACGTTCCTCGACGAGGCGCCGGACGACCTGCGCGTCGGCCTCGTCGTGTTCGCCGGCGAGGCGCAGGTCGCGACTCCGCCGACAGACGACCACGAGCTCGTCGAAGCTGCGATCACGGACATCGACGAGTTCCTCGTGTTCGGCGGCACCGCGATCGGCGATGCGCTCCAGACCGCGGTGCTCCTCGGTCGGCAGGTGACCGACCTCGTGCCCGAGGAGGGCTCGACCGCTGCTCCGGCACCATCGGCGGCGACGCGGTCGCTCGCGCAGTCGAGCGATCCGCCGGAGGGCGAGTCAGAGAAGGAAAAGAGCCCCGTCTCGATCCTCTTCCTCTCCGACGGCGCCCAGACCCGTGGCCTCTTGCAGCCGCTCGAGGGCGCACGGCTCGCGAAGGAGGCCGGCTTCCCGGTCTACACGATCGCGCTCGGAACGCCCGAGGGAGTCATCGAGCGCGGCGCGTTCGGCGGCATCCCCGGCCAGGACTCGTCACAGCTCATCCCCGTGCCACCCGATCCGGCCACGTTGCGTGCGATCGCGGAGCGGACCGGCGGCGAGTTCTCCGAGGCACGCACGGCCGACGCGCTGACGAAGGCGTACGACAACCTCGGCTCACGCCTCGGACGCGAGGAGGGCGAGAGCGAGGTCACCTGGATGTTCCTCGCGCTCGCCGCGGTGCTGCTTCTCCTCACCGGAACGCTCGCGGCAGTCGTCTCGCCGCGCTTTCCGTAGCTACACGACGACGATCGTGAACCCGAGGTCGACGCGGTCATCTCGGCCGGCCGGGTGCATCGTCACCACGAACGCGCCGCCGCTCCCGCTCCGCACGGTTGCGTACGCATCGTCGGCGAAGGCGCTCGCCACCGCGCTTGCGCCAGAGACCCCGACGAAGCGGATCTCGAACACGCCGGTCTCGACCCGGCGCACCTGCACCGCCTTCCCCGTGCAGTTGAACTTGCGTGCGAAGAGGTTGCCCGCTCCCGTGAAGCGGTCGGGGATGTTCGCGATCCCCTGACTCGGCACGCCCGTGACGGTCGCGACGCCGCGTACGGCGCCGTTCGTGCATCGCTGCTGCGCGACCGACGGGGCCTGGATCCGCTCGCCGACTGCGAATGCGGAGCCGCCGAGCGCGAAGAAGAGCGCAACGAGCGCGACGGCGGTTCCTGGAGTGAACGAGAGGCGGGATGCTCGACGCATGGCGTTCTCCTTCCGGCTCTGGGTGACGATCGCACGATAGGTTCCCCCGGATGTCGGACGGCACGCCGTCGCGCCGTCGGCGCCTGACAAAGACGCACAAGCGGCTTCTCGGCGCGGGTGGCTCGATCGCGGTCGTCGTCGCGGTCTTCGTCCTCGTCCTGCCGCAGTTCGCGAACTACCGCGACGTCCTCGACGTCCTGCGCGGTCTCGACTGGCAGGACGGGCTCGTGCTCCTCATTGCCGTCGTCCTCAACCTCGCGACGTTCCCACCGCCGTGGATGGCCGCGCTGCCTGGGCTCGGTTTCCGGCAGGCGCTCGCGATGACCCAGGCCTCGACCGCGCTGTCGATCGTGTCGCCCGCGGGTGCGGCGGTCGGGATGGCGGCGTCTTACTCGATGCTCCGATCCTGGAAGTTCCGGTCCGCGGACGTGGGTCTCGCGGTCGCGGTCGCCGGGCTCTGGAACCAGCTCGTCAACCTTGCGTTCCCGGTCGTCGCGCTAGCTCTGCTCACCGCAGAGGGGCAGGACAACACCGGGCTTCGCACGGCCGCGCTTCTCGGGGTCGTCGCACTTGCGGTCGGGATCACGGCCTTCGGCCTCGTGCTCTCGCACGAGCGGTGGGCCGCGAAGATCGGCGATCTTGCAACGAGGCTCGTGAACCGGGTGTTGGGGATCGTGCGACGCGGCCCCGTGGAGTGGTCGGGCGAGTCCTTCGTCGCCTTCCGGGCGCGCGCTCTCGGTCTTCTTCGCCGCCGCTGGCACGTCATCACGATCGCCACTCTCGCGGGGCACCTCACCGTCTTCGTGCTGTTCCTCGTGTGTCTGCGCGTGACCGGTGTGACCTCCGACGAGGTGACCGTCGTCGAGGCGTTCGCAGCGTGGGCGCTCGTACGCGCCCTGGGTGCGTTGCCGCTCACGCCCGGCGGTGTAGGGATCGTCGAGGTTGGTCTGACCGGTGCGCTCGTAGCGTTCGGCGCTTCGAATGCCGAAGCCGTCGCGGCGACCCTGCTCTACCGTGCGCTTACGGTCCTCCCGACGCTCGCCCTGGGCCTGTTGTCCGCCGCCACCTGGCGTACACACCACCCGGGGGAGTCGATAGAGTCGCCGAGTGATCCCTGACGAGGGGCAGGATCACTGACTCGGGGGAAGGCAGCTCACCCGGTCAGGGGACGGATCCAGGCGGGTCTATCGCGCACGGTACGACCCGTGACGATTGCGACTGCGGCAGCACCGTCTCGTCTTCTCGCGCCTGCATTCGTGCTGGCGACGATTCTCGCGTTCCTCCTTGCGGGTCGGGCAGAGGGCGCCGAGCGTGCGTCGACTGGGTACCTCGCCCCTGCGGGCGCCTGCAAGGCAGCCGACGACGCGTCGGCCCCCGCCGCGGAGCAGATGCGTGCCGTCGCGTGCCTCGTGAACTGGGCCCGTGCGCAGGACCATCGCTCGCGTCTCCTCCGTCGCGCCGCGCTCCAGCGCGCCGCGGCGCTCAAGGGTCACCGTGTTGCCTCGTGTGGCCAGTTCTCGCACACCCCCTGCGGTGCCGCTGTCACGTCGGGTGTCAACGCGGCCGGCTACCGCTACGCGACCTTCGGCGAGAACCTCTTCGCGGGCACCTGGGGGAGAGTGTCGCCGCGCGACGTCGTGAGCGCATGGCTCGAGTCGCCGCCGCATCGAGCGAACATCCTCGGCGGTCAGTTCAAGCACCTCGGCGCCGCTCCGGTTCGCGCGCAAGGGCTCCTCGACGGCACCGACGCCGTCGTCTGGACTGCCACGTTCGCGTCGCCCCGCTAGCCCGGAAGGACTCCACATCCACGCCGGGAAAGTTCGCCCGTGCGGGAGGAGAGCCAACTCGACGACATGCGCGCCGCCATCCGCGGCGACTTCGAACGCCTCGCCGAGCGGCGCGGCGAGCAGGAGCTGATGCGGGTCGCGGAGCCCATCCCGACGCCGGAGGTCGCGACCTCGCCGGTGGCCGAGCCGCCGGAGCCGCAGCAGCGACGCTCCTGGCTCTCGCGGTTCGCCGCGCGCTGACCGTCGCCGCACGGTTCAATGAGGCCGTGGCGAAGGCGCACGACCGGCTTCCGCCCCGCGTGGGCGTCGTCAGTCCCGAGACTCCACGCGAGCGGCGCGAGCGACGCGAGCTCGAGGAGGATCTCCGGACGATTCCGCTGGTCGGCCAGCCGCTGCCGATCCGTGCGCGTCTGGGGCGCCCGTCGGCGGAAACGTACCTCGCCGCAACCCGCGGGCCGCTGCCCTACATGCTCCGCTTGCGCGAGATCGAGCAGCGCACGGAGACCCACGAGACCGAGCTTCGGGATGCATGGCTCGCTCTCGCCGACGAGTGCAGCGGTGACGGCGAGCGCTTTCGGGCACTCTGGCTGGGAGTGGCCGCGAGGCATGGCTTCGACGAGCTGAACGACCTCGTCGACCGGCACAACCGCTGGTATCCCATCGAGTCCCGTCTGCCGATGGATCCGCGGACCGGCGACTTTGCGCTTGTGAACGGTCGGGACTACCGGCTTGCCCCGCTCGACGCCGACTGGATTCTGGAACGGTTCCCGGCCGAGCTCAGCCGGGCCTCCGCGCCCTGACCAAGGTGTCGATCGCATCTCGCTCCTCGCCGTCGACGTCGCGGAGCACGCGCGTGGCCTTCTCGATGACGAGCCCGGGAAGCTCGGAGGCGATCTGGTCCGGCGTGACGAGGAGATCCAGATCGCGGGGCCCGCCGACTCCTTCGGTGAGGTTCGTCAGGTCGTGCCCGACGAGGACGACCGTACCCCCCGACGCAGTCGCGCCCGCGGCGCGTTCGAGCACGAGCCGTCGCTCGGTCGACGGGATGTGGAAGTACAGGAGGAGCACGAGGTCGTAGGCTTCCTGCGCGGGTTCGTACTCGAGGAGGTCGGCGCAGACGAAGTCGACGCTCACACCATCGCGCTCGGCCCGCACGCGCGCCTTCTCGATCGCGACCTCGGAGTAGTCGACGCCGGTGACGTTCCAGCCGAGCGTCGCCAGCCAGATCGAATTCTGCCCCTCGCCGCACGCGAGATCGAGCGCGCGGCCCGGGGGCAGGTCGGCGACCTCGGCGACGAGGAAGCGGTTGGGCCTCACCGCCCAGAGGTTCTCGACCCCCGCGTAACGCTTGTCCCAGTCTTCACGCCGCACGCATGCTCACCCTTCCCGTGACTGCGTACGTGGCAGCGAGCGTCGCTGCGCACAGTGTCGCGCCGATCAGGTACGGGACGGCGTCACCGGCGGCGTCCGCCAGCGCACCCCCTGCGGTGGGTCCAACGAGCTCGCCGAGTGCCCACGCGGTGTTCATGACGCCGAATGCGATGCCTTGGGCGAGACCGGCGGCGTCCGCCCGGTGCGACGTCAGCGACATTCCAGGTGTGTAGAGGCTTCCGAAGCTGATCGCCGCGGCGCAGACGAGGACCGCGATCACCGCAGCGCCAGAGCCCACGGACAGCGTGACGGCGACGATAGTGGAGGCGACGAGCCCGACACGAATGGGACGGAGGCGCCCCACGCGATCGCTGAAGCGTCCGAGCAGCGGATTCAACGCCACCTCTACGAGGCCCGACGCGAAGAAGACGCCGGCGATGGCGAAGGTTCCCCAGCCGGCCTCGTCGAGTGCGAGCGGCGTCAGGACGATGAGCAGACCGAACAGCATCGCAGGGAGCATGTTCAACCAGAGCCCGCCGACGAAGCGGCGGTCGCGGAATGCGCGCCCGAGGCCAGCAAGCGACGCCGATTCCGTCCGCGCCGAGCGCGCGAAGGATGCGAGCGCCGCGAACCCGAGGACGAGCCCGCCGACGATGGTGAAAGCGAGTGGGACGCCGATGGCCTTCGCGGCGCCGCCGAACACGGATCCGAGGATCGCACCGAAGATCGCTGCGCCGAACGCAGTTCCCAGTGCCTCGCCGCGACGTTCGCGAGGAGCGATCGCTGCAACCCAGGCGAGCGCTCCGGCCCAGGTTGCGGTGCTCGAGAGCCCCTGGACGAAGCGGGCCGCTCCGAGCGTGAGCGCGCTGTCCGCAGCGGCGAACGCGAGGCAGGACACTGCGAGAAGCACGAGTCCGCCGACGACCGCACGCTTCGGCCCGAACCGTGCGGCGGCGAGCCCTCCTGGGATCCCGCCGAACAGCGCGCCGGCGCCGTATGCGCCCACGAGCAGTCCGGCGCCGGCCTTCGATAGGTCGAACTCATCGACGTAGGCGGGGACGAGCGGCGTGAGCGCCGTGAAGAGGAGCGCGTCCACGAAGATGATCGCGCTGACGAGAGCTAGGAGACGGCTCATCGTGGCGAGCGTACCGGCGCAAAGAAAATGCACCGAGCCGGTTGCGTCCTCGTCCGACCTTCCGACTGACCACCGCCGAAGCGACAACCACTCGGAGAGCCATCAACCTCAGACACTCCGTTCTCGGTGCATCGGGGACTCTATGGACCAGATCGATACCGGTCAAGCACCGCCCGGACGAAATTCAGCGCAATTTGCGAACTGTTCGTTCGCGGCTCGCAGCGGGCCCTTCGGCTGTTGCTGTGAGGGGCAACATGGTCGAACGTCGACGATGCACGACGTGCACCGTTGAGCCGATCCAAAAAGAAATGCACCGAGCCGGCGGCGTCTTCGTCCGGCTTTCCGACTGACCTTCGCCGAAGCGACTGCCACTCGGAGAGCCATCAACCTCGGACGCTCCGTACTCGGTGCATGCAGGACACTAGGGGGCGTGAATGTGTCCGTCAAGCGGCCCTGAGGTGAAGTTGTCGCAAATTGCGATCTTTTCTTTTCGCTCAGGACATCACTGCGGGTAGCCGTACATGCTCTAGGCACTCGAGAGGACGAAAAAGGGGCCGAGCCCGAAGGGCCCGGCCCACAGATTCGCCGAGCCGGGAACGCTTTCGTCCACCTTCCCGACGAACCTTCCGCTTCCGCGTAGTGCTCCTCGGGGGGCTTCGTCCTACCGGCGCCCCGTGCTCGGCGCAGGGGGAATCTAGGGCATCGGACCTGTCCGATCAAGAGGGTCCGCCGACGAAACTTCGCGCAATTTGCGGCCGATCTCGACGCGAGGATGCTGCGCGGCGGAGCACTTCGGCGATCCGGGCAGCCGGTTGCGCGACGAGCTTCCCGCCGCCGTGTTTAGGGTCTCGCCATGCGTGATCGGGCTCGGGCAGTGGTGATCGGAGGCGGAGTCGGTGGCTGCTCCGTCCTCTACTGGCTCGCGCGCCTCGGCTGGGACGACGTCGTGCTCGTGGAGCGGGCGGAGCTGACGAGCGGCTCCACGTTCCACTCCGCCGGGCTCGTCGGACAGCTCCGCAGCTCGCTCGCGCTCACGAAGATGATGATGGAGAGCGTCGATCTGTACCGCGCGCTCGAAGCCGAGGTCGGGCTCGAGACCGGCTGGCGCGAGGTCGGCTCCCTCCGTCTCGCATCCTCGCCCGAGCGCATGGAGGAGATCTCGCGGCAGGCGGGGTGGGCGAAGACGTTCGGTCTCCCCCTCGAGCTCGTCTCGCCGGACGAGGCGCAGCGGTTGTTTCCGCCGATGACAACCGACGGCGTGCTCGGTGCCGCCTTCCTCCCCACGGACGGGTACATCGACCCGAGCCAGCTCACGTTCGCGCTCGCCGAGGGCGCGAGGCGGCGCGGGGCGGAGGTGGCCACAGGTACGCGGGTGACCGGCATCGGCATTACGCGCGGGCGTGTGACCGGAGTGGAGACCGATCGCGGCTCGATCGAGACCGACATCGTCGTCAACGCCGGAGGGATGTACGCCCGGGAGATCGGCGCACTGGCCGGCGTCGACGTGCCGATCGTCCCGATGGCGCACGAGTACCTCGTGACGAAGCCATCGGGCCTCCCGCTCGACATGCCGACGATGCGCGACCCGTCGCTGCTCGTCTACTTCCGGCCGGAATCGGGCGGGCTCATCATGGGCGGCTACGAGCGCCAGTGTGCGCCGTGGGGCCTCGACGGCATCCCGACCGACTTCAACTCGCGGCTCCTTGAGGAGGACTGGCCGCGGTTCGAGGAGCTCATGCACAACGCGATCGTGCGCGTGCCGGCGCTCGAGGAGATGGACGTCGTGAAGCTCATCAACGGGCCCGAGGCGTTCACGCCCGACGGGGAGTTCATCCTCGGCCCCTCCGAGGTGCGGGGGTTCTGGGTCGCGGCCGGCTTCTGCGCGCACGGGCTGGCCGGGGCCGGAGGGATGGGCAAGCTCGTCGCCGAGTGGATCGTCGACGGTACGCCGTCGCTCGACGTGTGGCACATGGACTCGAGGCGCTTCGGTGCGGCGTACCGCAGCAGGGAGTACACGCTCGCCCGCACGAAGGAGATCTACGAGACGTACTACGACGTCAAGTACCCGGGCCACGAGCGCTCCGCCGGTCGCCCACTGCGACTCTCACCGGCCTACCGCCGGCTCCAAGGACTCGGAGCGGTCTTCGGCGAGAAATCCGGCTGGGAGCGGGCGAACTGGTTCGAGCCCAATGCCGAGCGCGGCGACGAGTCGCTCCGTCCGCGCGGCTGGGCCGGGAAGCTGTGGTCTCCGGCCGTCGGGGCGGAGCATCGCGCCTGCCGTGACACCGCGGCGATCTTCGACGAGTCGTCGTTCGCGAAGCTCGAGGTGTCGGGGGAGGGCGCGGCCGGGTTCCTCGAGTCGCTCTGCGGGAACCGCGTCGCTCGTGGAGTCGGCGCCGTCACGTACACGCAGATGCTCAACCCCCGCGGCGGCATCGAATGCGACTTCACGGTCACGCGGCTCGGCGAGTCGAGGTTCCTGATCGTCACCGGAACTGCGTTCGGCCAGCACGACCTCGCGTGGCTCCGCCAGCACGCGCCCGACGACGGCTCCGTGGCCGTGGCCGACGTGACGTCCGCGTACGCGTGCTTCGGCCTCTGGGGCCCGCGTGCGCGGGACATCCTTCAGCCGCTCACGACGGCCGATCTGGGCAACGACGCCTTCCCGTACATGCAGGCGCGCCACCTCGCGGTGGGCCCGGTTCCCTGCGTGGCGCTTCGTGTGACCTACGTCGGCGAGCTCGGTTGGGAGCTCTACTGCCCCGCCGAATTCGGTGTCCGGCTGTGGGACACGCTCTGGGAAGCGGGCCGGGAGCACGGCCTCGTTCCCGGGGGCTACAAGGCGATCGACTCGCTGCGACTCGAGAAGGGCTACCGCGTCTGGGGAGCGGACATCACGCCCGAGGACACGCCGTACGAGGCGGGACTCGGATTCGCGGTGAAGCTCGACAAGGGTGACTTCGTCGGACGGGAGACGCTCGCCGAGGCACGAGAGCCGCAACGGCTGCTTCGCTGCGTGACGCTCGACGATCCGCGGGCGATCGCGCTCGGTTCGGAGCCTGTCCGGGTCGGCAACGAGCTCGTGGGCCGGGTCACGAGCGGTGGCTACGGCTACTCCGTGGAGAGGTCGATCGCGTACGCCTACCTTCCCTCCGAACACGACGTCGGGACCGAGGTGGCGATCGAGATCTTCGGTGAGTGGGTGAAGGGCGTCGTCGCGGACGACCCGCTCTTCGACCCGAAGGGGGAGCGGATCCGGTCGTGACCTTCAGCGACGAGGTCGAGCGCGTCTGGCCCGGCCGCGACGCGCGATTCGAGGTGCTCGGCGGCGGGATCACGAACCACAACCTGAAGGTCGTGGTCGACGGTCAGCGCTTCGTCCTCCGGGTCGCCGGCAAGGACACGAACCTGCTCGGCATCGATCGCAGCGTCGAGCTCGCGGCGACCCGGTCGGCGGCTGCGCTCGGCATCGGGCCCGACGTGGTCGATTTCGTCGAACCCGAGGGGTGGCTCGTCACGCGGTTCCTCGACGGCGAGATTCCACCTCCGGAACGCATGCGCGAGCCGGCGATGCTCGAGCGCGTCGCTGCCGCGCTGCGGGCGTTCCACGGCGGGCCGGCGATCCCTGGAGCATTCGACTCGTTTCGGGTCGTCGAGATCTACCGCGAGACCGCGCTCGAGCGGGGTGGCAGCGTCCCCGAGGTGTACGACTGGGCACACGAGCTTGCAGTTCGCATCGAGCAGGCGCGGGCTGCGGACGTTCCGGTTCCCTGCCACAACGACCTCCTGAACGCAAACTTCCTCGACGACGGCGAGCGCCTCCGCATCGTCGACTGGGAGTACGCGGGCATGGGCGACCGGTTCTTCGACCTCGCCAACTTCTCGATCAACCACGAGCTGGACGGCGCCCAGAGCGAGGCGCTCCTCGCGGCCTACTTCGGGACCGTGCGTGGCGAGGACGCACGCGCGCTCGAGCTCATGCGCTTCATGTCGGACTTCCGCGAGGCGATGTGGGGGGTCGTCCAGTCGGCCGTCTCGGAGCTCGACTTCGACTTCGACGCCTACGCGAGCGAGCACTTCGAGCGACTTCGCCGGACTGCGGAGTCGCTCGACTTCCGCGCAGCCCTTGCGTGAACGACGAGGGGCGCCTGCGGCGCCCCTCGTCGCAACTGATGGAGCCGTCCCCTAGCGCTCCGTCGGAAACTCGAACTCCTTGAGCTGCACTTCCTCCAGCCGCTCGAGTTCCTCCTCGGTGCCCATGCGCACAGGCCCCTTGAACCAGTTCTTGGCGGAGAGGAACCACCAGCCGCCGAAAACGATGCCGATGCCCGCGAACCAGAGGATCGTGTAGTTCGTGAGCTCCCACGTGAAGTCGTCCTCCCACGGAAGACCTGCCTTGTAAAGCGGGAAGATGAAGAGGATCGTGATGAAGGCGACCCAGAGGAGCGAGATCGTGTCGATCCACTTGTAATGGCGTCCGAGCGACCACGCGCGCGGCTCGTCCCACGAGTCGCCCTTCCTCAAGCGGAGATACACCGGGATCACGAAGGCGATGTACAGGCCGATCACTGCGATCGCGGTTCCAACGAAGTAGCCGACGAGGTAGTTCCAGACGGCCGGGATCATGAGGATCGCGGCGAGAAACCCGATTCCGATCACCGACCATCGCGGGACTCGGTTCCGAGCGACACGACGCCATACCTGATGGCCTGGGACTGCGCCGTCTCGCGAGAACGCGAACATCATCCGCGAGGCGGACGTCACCGAGGCTGTCAGGCAGAAGAACTGTGCGATGACGCAGATGAAGAGCAGCGCCTCTGCCCAGTTCTGGCTCATCGACTCGGCCCAGATCCACGGGACGATCGTGCCGATGTTCTCGAGCCCGCCCTCGGTGCTCGGAATCGCGAACGTCACCGCGAGCAGGAGGATCCAGCCGAAGAAGACCGATGCGACGACGGAGGTCCACATCCCGGTTGCCGCCATCCGCGAGGCGTTTCCCGTCTCCTCCGCTGTGTGCGCGGACGCGTCGAAGCCCGTGATCGTGTACTGGGCGAGAAGGAGCCCGAGCCCCCACACGAACCAGAAGGCGGGGTTAGACCACGAAGTCGTGCCGTCACCGAAGCCCGAATTGTTCACCGTCTCCGTGAACACGTACGAGAGCGACTGGTGGTTGTCGGGCACGATGATGAGGACGCCGACGATGAACGCGACGCCGACCATGTGCCAGTACGCCGAGATCGTGTTCAAGCCTGCGGTGATGCGGATGTTGAACAGATTGATCACGCACGCCGCGAGCATGAAGACCGCGTAGAGGATGTAGATCGACGCGTTGGCGGACGCGCCGAACCAATCGTCCATCCGCGTGTAGTAGCTGAACCAGTAGTCGAGCAGCACCGCCCCGAAGGTGGCGAGGCCGTACCCGATCGCTGCGGTGACGGCGACCTGGCCGATCAGGTTGAACCAGCCCGTCGCCCAGCCCCAGCCGGGGCTTCCGAGCTTCGACGCCCAGTAGTAGAGGCCACCCGCTGTGGGGTACGCCGACGCGATCTCGGCCATCGCCAGCGCGATGATCGTCGCCATGAGGCCGACGAGGAGCCAGCCCCAGATGATCGACGAGGGTCCGCCATGCTCGAAACCGACGGCGTACGACGTGAGGCACCCCGCGAGGATCGAAATGATCGTGAAGGAGATGGCGAAGTTCTGGAATCCTCCCATCGCGCGGAAGAGCTCCTGTGCGTAGCCCAGCCTGTGGAGGGTCTGCTCGTCCTCCGAGGTGTGGTAGCTGGGCGCGGGGCCTGTGCTCATGTGTCCTCCCAGGGGTCGCCTGCCGGTCTCAGGCAGGTATTACGCCCACCCTCGCGTTGACATGTCAACCGCGCGGACGTTCAGCCGAGCACGAAGGCTCGGATCGCGCCGAGCGCGTCGTCGGGCCGATCGCGGAACGGCGCGTGGCCGGCGCTCTCGAAGACCCGGAGCTCGGCGCCGGCGATCGCCTCCGCCATCTCCTCGTGGCCGGCGACGGGCGTGATGGGATCGAGCTCGCCGGCGAGGATCAGGGTGGGACAGGCGATCCGCGCCAGCAGCGGAAACCAGTCGTAACGATTGATCTCCTCCTGGAAGAAGTGGAGCGTCACGTCGGGGCGCACGACGATCCGCGCCCGTACCTCGGGGTCGGGGGCGGCAGGCCCGTAGAGCGGGTAGCAGACCGCCATGAAGCGCTCCAGCTGCTCGAGCTCCGGCGCGAGGAGGAACGCCTCGGCCACGGACCGGGCCTCGCCGCCGCCGAGTCGCTCGAACATGTCGAGTGCTCTATCCGGGCGGAACTTCGCCGCGCTGTTCGAGACGATCAGCTTGCCGGGGAGATCCGGATGCCGGATCGCGATGCCAAGTGCGACCATGCCACCGAACGAGTGGCCGAAGACGACGGGCTTCTCGATGCCGAGCACGTCGCAGAGACCGGCGACGTCGTCGATCCAGACATCGAGATTCCAGCGGTCTGGCGCGCTCGCGTCGCTTCGCCCCTGGCCACGTTGGTCGACGAAGACGAGCTGTGCGACGTCGGCGAGAGGTGCGAGGTGGGGTCGCAGCGAGTTGTGGTCGAAGCCAGGCCCGCCGTGGAGAAGGATCATCGTCGGCCGCGCATGCATCGCCGGTCCGTCTGGAACGAGTCGCTCGCCGATGATCTCGACGTAGAGCCGGACGTCGCCGACGCGAATGCGCACCACCCGACTCTAGAACCGCCGTAGACTGCGCGCGTGCTGAGCTTCGACGAACTCCGGGCCGAGGTCGAGTCTGGCGCGATCGACACAGTCGTCGTCGCCTTCACGGACATGCAGGGGCGGCTCATGGGCAAGCGCCTCCACGGGGAGTTCTTCTGCGAGGAGATGGCTGACGAGCACCCGGTCGAAGGATGCAACTACCTGCTCGCACTCGACATGGAGATGGATCCGATTCCCGGGTACGAGATCGCGAGCTGGGAGCGGGGGTACGGCGACTTCGCGATGAAGCCGGACCTCGCCACGCTGCGCCGGATCCCGTGGCTCGAGGCGACCGCTCTCGTCCTGTGTGACGTCCTCTGGCACGACGGCACGCCCGTGCAGCCGTCGCCGAGGCAGGTGCTCCAGGCGCAGATGGAGCGAGCCGCTGCGCTCGGGTTCACGCCCATGACCGGCTCCGAGCTCGAGTTCTACCTTCTGCGCGAGACGTACGAGGAGGCATGGGCGCAGCGGTACGAGGACCTCACGCCGTCCGTGCCCTACATCCTCGACTACCACGTCCTGGCGACGACCTACGACGAGGATCTCATCCGTCAGATCCGCAACGGCATGCACGCGGCCGGGATCAAGGTGGAGACGTCGAAGGGCGAGGCGTGGCCGGGTCAGCACGAGATCAACTTCCGCTTCGCCGACGCCCTGACGATGGCCGACAACCACGTGATCTACAAGAACGGGGCGAAGGAGATCGCGAACCTGAACGGGTGCTCGATCACATTCATGGCGAAGCCGTTCGAGTCGTGGATCGGGAACTCGTGTCACATCCACGCGTCGCTCTTCCGCGACGGCGAGCCCGCCTTCCGCGACGACCCCGTGCTCTTCGACCGCTTCCTCGCGGGGATGATCGCGTGCTTCGAGGAGCTCGCCGTCTTCCTCGCGCCGACGATCAACTCGTACAAGCGCTTCGCGGCGGGGAGTTGGGCGCCGACGACGCTCGCGTGGGGGGTCGACAACCGGACGTGCGGCTTCCGGCTCGTCGGGCACGGCGCGTCTCGCCGGGTCGAGACGCGCATCCCCGGAGGGGACGTGAACCCGTACCTCGCCTTCGCGGCGATGATCGCGGCCGGCCTGTACGGGATCGAGAACGAGCTCGAGCTTCCGCCAGGCCTCGAGGGCAATGCCTACGAGTCCGACGCCAAGCGCTTCCCCTCGGCGCTACGCGAGGCGATTGCGGCGCTCGAGGCGGGCACGATGGCGCGTGCGGCATTCGGCGATCAGGTCGTCGATCACTACCTCAACTACGCGCGTACCGAGCAGGCGCTCTTCGACAAGGTCGTGACCGACTGGGAGCGCATCCGTCTGTTCGAGCGCGGTTGAGAGTCGTTCTCATCTCGGAGATCGCGCCGGCAGTCGAAGGGCTGTCCGCGATGCTCCGGGCGGAAGGGCACGAGCCGGTCGCGCTCCTCTGCGTTCGGCACGACGCAGACCGGTACACGGACCTCGGTGACCTCATGCGCGCGGCGCCGGCCGAGATCGACGTGGTCATGCCGTCCTCCCGCGACCGTATCGCTCCGCTGCTCGGTCAGTTCGAGCCCGACGTCGCGCTCTGCATCGGCTTCCCGTGGAAGATCCCCGCGGACGCGCTCGCCGTGCCGACGCACGGGATCGTGAACGGCCACCCGTCCCTCCTGCCTCGCTTCCGCGGTCCGAGTCCGGTCGCGTGGGCGATTCGCCAGGGCGAGACCGAGATCGGCTTCACCTTCCACTACATGGACGCAGAGCTCGACACCGGCAACGTGCTCGCGCGGGAGCGGATCCCCTTGCACGACGAGTACGGCTGGGACGAGCTCACGCCGAAGCTCGCGACGGCGGTTGGCGAGATGCTCCCGCGCGTGCTCGAGCGGGTCGAGCGAGGAGATCCGGGCGAACCACAGGACGAGTCGCAGGCGAGCTACTTCCGGTTGTTCGACCCTGAGTACGCCTGGATCGACACGTCCCGGACCGTCGCCGAGGTCGAGCGGCAGGTGCGCGCCTGGCGCTTCCACTCCGCGGCAGACCCACGGGGAGCGCTCGTCGCGCTCGACGGCGAGACGATTCGCGTGCTCCGGGTGAGCCGTGTGCCGGGTGAGGGCCACACGCTCGAGTGCGCAGACGGCGTGCTCCGGATCGTCGAGAGCGAACCCGCGTAAGGCTCGTCGCCGACGTCGAGTGGATGGGTGTCCGCGCGCTCAGCTGCGAGATCGTGTGGACGCGCGCAGGTGCCGGACGACACGGCGGAGCTCGCCCGTATCGGACAGCCCGACGACGCTCTCGCGGAGAGGGAAGTCCTCCGGTGCCACAGGAACCCGGAGAAGCGGCCGCACCGGCTGCTCGCTCACCCACTCGTTGCCCCACTCGGGCCGGAATCCCTCGCGCGGCAGCGCGTAGACGACTCCCTGGGTCCACGTCTCCTCCGCGGCGGGGTCCGCGACGAGTGCGAACATGTAGAAGCGACGCTGCCGGGGAGGGCGGCCGACGTGCAGGCAGTTGGTGAACATCGCCTCGATCCGCTTGCGGTTCACAACGGCGTAGAAGAGCGGCCAGATGCCGTCGTCGCACGCGACGACGGCATGGAGCTCGGTGCCGAGATCGCGAGCAGGTCGCGGCTCGAGCACGCGCAGCCCGGGGTCGTTCGAGCCGTGGAGCAGGTAGCCGCGCTCCGACACGATGTACGTGAGCAGCTCGTGGACGGGATGGGGGCAGCTGGCGACGTCGATCGTCCCGTCCCCGTCGCAGGCCGAGGCGATGAGCTCCTCGAATGCCGCACGTGACGCCGGGTCGGTCGCGACCGGCGGCCCTTCGGTCGCGCCCGTGTTCAGGCCAAGGCGCTCAGCGAGTCGCCACGCGGAGAGCCCGACGGAGCGCATCGCGAAGACGGCGAGGCGCTCCCGGAGTCGGCCAGTGCGCTTCACGGCCCAACGCTAGCGCCCACTCGCGATCATCTAGCGTGTCTCACGTGAGCAGGCCGGTCATCGGGGTCACCTCGTACGCACAGGACGCGCGCTGGGGCGTGTGGCACATGCCGGCTGCGCTCGTTCCGCTCGCGTATGTCGACGCGATCGAGAACGCAGGGGGTCGCGCCGTCGTCATCCCGCCGACCGACGCGGGCGTCGAGGAGACGCTCGACACGCTCGACGGCATCGTGTTCTCCGGCGGCGCGGACGTGGATCCCGCGCACTACGGAGCCGATCCGCATCCCGAGACCGATCCGCCTCAGGCACGACGGGATGCCGGCGAGCTCGCGCTTCTGCAGGCGGCGCTCGAGCGAGACATGCCGACCCTCGCCATCTGTCGCGGATTCCAGCTCCTGAACGTCGCGCGCGGCGGGGATCTCGTGCAGCACCTTCCGGAGCAGGTCGGCCACGACGTCCACAAGCAGGTCCCCGGCGAGTTCGCCGTGCACCCGGTTGAGGTGAAGGACGGGTCGCGGCTCGCCTCGATCGTCGGCTCGACGCCGGACGTGACGTCGCACCACCACCAGGCACTCGGCCGGGTGGGGGAGGGACTGGTCGAGACCGCGTGGGCTGCCGACGGAACGCTCGAAGCGGTCGAGGACCCGTCGCAACGGTTCCTCGTCGGCGTCCAGTGGCACCCCGAGGCCGGGGAGGACGCGGCGCTGTTCGAGGCGCTCGTCGAGCAGGCGCGCGCGTACCGCGCGGCACGCAGGTCGTAGGGCGAGGCGTGCAGCGCCCGCTGTAGGCTCGCGCTCGCAGCAATCGACCGGAAGGCGGATCCGTGTACTGGACGTTCGCGATCATCTACCTCGCTCTGTCCGTCGCGTTCATCGCGGACGTGCTTCGACAACCGGCGTCCGCGCTTTCGGGCGTCGGCAAGGCCCTGTGGATCCTCGCTCTGCTCGTCGCCCCCGTACTCGCGTGGGTCGTCTATGGGACGTGGCGGCTCCGGCAGCGTCGAACGTACTGACGCGCACTGGAGAACTTGGCGCACACTTGTGACGATCCGGTGCCAGGCACTCGACCATGGCCGAGTGGGACGGTCTGTTTGAATCCCGAGCGATGACGCTCACTGTCCTGAATCCCGCCACCGAGGAGCCGATCGCCGAGCTCGAGCAGGCCGGCATCGAGGAGGCCGACGCCGCCGTCGCCCGGGCCAAGGCGGCGTACCCGGCGTGGCGTGACGTGTCCCCGGCTGACCGCGGCCGACTCCTGCGTCGGCTCGCAGCGCTCGTCGAGGAGAACGGGGAGGATCTCGCGCGCATCGAGTCCGAGAACGTCGGCAAGCCGATCTCCGGGGCCCGTGGCGAGATCGGGATGGTCGCGCAGGTGTTCCACTTCTACGCTGGCGCGATCGACAAGCACGGCGGCGAGACGATTCCTGTCGCCGGAGGGGTCGCGGCGACGTTCCGGGAGCCGCTCGGCGTCGTCGGCCTGATCGTCCCCTGGAACTTCCCCGCGAACATCGCGAGCTGGAAGCTCGGCCCGGCGCTCGCGTGCGGGAACACGGTGGTTCTCAAGCCCGCGGAGCTGACACCGCTGTCCGCGCTCCGGCTCGGCGAGCTCGCGCTCGAGGCGGGCATTCCGGAGGGGGTCGTGAACGTCCTCGTCGGGAAGGGCTCGGTCGTGGGACAGCGGCTCATCGAGCATCCTGACGTCGCGAAGATCGCGTTCACGGGCTCGACCGAGGTCGGGCGGCGCGTCATGGAGGGCGCAGCCGGGACGATCAAGCGCGTGACGCTGGAGCTCGGCGGGAAGTCCGCCAACGTGATTTTCGAGGACGCCGATCTCGAGAAGGCGGCCGCGGCCGCCCCGTACTCGGTGTTCGACAACGCCGGCCAGGACTGCTGCGCGCGCTCGCGTGTCCTGGTGCAGCGCTCCGTGTACGACCGCTTCCTCGAGCTGCTGGTCGAGGCGACCCGCGGGGTGAAGGTCGGAGATCCGCGCGACGAGTCGACGGAGATGGGCCCGCTCGTCTCGGCTGCCCACCGTGAGACCGTCGCGTCGTTCGTCGACGGCGAGCCGACGTTTCGCGGAGCGGTGCCCGACGGCCCCGGCTTCTGGTACCCGTGCACGCTCGTCGAGTCGACGAACGAGGATCGGGTAGCGCGCGAGGAGGTCTTCGGCCCGGTTGCGGCCGTCATCTCCTTCGAGGACGAGGCCGACGCGATCCGCATCTCGAACGACACGCCGTACGGCCTCTCGGGGTCGATCTGGACGCGCGACGGAGCGCGCGCTCTTCGTGTCGCGCGCGCGACGGAGGCCGGCGTGCTGTCGGTGAACGCGAACACGTCGGTGCGCGTCCAGACGCCGTTCGGTGGGTTCAAGCAGTCGGGGTTCGGCCGCGAGCTCGGAATGCACGCGCTCGAGGGCTACTCCGAGGTCAAGAGCGTCTTCATCTCGACGGAGGGCTGACATGGCGGGCAGGCTGGACGGGAAGGTGTGCGTCATCACCGGAGCCGGAGGCGGCATGGGCCGCGAGGCGGCGATCGTCTTCACGGGAGAGGGCGCGAAGGTTTGCGTCGCCGATGTCGACCAGGCGCTTGCGGAGGAGACGGTCGCCCTGTGCTCGGGTGACGCCTTCGCATTCGCGGTGAACGTCGCCGACGAGGGCGGCGTTGCCGCGATGATGGCGGACACCGCCGAGCGCTTCGGCGGCATCGACGTGCTTTACAACAACGCGGGTATCTCACCCGGCGACGACGCCTCCGTGCTCGACACCTCGGTCGAGGCGTGGCAGCGCGTTCAGGACGTCAACACGAAGGGCGTCTTTCTCTGCTGCAAGCACGGGATCCCGTACCTGCTCGAGCGCGGTGGCGGGTCGGTGATCAACGTCGCATCTTTCGTCGCGATCCTGGGCGCGGCGACGTCTCAGATCTCGTACACGGCGTCGAAAGGGGCGGTGCTCGCGATGTCCAAGGAGCTCGGCGTCCAGTTCGCGCGTCAAGGCGTCCGCGTGAACGCGCTCTGCCCCGGGCCGGTGGAGACGCCGCTGCTGCTCGCGATCTACGGGGACGATCCGGCCGCGTTCGCGCGCCGGCAGGTCCACTGGCCGACGGGTCGGCTCGGCAAGCCGCGCGAGATCGTCAACGCCGCGCTCTTCCTCGCAAGTGACGAGTCGTCGTTCGTGAACGCGGCCGCGTTCGTCGTGGACGGCGGGATCACGTCGGCATACGTGACTCCCGAGTGAGCTCGTAAGGGCGAGGCTTGCCTCGCCCTCGGGTCAGACCCCGACGACCTGGACGAGCCAGCGTCGATCGCGCTCGCGATCGAGCTCGAGGAACAGCACGCGCTGCCACTGGCCGAGACAGAGCTCCCCGTCGCGCACGGGGATCGACTCACCGGCCGGGCCGAGCAGCATCGACATGCAGTGCGAGTGGCCGTTGCCGACCTCCATGTCCTCCTCGCAGACGTTCTCCGTTCGCCGGTCCCAGTCGTCATGGGCGTAGTAGTGCTCGGTCGGGACGAGCCGCTTGAGGAGCACCGCGAAGTCCTCGAGGAACCCGCGCTCCCACTCGTTCACGCGAACCGAGCAGGTCGTGTGCGGTGAGTAGACCGAGCAGATCCCGTCGGAGATGCCGCTCTGGCGGACGGCCTCCTGCACGTCTTCCGTGATGTCGGTGACGGTCAAGCCGCCGGCGGTACGCAGCTGGTGCTCGGTCTGGAACGTCTTCACGCGCCGAACATTCTGTCAGCCGGACGCAACGGTGGTGCAGAAGAACCTCTGGTGCTGACGGTTGAGTTCCGGTGGTCAGTGCTGCCACGGCCTAGCGACGCGCGGGGGTCAGGCGCCGTCGGTGAGCGGGGCTCGTGCCCAGGCCCGCGACGACGAGGCCTTCGTTACGCTCGGGCTGGCGGGCCCGTAGCTCAGCTGGTTAGAGCAGCCGACTCATAATCGGTTGGTCCCTGGTTCGAGTCCAGGCGGGCCCATGCAGAGCCAGGTTCCGAGGCACTCGTCTGAGCTGCGGGGTGTCAGTCTGCGACCCCGAGTGTCGACCCCAGGGCGGTGTACTCGTTTCGAGCCTGGACACTGGTGCGATACACCGCGCTCCGGTACAGAAGGCCCTCGCGGATCACGTACAGCCAGCAGCGCTCGACATCCGCCATGCCAAGTTCGACTCTGTGCTGGACGCGGCCGTGGAGAAGAACGGATTCCTCGTCGACCTCGACCATCGTCGAGACGTCGGCGTGATAGATGGAGTCCGCGTGCGCCTCGATGAGGCGAGCGATTGCGCGCTCCGGGTGCTCGGGTCGGCCGCCGCCGGCGAACGTCCCGATGCGAGCCTCCGGATGGAGAAGCGCTCGAAGTCTGTCCCAGTCTTTCGCTCGGTGAGCGTCGAGGCACGCCCGTGCGACTTGGGTCGGAGTCCGTCGTGAAGTGCGAGGGGCATGCCGTGCCACCGTGCGAATAGTGATCGATGGAGTGGCGAGTCCCTCGTTCGAGTGACCCCTCGCGGTCCAGCGCAAGGAAATGCGGTCCCGCGCATCTTCGTCTGTAATGGCGGGATTCGAGCGAACGAAGTGGGAGAACGACCTCGTGCGCTGCTCGTGCTTGCGTGCGGGGCGGTTTGGAGGCGGTGCGATGGGGTCGGGTGTCTCGGCGGCGGTGCCGATGCATTCGGTGACCCCT
>DASUCN010000115.1:0-2525 GCA_036276015.1 Gaiellaceae bacterium | reverse complement strand
GAGCTGCCCTCGCCGCCGATCGCGCACACGCTCGGCTTCCGTCTCGTCGAGGCGGAGCGCGGGCATGCGCTCTTCGAGTGCGAGCCCGCCGAGTACCACTACAACCCGATCGGGATCGTCCACGCCGGTCTCGCGATGACGTTGATGGACTCGGCGATGGGCCTCGCGTTCGTGACCACGCTCGACGAGCCGGTGGGCTGGACGACCCTCGAGGTGAAGGCGAACTTCACACGCGCGCTCACCGTGGACACGGGCCTCGTTCGCTGTGTCGGCACGGTGATCCACCCGGGCCGGCGCGTCGCCACCACCGAGGCGCGCGTAGAGGACGCCGACGGGCGGCTCTACGCACACGGGACGAGCACGATCCTCGTCCTCTAGGGCCGGGCGCGCTACGCTGAGCCGGTGCGACGCGATGTAACAGGTCCCTCGCTGTCCCCGGTAGCCCTGCGGCGCCGCAGCGGCTAGCTGCCGAGCGCCGCGTCCACTCCTCCCTAGACTCCCGCCCGATGGAACCGCGGTACGCACCCGGCGACGTCGAGCGCCGCTGGCAGGAGACGTGGGAAGCGGAAGGCCTGTACGCGGCCGGCGCCGGGGCACGCCGCGACGAGACCTACGTGATCTGCGTCCCGCCGCCGAACGTCACCGGCGACCTGCACCTAGGGCATGCGCTCAACGGGTCGATCCAGGACGTCCTCGTCCGCTGGCATCGCATGCGCGGCTTCGACACGCTCTGGCAGCCCGGCTACGACCACGCGGGCATCTCGACGCAGAACGTCGTCGAGAAGGCGCTCGCGCGCGAGGGCACGTCGCGCCAGGAGATCGGCCGCGAGGCCTTCGTCGAGCGCACATGGGAGTGGCTCGAGCTGACGGGGCGCACGATCATGGGCCAGTTCCGGCGGCTCGGCTGCTCGCTCGACTACTCGCGCGAGCGCTTCACGATGGACGACGACTACGTCCGCGCGGTCATGACCTTCTTCGTCCGGCTGTGGGAGCGCGGCTGGATCTACCGCGCGAGCCGGATCGTCAACTGGTGCCCGTTCCACCAGACAGCGATCTCCGACCTCGAGGTCGTCCACGAGGAGCTGGACGACACGCTGTACACGATCCGCTATCCGTTCGCGGACGGCGACGGGCACGACGGGGTGTCGGTCGCGACGGTCAGGCCCGCGACGATCCTCGCCGACGTCGCGGTCGCGGTGCACCCCGACGACCCGCGCTACGCCGACGCCATCGGGCGCGAGGTCGTCGTCCCGTACACCGAGCTGCGCGTTCCCGTGATCGCGGACGAGCGGATCGACCGGGAGTTCGGGACCGGCGCGCTCAAGGTCACCCCGGGCCACGATCCGCTCGACTTCGACATCGGCCGCGAGCACGGCCTCCCCGAGCCGATGGCGGTCGGCTGGGACGGGCGCATGAGCGAGGCGGCGGGCGACCTCGCCGGGCTGACGCAGGAGGAGGCCGGCGCTCGTGTCCTCGCCTGGGCGGACGAGCGCGGGCTCGTCGAGTCGAAGGAGCCGTACCGGCACGCCGTCGGCACGTGCGAGCGCTGCCACTCGCGGATCGAGCCCCTCATCTCGCTGCAGTGGTGGTGCGCCATGAAGGAGCCTGCGGCGCCCGCGCTCGAGGCGCTCCGCGAGCGGCGCGTCCGCTACCACCCGGAGTCGCAGCACCGCTTTGCGATCACGTCTCTGGAGGAGACGCCCGACTGGTGCATCTCGCGCCAGCTCTGGTGGGGTCACCAGCTCCCGATCTGGACGTGCCCCGACGGCCATCACACCGTCCAGGTGGACGCGCCCTCGGCGTGCGGAGAGTGCGGCTCCGGGGAGCTCGAGCGCGAGACCGACGTCCTCGACACGTGGTTCTCGTCGGCGCTCTGGCCGTACGCGACGCTCGGCTGGCCGGCCGACACGCCCGAGCTTCAGCGCTATTACCCGGGCGACGTCAACCTGACCGCGCGCGAGATCATCCGCCTCTGGGTGAACCGGATGATCTGGACCGGCCTCGAGGCGATGGGGGACGTACCGTTCACCGACTCGATCATCCACTCGACGGTGCTCGCCCTCGACGGTCGGCGGATGTCGAAGAGCCTCGGGACCGGGATCGACCCGATGGAGCCGATCGAGGAGTACGGCGCCGATGCGACGCGCTACGGCCTGCTGAAGATCTCCTCGACTCAGGACGTCCGCTTCTCGTACGGGGCGATCGAGGAGGGCCGGAAGCTCGCGATCAAGCTCTGGAACGTCGCCAGGCTCATCTTCGCCAACGCGGGGGACGTGCGGCCGGCGCTCGAGCCGCGCGAGCTCGAGGAGCGCTGGATCCTCGCGCGCATCGACGCCGCACGCGCCGAGCTCGAGGACGCCTGGGCGCGCTTCGACTTCTCGGACTCGACCGCGACGCTCTACCACCTCGTGTTCGACGACTTCTGCGACTGGTACGCGGAGGCGATCAAGCCGCGGCTGTACGACCGCGACGAGGCGGCCACCGCGACGGCGCTCGGCGCGCTCGAGCGCCTGCTCGCGCTCCTG
>DASUCN010000114.1:0-2971 GCA_036276015.1 Gaiellaceae bacterium | reverse complement strand
TCGTACTCACGCTCCTCCTGCTCGGGAGTGGCCGGGAGCGCGACCGACGAGTCTCGCCACTCCTCGGCGACGGGATGCCAGCGGGTGATCGCGAGCTCGGCAGTGAGCGCCTCGTCCGCGAGGAGCCCTCGAATGACCCGCGCTGCCTCCCGCGCCTGCACCTCGGTCGAGGTGTACGCATAGAGGCGCGACCCGTCACGTGTTATGACGACGCTCTCGCCGAGCCGGTCTCGTGCGTCCTCGTCGAGGCTCACCGCGCGGAGGCGCTCCCGCAACGGGTAGCCGTGTGTCTCGTCGTCGAGCTCGACTTCGACGCGAAAGTCCTCCGCCACGAGAGCGGACGCTACCAACGACTAGCTGACGGCCTCGGTGAGGGCCGGCTCGGCGAGTCGCCGTCGAGAGGCGGCAAGGGCGACGAGCCCGGCCGCCATCGGGATCACCCCCGCGAGGAGCAGCGTCCAGCGGCCGCCGAGCGCGGCGACCAGAATCCCGCCTCCAAGGAGGGCGAAGAGCTCGGCGCCGTTGCGGAGCGCGTTGTAGGCGGCGTAGGCACGCCCGTGGAGCGCCGTCGGCACGCGCTCGTGGATGAGCGTCCGGATGAGCACGTTCTTCGTGCCGTGCGCGACGCCGCCGACGAAGAAGAACGCGAACGCGAGCGCCGGCAGAAGCCAGATCGTCGGCGCTGCGATGCCGAGTCCCTGAACCACGATCGCCGCCAGCGCGGCAACCGCAAGCGCCCCGGAGGCGATACGTCGTGGAATGAGCGTCGCCCCCAGCGCCATCCCGATCGTCCAGCAGCTGAGGAGTGCGCCGTAGCCGAGATCGCCGATGCCCAGGTCGTCCTTGGCGAAGAAGACGTCGGCTGCCACGGACGCCGTCATGAAGAGCAGCGACACGAAGGCCGCCGTCATCACGACGGCCAGGACGCGGTCGCGCACGAGGTACGCGGCGCCGCTCCAGGCACGGCCTTCGGGACGCTCGGGCAGCACGCAGCTCTCGGCGTCCGGACACCGGACGACGGCCGCAGCCGCGGCGACGACGGCAAAGGTGACGGCGTTCATGACCATCGCCACCGCGAGACCTCCCGCACCGGCGAGGAGACCACCGACGAGCGGGCCGACGGTGAAGCCCACGTACCGCGCGGTCTCGACGCGGCCGTTCGCGATCGCGAGCCTCGCTTCGCCGGCGACGCGGGGAACGAGAGCGAACTCTGCGGGCTGCGCGACGGCGAAGCCGATCCCGAGAAGGGCCGCGAGAGCGACGATCGCTGCCGTGCCGGAGACGAACGCCAGCCCCAGTGCGACGAGGGCCTGTGCCAGCGAGACGACCAGCAGAACGCGTCGCGGGTCGAAGCGATCGGCGAGCAGGCCCGCGGGGCCGGCGAGCACGATCGCGGGCGACCAGAACGCGATGAACAGGAGAGCGACGAGGATTCCCGACCCCGTCGTTTCCTGGATCTCGAGGGAGAGCGGGACGAGTGCGAGCCAGTCGCCGAGCGCGGACAGCCCGACGGCCCCGACGAGAATGCTCAGATCAGACTCGCCGCTTCTCACCACCGAACACGCGGTGGGGCGGGCTCGCCGTGCGCCTCCTCCCAGGAGACGACCGGGTTGCGCAAGACGCCGATCCGCTCGATCTCGCACTCCATCACGTCGCCCGGCTTGAGGTAGAGCGATGCCGCGTCGGGCGAAAATCCGGCCACCCCTGACACCGTCCCCGTCGAGACCACGTCGCCGGCGGAGTATCCGAGCGCCGAGTAGTGGCTCAGGATCTCAGGGATCGTCACGCTCATCCGTCCCGAGTGCGAGACCTGTCGCGACTCGCCGTTCACCCGCAGCTCCATCGCGAGATCGTGCGGGTCCGGAATCTCGTCGGGCGTCACGATCCACGGCCCGAGCGGGCAGAACGTGTCGATCGCCTTGCAGAAGGAGAACACGCCCGACCGCATCTCCCGCCTCTGGATGTCGCGCGCGGTGATGTCGTTGAAGATGACGTAGCCGCCGATGTAGTCGATCGCCTCCTCGGGCGAGAACCATTTCCCGTCCTGCTTGATCACGACCGCCAGCTCGAGCTCGTAGTCCAGCTCCTCGGTGAGATGCTCGGGGTAGACGACCGGCTCGTCCGGGCCGACGATCGCGTCGACGTTCTGGAAGAAGACGATCCAGGGCGCGATCTCGTGCGTCCAGCCGACCTGCTTCGACTCCTCCTCGTGCTCGCGGAAGTTCCCGGCCGTATGGAAGAACTTCTTCGGGACGATCGGCGCGCGAAGCTCCGTCTCCGACAGGGGAACGCGCTCGCCCGTCTCGTCGGCTCCTCCGAGCTCGAACAGCTCGCGCATCGTGGCAACGTCGAGCACGACGATCTCCTCACCGTCGAGGTAGCCGACCTGCCTGTCCCAGCCGAACGTGACGAGCTTCATCGAGTCGACCTATGCCCCTGGCACTCGATACCCGATGTCCTGGGCCTTGCGCAGCGCGTCGAGCGTCTCGTCGACGGTCATGAGCACGGTCGTTTCCACTGAGCTGAGCGCCCCGCCGCCGCCGATCGCGAGGGCGACCGCGGCCATGGACACGTTGTCAGGAGCCTCCCAGAGGTTGTAGCCGTCGTGCTCGCCGAAGGCGTACCAGAACCCATGCAGCTGGCCGCCGACCGACTCGATGTACTCCTGAGCCGCCTTTCGACGGTCCTCCGGCTTGCTGATCAGCCTCGCCCACGTCTCCGGCGTATAGCTGAACCTCGTCAGATAGAGCGGCATCGCGCCCCCTTCCTTCGTAGCGTTCTCACTCGACTCCGCACACCTTCATCGCGGCGCGTGCGTACACCTCGGCGGTCTTGACGAGCCCGTCGATCTCGAGATTCTCGCCCTTCACGGTGTCGAGGAGGCCGCTCGAGGTGCCGTAGTTCACGGTGGGCACGCCGTAGCGCGTCAGCGCGGAGGCATCCGAGAACCAGCGCGTGACGTCGCGCTCCG
>DASUCN010000113.1:0-3536 GCA_036276015.1 Gaiellaceae bacterium | reverse complement strand
GGAGGGCACGGAGCGGTGGACGATCCACCGCGACCCGCCGGCGTTCCGCGACCTGAGCCCGAAGATGGAGATCTTCGAGACCGGGATCAAGGTCATCGACCTCATCGCACCGTTCGTGCGGGGCGGCAAGGTCGGCCTGTTCGGCGGCGCCGGGACCGGCAAGACCGTCCTCATCCAGGAGCTGATCCACAACGTCGCCCAGCAGCACGGCGGCGTGTCCGTGTTCGCCGGCGTCGGCGAGCGGACTCGCGAGGGCAACGACCTCCTGCTCGAGATGACCGAGTCGGAGGTGATCGACAAGGTCGCGCTCGTCTACGGCCAGATGAACGAGCCGCCGGGCGCGCGCCTCCGCGTGGGCCTCTCCGGCCTGACGATGGCCGAGTACTTCCGCGACCAGGGCCAGGACACGCTCCTCTTCATCGACAACATCTTCCGGTTCGTCCAGGCGGGCTCCGAGGTGTCGGCGCTGCTAGGGCGCATGCCGAGCGCGGTCGGCTACCAGCCGACCCTCGCCACCGAGATGGGGCAGCTCCAGGAGCGGATCACCTCGACGCTGACCGGCTCGGTGACGTCGGTGCAGGCGATCTACGTGCCCGCCGACGACCTCACCGACCCGGCGCCCGCGAACACGTTCGCGCACCTCGATTCGACCACGGTGCTCGAGCGCTCGATCGTCGAGAAGGGGATCTACCCCGCGGTCGACCCGCTGAAGTCGACGTCGCGCGCGCTCCAGCCGGGGATCGTCTCGGACGAGCATTACGAGGTCGCGACACTCGTCCAGCAGATCCTGCAGCGCTACGCCGATCTGCAGGACATCATCGCCATCCTCGGGATGGACGAGCTGACGGACGAGGACAAGGTGGTCGTCGCGCGCGCCCGCCGCATCGAGCGCTTCCTCTCGCAGCCCAACTTCGTCGCCGAGCAGTTCACCGGCACCCCGGGCAAGTACGTGAAGCTCGAGGACACCATTCGCAGCTTCCGCGAGATCATCGACGGCCAGCACGACGAGCTTCCCGAGTCGGCCTTCTACATGGTCGGCACGATCGAGGACGCGGTCGAGAAGGCGCGCGCCGCCGAAGCGGTCGCGGCGTAGGGCATCGTGGCGGAGAGCCATCCCAAGTTCGACGTCTCGCTCGTCACGCCTGACGGGGCGGCGTTCGACGGGGAAGCGGAGATGATCGTCGTACCCGGCGCAGCGGGCGAGATCGGTGTGCTCGCTCGGCACGCGCCGCTCGTCGCCACGCTGAAGGCAGGCTCCACGCGTATCCACCTCACGCCGAACGAGATCCTCGAGTTCGCGACCGGCCCGGGCTTCTTCAAGGTCGAGCTCGATCGTGCGCTCGCGCTCGTCGACGACGCCGTGAACGTGAAGGAGATCGACGACGAGCGGGCGCGCCTGCAGCTCGAGGCCGCGAAGGCCGAGCTCGAGCGAGTCGAGGCGGGCGAGTCCACTGCGGATCGCTGGCAGCTCGAGCAGCGGGTCAAGCACGCCGAGAACCAGCTCTCCGTTTCGGGTAGGACCACCGGCTGACGATGGAGGAGATCGCTCCGGGGATCCGGCACTGGAGTTCGACCCATCCGCGCTGGGGCATCGTCGTCCACTCCTACGCGCTCCCTGAGGAGCGCGTCGTGATCGATCCGCTCGCGGACGGCGACGTGCTCGACCAACTCGAGCAACTCGGCCCTCCCGAGCACGTCCTTCTGACGAATCGCCATCACTACCGTTCGAGCGGTGAGCTGGCCGAGCGCTTCGGCGCGAAGGTTCATTGCGCGCGGGAGGGCCTGCACGAGTTCACGGACGGTCAGCACGTCGAGCCGTTCGACTTCGGCGACGAGCTTCCGGGCGGGATCGTCGCGCACCGCGTCGGTGCGATCTGCCCGGACGAGACCGCTCTGCACATCCCGAAGCTCGACGCGCTGGCCCTTGCCGACGGTGCCGTTCGGTGGGAGCCGGAAAGCCCGCTCGGCTTCGTCCCCGACCACTTCATGGACGACCCCGAGACGACGAAGGACGGGCTCCGGGAGGCGTATCGCCGGCTCGCCGCCGAGCTGGAGTTCCGGCATCTCCTGCTCGCGCACGGAGACCCCTTCATCGGGGACGGGCGCGAGACGCTCGCGCGGTTCGCGGCCTGACGAGCAGGCCGTCGTGGGACTCCGAGTTGCGGCGCTCTCGGACGTCCACGCGAACGCCCCGGCTCTGGCGGCCGTCCTCGAGGAGGTCGAGCGCGAGGCGCCGGACCTGGTCGTCTTCTGCGGCGACCTGACCTGGGGCTCTCTTCCGCAGGAGACGCTCGCCCTCGTGCGCTCTCTCGAGATTCCCGCCCGCTTCGTGCGCGGGAACGCCGACCGCGCCGTGGCCGAGCAGACCGAGAGCGCTCGCGGGCAGTGGATGCGGGCGCGGCACGCGCCGGCCGATCTCGCGTTCCTCGCGAGCTTCGAGCCGACGGTCCTCCTCGACGTCGAAGGGCTTGGCCCAACCTGCTTCTGCCACGGATCGCCTCGCTCGGACGAGGAGTGCGTCACCGAGCGGACGCCGCCCGCGCGGGTGCGCGAGCTCATGGCCGGCGTGGACGCGCGCGTCGTCGTCACCGGCCACGTGCACGTCAGTCACGACGTCGTCGTCGACGGCGTTCGTCTGGTGGCGCCGGGAAGTGTGGGCGTGCCGTACGAGGATCCGCCGGGGCTCGCGCGCTGGGCGCTTTTCGGCCCTGACGTCGAGCTGCGGCGCACGCCGTACGACGTCGACGAGGCGGTCGCGCTGATGCGAGCGACGGACGATCCGCGCGCCGAGGTCATCGCGGGACTCCTGCTGCGCCCGCCCTCCCGGGACGACGTGATCGCGGACGCCGAGGAGAGGGTCTTCGCCGGCTGAGGAGCCAGGAATTGCCCGTTCGGAGCCGTATTCGCTAGCCTGAGAATCCCGGAGAGCTTTGAACGGCAGCTTGGCGACCGGGTTACCAAACGCCTAAAGAGCCTCGTGGGCCGTCCGGCTCCCGACTCTCTAGGCGGGAGCGATTTCGTTGACGGACATCCGCGGACAACTCGAAACCCTCCTCGCCGAGAGGATCCTCGTCCTCGACGGCGCCTGGGGCGTGCTCATCCACCGGCGCGGATTCTCCGAGGAGGAGTATCGCGGTGAGCGGTTCGCCTCGCACACGCACGACGTCAAGGGCGACCCCGACCTCCTCAACCTGACGGCGCCGCACGTCGTCGCCGAGATCCACGACGCGTACTTCGAGGCTGGCGCGGACATTGCGACGACGAACACCTTCACCGCGACCTCGATCGGGCAGTCCGACTACTCGCTGCAGGACGTGGCTGCCGAGATGAGCCTGGCGGGTGCGCGTCTCGCGCGCGAGGCTGCTGACCGCTGGACCGAGCGCACGCCGGAGCGACCGCGCTTCGTCGCGGGCTCGGTGGGGCCGCTCAACGTCACGCTCTCGCTCTCTCCAAAGGTCGAGGACCCCGCCTACCGCGCGGTCACGTTCGCCCAGGTGCAGGCCGCCTACGAGGAGCAGATCCGCGCCCTCCGGGAC
>DASUCN010000112.1:0-13879 GCA_036276015.1 Gaiellaceae bacterium | reverse complement strand
TGACCGTCGCGCTCGAGCCGGGCCTGAAGACGCGGACGTTCGTGTTCAACACGATCGCCGTCGACAAGTCGATCGACGACCGCCTGCGGGGCTACGAGACGTGGATCTCCGCCCGCAACCTCGCGAACGACACGACGGACGAGGCTGTCGAGGCGCTCATCGACGCGGTCGTGAGCCGCTACGACGTCGTGCAGCGCTACTACGGGCTCAAGGCCCGGCTGCTCGGGCTCGACCGCCTCTCGTTCTACGACCGGATGGCGCCGCTCGCCGACGATCCGACCCACGTGGGCTGGGACGAGGCGCGCGAGCTCGTGCTCGGTGCCTTCGCGGACTTCTCGACCGAGACCGGGGACATCGTCGAGCGCTTCTTCGCGGAGAGCTGGATCGACGCGCCCCCCCGTGACGGCAAGCGACCCGGTGCGTTCTGCGCCACGAACGTGCCCGGCGTGCACCCGTACGTCTTCATGAACTACACGGGCGACCGCCGCTCCGTGCTCACGCTCGCGCACGAGCTCGGACACGGCCTGCACGGCTACCTCGCGGAGCCGCTGGGACTCTTCAACGCGAGCTCCCCGCTCACGACCGCGGAGACCGCGTCCGTGTTCGGCGAGGCGCTCACGTTCAAGAAGCTCCTCGCGGAGGAGGCCGATCCGCGCCGGCGCCTCAACCTGCTTGCGGGCCGCATCGAGGACTCGATCGCGACGGTCTTCCGTCAGGTCGCGATGAACCGCTTCGAGGACGCCGTCCACACGTCGCGCCGCGACGAGGGCGAGCTCTCGCCCGAGAAGTTCGCCGAGCTGTGGCTCGAGACCCAGACGGGGATGTTCGCGGACTCGGTCGACGTCGAGGGGTACGAGACGTGGTGGAGCTACATCCCGCACTTCATCGGGACACCCGGATACGTCTACGCGTACGCGTACGGATTCCTCTTCGCGCTGACGATCTTCCGGAAGTACGAGCTCGAGGGCGATTCGATGATCGAGCCGTATCTCGACGTGCTCCGCGCGGGAGGATCGAAGCCGCCGGAGGCGCTCGCCGAGATGGTCGGCCTCGATCTCAGGGATCCGAAGATCTGGCAGGCGGGGATCGACGCGCTCGCGGTCGAGCTCGACGAGGCCGAGGCGCTGGCGGCCGACGTCGGTTTGTAGTCCCTAACTCCAGCCCCGAACGTACGTTTCAAGGTCTAGCGGCCTCGGCGTGACCGTTGTACGCTCGCGGCTGACAGGCAGGAACTCGGAGGGAACCACAAGGAGGAGCATCGGTGCGAAAGCTCGTAGTTTTTGCGACTGCTCTCATCGCAGCGCTTGCGGTCACGGTCCCGGGTGCCATCAGCGGCCCCGGCCAGACGCCGGGCGTCACGGCGAAGACGGTCACGATCGGCGGGACGTTCCCACTCACCGGCCCGGCAGCGGCGTACGCCCCCATCGCGACCGGCATGGGCGCGTACTTCAGCTACGTCAACGCGCGCCGGGCGGCGCGCGCGGATGACCCGGCTCGCCGGCGCGGAGTCAACGGTCGGCAGATCATCTGGAAGGTCTACGACGACGGCTACAACCCCGCGAACACCGTGCAGCTGACGCGCCGTCTCGTCGAGGAAGACAAAGTGTTCGCGACGGTCGGTCAGCTCGGCACCGAGCACAACCTCGCTGTTCGCAGCTACCTGAACCAGCAGAAGGTCCCGCAGACGCTCGTCTCGACCGGCGCGTCGTACTGGGGCACGCAGGGCAAGGAGTACCCCTGGACGATCGGCTGGCAGCCCGACTACATCTCCGAAGGCAGGCTGTACGGGCTCCACATCAAGGCGAACCACAACGGCAAGAAGATCGCCGTCCTGTATCAGAACGACGACTACGGCAAGGACTACCTCTACGGGGTGCGCTCGGCCCTCGGTAAGTCGTACGCCGACGCGAACATCGTGGCCGAGGTTCCGTACGAGGTCACGGCGACGAGTCTCGCCTCGCAGATGACGCGGATCCGCGCCAGCGGCGCCACGATCCTCGTTCTCCTGTCCACGCCGACCCCGACCATCCGTGCGTACGCGACGGGCAAGGCGCTCGGATACAACCCGGAGCAGATCTACCTCAACTCCGTCTCGGCGACCGCGGCGTTCCTGAACATCGCGGTCGCGAACGCGGGCGCGCCGTACGTGAACGGCTCGATCTCCACCGCGTACCTGAAGGATCCGGCGAATCCCGAGTGGAACAACGACGCGGCCATGAGGCTGTACCGGCAGATCATGGCGAAGTACGCACCGAGCGCGAACGCGAACAACGGCCTCTACCTCTACGGTGTCGCGAAGGCGGAGGCGTTCGTGCAGGCGCTCTACAAGGCGGGCAAGAGCCCGACGCGTGCGAGCCTGATGGCGGCGCTCCTGAGCATGAACGCGTCGAACAAGTTCGCGCTCCCGGGTGTCGTCCAGAAGACGTCCAGGTCGGACCGGTTCATCATCAGCCAGCAGCAGCTCATCCGGTACACGCATCCCGACTGGCAGCGCCAGGGTCGACTCATCGAGGGTCGCCCCAGGTAGTACGATCGCGGCACAAGGGGTAGAGCTTTCGGGGTTCTCCCTGCGTGTGACTGAGCGTGAGGTCGGCTTTTGCCGGCCTCACGCGCTTCCGGAGCTGTACTGCTCCCAGTAGCGCTCCATCGTCGTCTGGCGGTGCGCGAGGTGGAGGAGGTCGTACGCCGCGACGTTGACCGCGCGGACGATCCACTCGCCTCCCTCGCCGAGGTCGAGGACGTTCACGCCCGCCGGTGCCTGCTCGAAGTGCCCGAGGAACATCCGCTCGCCGGTCAACGCGTAGGAGAGGATCGCTCTGTTCACGCCACCGTGGAGGACCGCGAGGGCGGTGTCCCAGTCGTCCGACACGATCTGCTCGAGGGCGGGGAGGACGCGATCGAAGAGCTCGCCGATCGACTCGCCGCGGAGGAAGCGCGCGTCGTTCGGGATGACCCCGCGAAACGCATGCACGAACTCGCGCTCGAGCGCCTCCGGCGGGATCTCGGAGAGCCGCCCGCCCTGGATCTCACGGAGGTCCGGCCACGACTCGGCCTGCGCGTCGGAGGCGACGATCGCCGCGGTCTCGAGCGTGCGCGGGAGCCCACTCGTGACGACGCGGTCGAGCTCGATGCCGCGAAGAGCTTCGGCCACGGCTCGTGCCTGCGCGACGCCCTCCTCGGTCAGCGGCACCTCGCGCGGATCCACCGGTGTCCCGTCGTCCGTGAAGTACGAAACCTCGGCATGACGCATGAGATAGAGGCGGCGGCGCATCGGTCTACGATCGTACGGTGCCGACGCGCGACATCGTGGAGAGTGCAGGAGCAGAAGGCGTCCAGTCGAGGCCGCCGCTGCTCGTCCTCGACCGGATCTCGACGTTTCTCGACGAGCACGGGCTCGGCTCGGGTCCGCTCCGGGCGCAGCGCATCGGAGAGGGGGGAGGCTCGAACTTCACGTTCCTGCTCGAGCGCGACAGCGGGCGATACGTGCTGCGGCGCCCGCCCCGCCCGCCGTTGCCGCCGTCGGCGCACGACGTCGTCCGTGAGGCGAAGCTCCAGCTCGCGCTCCGCGAGGCTGGGTTCTCGCGCCTGCCGACGATCGTCGCAGTGTGCGAGGACGAGAGCCTGCTCGGCGTTCCGTTCTACGTCATGGAGGAGCTCGAGGGTCACGTGCCGACGGACGAGCTTCCGCCGGGCGTCGAGGGGGACGATGGTCGGCGCGCGCTCGGCGACGACCTCGTGGACGCGCTCGTAGAGATCCACGCCGCCGACGTCACGACACCCGCGCTCGCCGCATTCGCTCGACCAGGGAGTTACAACGTGCGGCAGGTGCGGCGCTTCGCCCAGCTCTGGGAGATCAACAAGACGCGCGACGTGCCTCGGGTCGAAGCGGTCGGCGTGCGGCTCGCCGGGGCGATCCCCGAGCCACTGGCGCCGACGGTCGTCCACGGCGACTATCGCCTCGGCAACACGATGGTCTCGCCCGAGGAGCCGACGCGCATTCGCGCGGTGCTGGACTGGGAGATGGGAGCGATCGGCGATCCGCGCGCCGATCTCGGCTACCTGCTCGCGACGTACAGCGAGCCAGGCGGCGCCCCGAATCCGCTCGGGACGTCGCCGGTCACGACCCTCCCCGGCTTCCCGTCGCGGAGCGACCTCGTCGAGCGGTATGCGTCGCGCAGCGGTCGCGACGTCGAGCCGCTCGCGTGGTTCGAGGCGTTGGCATTGTGGAAGGCCGCCGTCTTCTGCGAGGCGATCTACGGTCGCTACGTCCGCGGCGAGCTCGGCGCCGAGGACGAGCGGGCAGCGCGCTTCGAGGAAGGTGTCCCGCTTCTGGCCGATGCGGCCGCGCGGGCGCTCGACGCCAGCGCGTGAGCTCAGCCGGGAGGCGGGGCGATCGCCGCCTTGACCGTGCTGAGCATGGCGCTCTCCACGTCGGACGCCGGGATTCGTCCACCCCGGCCCTCGTGGCTGGCCGTGTGGACGATCGCGCGGATCACGGCGAGATGCCAGGAGACGGGAAGATCCTTCCGGAAGACACCCTGCCTTTGGCCGCGTTCGATGAGCGGCTGGAGCTGATCGAGGACGGGGAGGTGGCGGCGGCGGAGCTCCTCTGCGGACAGCCGGGCTGTGTTGATGGCGAGGAGGGACTGGAACCGGGCGAGCTCCCGCCAGGTCGCTCGAAGCACGCGCTCGAGCGCCTCCACCGGCTCGCCCCGCGCCGGCTCGGCCGCCTTCGTGGCCTGCGCCACGTCCGCGACCGCTCGCTCCATCACCGCGTCGAGCAACGACTCACGGGTCGGGAAGTGCACGTAGACCGTTGCCCTCACGACGCCTGCGCGGCGAGCGATCTCCGACATGCTGCTGTCGGGATCGCTCGCCAGCGCGTCGAGGGCGGCGTCGAGGATGGCGGCGACGCTGCGCTCCGCATCGGCTCGGCGGCGCCTGGGTGGTGCGGTCGCGTCGGCAGCTGTCGTCGGCTTCGGCATCTCTAGTGAGTCGGCATCACGCCGGGGTTCAGACGAAGCCTCGGCACGAAGTGACGTGCCCGAGGCAAGACGGCCAGTGAGACCAAGGCCGCGAGACTAGCGAGGAGGGCGGCTGCGACGAACGCGTGTGCGATCCCCGACGCGGCCTGCGGCCCGACGGTCCCGCCACCCGCTGCGATCGTCGCGAAGATCGCGATCCCGAGCGTTCCTCCGATCTCGTGCCCCGTCGAGTTGAGGCCCGAGATCATGCCCGACTCCTCTTCGCGAGCCCCGGTGAGGATGGCGATCGAGACGGAGACGACAGCCACGCCGAGCCCGAGGCCGGCGACGAGCATCCCGGGGAGGACGTCCCGCACGTAGCTGCCGCTCTCGCCCACATGTGCCAGCAGGGTCATGCCTACCGCAGTGACGAGGAACGCAGCCGCGAGCGGGCCACGGATGCCGTGCTTGCCGACGATGTGTCCGGCCGCGTGGGCACCGATCCCGACCGCGAGTGCAAGCGGGATGAACGCGAGGCCCGTTGCCAGCGGCCTCATCCCGAGGACGTTCTGGAGGTAGAGCGAGGTGAGCAGGAAGAGGCCGAAGATCGATCCGGTCGCCGCGAGCATGAGGAGGAGTCCACCGCCCACGGCGCGATCGGCCAGGCGCTCGATGCGGAGCAGCGGGTTGTGGCTGCGGTGCTCGAGAGCCGCCAGAGCTGCCAGCCCGACGAGACCGCCGATCCCGAAGAGGTGCGTCTGCACCGACGTCCAACCTGCCCCTTCGGCTTGCGTGATCGCGAAGACGACGGCAGCGAGGCTCGACGTTGCGAGCAGCGCACCGCGGAGGTCGAGACCGCGCCAGTGTGGTGCCCGAGTGTCCGCGGGAATGGTCTTCAGGGCAGCGATCGCCAGTACGGCTGCGACCGGGAGGTTGACGTAGAAGATCGTCCGCCAGTCCGCGAACTCGGTCAGCACGCCGCCGACGAGCACGCCGACGGCCGCTCCCGCGCCGCCGACCGCACCCCACGCAGCCAGTGCCTTCGCACGGTGGCTTCCCTGGTAGGTGGACATGATGATCGCGAGCGCAGCAGGGGAGAGCAGCGCGGCGCCGAGTCCCTGGCCGGCGCGGGCGGCGAAGAGCGCTCCCGCGGTGCCGGCAAGTGCCGCTGCGGCGGACGAGGCGGTGAAGAACCCGAGGCCGGTCAGGAACATGCGGCGCCGGCCCAGAAGGTCGGCCGCACGGCCGCCGAGGAGCAGGAGGCTCCCGAACACCAGCGAGTAGCTCGTGATCGTCCAGCTGATGTTCGAGCCGCTCAGGCTGAGATCGCTGGCCAGGCTGGGAAGAGCGATGTTCACGGCGGTGATGTCGAGGATCACCATCAGCTGGGCGACGAGGAGGACGAGCAGCAGCGCCCGACCTCTCGTGGCGTTCGGCTGTTCGGGGTGCGCTGCGGTGTGCCCGTGGTGCCGGCCATGGCGACCGGTCGGAGAGCTCATGGAGGACTTGCTTCCGTGGAACATGGCGGTGCTCCTTCCTAACTCGGACATCAGTGTCTGGACTACTAAAGCAGACACTGATGTCCAATGTCAAGAGGACGCGCGACAACGCGACGACGACGAGCGCCGTCGCGGGCTCAGGCTCAGCTCGCGTCGGCGAGCGATGCGTGGAAGACGGCTTCGACGTTGTTGCCGTCGGGATCGAGCACGAACGCTGCGAAGTACCGACCGCTGTACTCGGGCCGGAGCCCGGGCGGGCCATTATCCGTGCCGCCATGTCGTACGGCGGCGGCGTGCCAACCACGCACGGCGTCGTCGCTCGGCGCCTTGAACGCGACGTGCGCTCCGGTGGTGACTCGATCGCGACCCGGCTTGCGGCCGACTGCGTGCATGCTGAAGTCGTCACGCCCGTCGCGGCCGAAGAGCACGTAGGCGTCGCCCTCGAACTCGCCTTCGCCCAGCACGGAGAAACCGAGCTCGGCGAGCGCGGCCTCGTACATCCGACGACTCGCAGCCAGGTCGCTCACGCGGATCCCGACGTGGTCGACGACGTCACTCACGCACCAAGACTGCCATGCCGGCATCGCCTCGTCGGCGGTCAGTCGATCGGCTCGACGCCCTGCTGCCTGAGCCGCTCGAGGCCCTCCTTCATCGCCGTCAGTTCCTCCCGGGAGTGGCCGTGCCAGTCGACGACCTCGCCGATGACGCGCAGTGGCTCCCGGGAGCGATACGACTTCGTCGGATTGCCTGGGAACTTCTTGTCTGTCAGATTGGGATCGTCCTCGATCGAGCCGACGGGCTCCACGATGTAGATCCTGCCTCGCCCCTCGCCGAGCGACAACTCAGCCCCCCAGGTCGCCGCATCCAGCGTGCCGGTGAGGTAGACGTAGGTCGTGTTCCGATCGAGCCTGCCGAAGTTCGCCCTGTAGCCAGGGCTGATCAGGTCGCCGACGTTCAGGTCCGCCTTCGTGCCGTGGAAGAACGTCGCCACACCGGTCCCGCGGCACGCGGAGCAGCCCTGCCCGCGGCACACCGCACACGGCTGGGACACGACGAACGGCACGGGCTCGTCGACTCCCTGGCCGCCACTGAACTCGTCACCGCTCACGTGGTTCGATTTCTAGCTCGAAACAGCAAGGTCGCTGACTATCTCGACACCCCGGAGGCCACCCGCATCCGCTCCCGCGTGCGGCGCCGAGTCGCGCATCGACCTCGCTTTCGCGCCGGGTCGGCTGCGTCGCTGCTCGGCGCGAGCGTGCAGGGAATATCGCTTGACGATGCGAGGCTAGGAAGCCGGCACGATCGACGCATGGCGAGTGGCAAGCGCCCAACCCGACGGCCCATCGACCCAGACGTCGGTGTAGCGGAACGTCAGCGAGAACGGCGCGCCTCTATGCGTTCCTGTTTGCGCTGACTCGGCGAGCACGATCGCGACGTCCCCGAATCGTCTCGTCGCGACCACGCGGAGATCGAAAGAGTCGAGCGTCATCTGATCCTCGTGCGACTCGAGCCACACCTGCTTTGCGACCGGCTCGGCGATCCACCCCGCCGTTGTGATGAGAAAGTCCTCGTGGAGGAGCGCGCCCGCCGCATCGAGCTCGCCGCGCCGCAGTGCATCAAGCAGCTCGCGCTCGACGCGCTCCAGCTCGTCCACATGGCGATGCTAACAACGGTCGCAGGCGGGTCAGGCAGGCGACCGCCTGGCTGTGCAAGCGTGCGGGGAATATCGCTTGAAGCTGACTTGCGAGTCCGCACTTTTCTCGCTGAGCACGCTGGCGTAGCATCGTCCCGCGGATGCCGACCGCGCCCATATGGCGCTCGTAGAGAGCCCGTCCGACGCGCTCGTCGCGCTCGTCGGGGGCCTCTCGACCGTGCACATGGACGAGTACGCGGTCGTCGGCTCGTACATGCGCTTCGGCGAGCAGGTGCGCGAGCAGCTCAAGGACGCCCGCGTGCGGATCGCCGAGGCTGCTTCGCGACCCCGAGCGCTTCTCCCAGCATTCGCACAGGCGCTGGACAAGAGCGCCGCGAACCGCTGGAGGCGATGGGAGCCCCGCTAGTGCCGCAACGTGAACGGCAGCCACGGCGCAGGACACCGCCATGCGCCAGTGATCAGAAATGTCGCTTGAGCGAGGCTCACCGATCGTCTCGACGAGGGTGCGCGGGAGAAATCGAGGACTCCCGCCGCTACGGGCTCATCTGACCCATTTCAGGCATCGAGCTGCTCCCGGGGACGGTAAGCGCAGGAATGCTGTCGGGCGACGCGATCAAGAGCACCCCGAGCACGAGCAGGATCGCGGCTGTCACATAGGTCGCAGCACGACGCGACGGAATCAACTTCTCGAATGCGATGAGCCCGGCGACGACTGCCATCCAGACGACGCTCATCACCCCGAGCGCGAAGAGCGATGCCATCAGCGCCCAGCAACAGCCGATACACCAAGCCCCGTGCCTCGCACCCATCCGGAGCGCACCGGAGCGTCCGCTGCGCCAGGAGCCGAGCAACAACCCGAGCGGACTCCGGCACTTGCCGAGACAGACGTCCTTGAGCGGTGTGAGCTCGTACAGGGCCGCAACGAGCAGGGTCGCGGCCGCCACCCAGCGACCGGCACGATCCCATGCGAGCAGATCACCGGAGATGCGTCCACCCGCGGTGGCAGCGGCGAATGCGAACACACCAACGCTCGTCCACGCCACGAGGTAGCCGGACGTGAACAGCAGTGGCGCGACCGGAGACCGGCTCTTGGTCATGCTCGAGTAGAGCGCCACCGTTGGCGCCACCGAGGGGAACATCATGGCGGCCATCATCACGACCCAGACGCCGACGAACCATGCAAGCGTCCCCAGGTCTGTCCACGGCCCACCGTCCATCCCCTCCATTTCGTTGACCGTCCACCACCAGCCGACTGCTGCGAGGGTGAAGAGAAGAGCGATCAGCCCAAGCCGCGTACGCGCCGCGGCGAAGGTGGGCGCGAGACCACCAGCGCTCGGCGCGCGTTCGTGCGCTGACGCGATCAAGTGCTCAGGCGGCCCACGAGAACTCTGAGGTCGACAGCCCCGACTTCCCCTCGTACTCGATGCCGAAAGCACTGATCCGTGACCGGGTCGCCTCGGCAGCCGTGAGGTTCGAAGCAACCGGATGGAACATGCCGTCGAAGCGCACTGGCCGCCCAGTCTCGATGCCGAAAGGCACGATGTCCTCGATCTCGAAGTCGATCGCGTCGCCGATGCGAACGCTGTGGCGTAGTCCGTCGTTGACGACTTCGATCGACGCGCGCTCGACCCCGAGCATCTCGCCGATGAGTGGCGCCAGCCCTTCCATCGGGCCGCCCTTCTGCCCTCCGAAGACCGCCGTGAGCTTGTCGACCTGCTCGTCTGTCGCGCGCTCGTCGACGAACATGCCGAGCCGCCAGTTGCCTTCGGTCATGACCTTCGGGGTGTCCGCGATCGCGGCGACCTTGAGCCCACTCACGTCGGTGCCCTCGATCTCGCCGTGGCTGATGTCGAAGACAAGCGTCACGCGGCAGTAGTCGTACGTCGCGCCGTGGTCGAACGAGAAATTGCACGGGCACATGAGATCGCAGGAGCATGTCTCGACGTAGCTGCCCTTGAGATTCCAAGACACAATGACCTCCTCTTCCGCGGAATAGGCCGGGGCGATTCTCCGCCTATGTGCGGAATGTGTCAACTCAGGCGATGGACGAGAGCACCGCTGCAAGTTATCCGTGGCGTGCGCGCCTCACTTGTCAGGACAGGTCACGCTCGGATCGCGAGTGTGCGGGAAGGTTCCCCGAGCCGTCAGCTGCGCCAGTGCACGAATGGTTCCTGAGGCACGGCGGCAGCCTTCGGCTCCTATAGTCGTGTGAATGACGCGGACGACCCTGTTCACATTCGTGGGTGTCGTCTGGTGTGTGCGCTCGTTGCAGTCGTTCGCTGACCCCCAGTACGAGGATCCCGTGTCTGCATCGGATTGGTTCGCGGTGTTGTCGTTCAGCGCGGCGCTGTTCGCCACAGCGTTGGCCCTACCGATGTTGGCGCAGATGATCGGCGGGCGGGCGGTGTTCCGGGTGTCGCTCGTCCCGGCCGTGGGCGCTGCCTCGGCGGGTCTCTTCAACCTCGTCGGGGATGCCCTGCAAGTCGGCTTTGCCGGATTGTTCTACGGCGCGGGCGCGGGTCTGACGGGGGTCGGTTTGATCGCGTTCACCGTCGCTAGTGCGGTCTTCGGTCGCGGTCGTCACCGACTCCTGGCAGCCGTTCCCGCGGCGACGCTGATCGGGTGGTCCGTGTTCGAGTCCGGAGGAGGCGTTCTCATCCTGGTGGCGTGGCTGGCCGCAGCAGCGATGGCTCTCGATCGCCCAGCGCGCATTGCTGCGCAGACGGCCCCTGGGTCGCCCTAGCCTGGGCAGGCTCTAGGCTCGGTTACGCGCAGCACCGCGACGGCGACACTCTGCGCTGTGGAGTGATCCCTCGCTAGAGCGCGATCTCGGCCAGCGCGCGCAGCGCCTCGGGCTGCTGCGTCGAGACCAGCAATGAGGTTGCGCCCGACTCGCGCCAGGCGTCGAGGCGCTCGGCCAGGCGCTCCTTCGGCCCGACCAGCGCGACCTCGTCGACGAACGCGTCCGGCACGGCCGCCGCTGCGTCGCGCTTGTGGCCGTCGAGGTAGAGATCCTGGATCTCCCGCGCCGCCTCCTCGAAGCCGTAGCGGCAGGCGAGGTCGTTGTAGAAGTTCTTCCCGCGAGCGCCCATGCCGCCGATGTACAGCGCGTAGTACGGCTTGAGGAACTCGCGTCCGGCCTCCGCGTCGTCGATCAGGATCACCGGCGCCGTCGCGGCGATGTCGAAGCCCTCTCGCGCGTTCGCGACGACCTCGCCGAACGCCTCGCGTGCCCGTGCGGGCGACCAGAAGATGGGAAGCCAGCCGTCGGCGATCTCGAAGGCCTGCGCGACGGCCTTCGGCCCCATGACGGCGAGGTAGATGGGGATGTCCGCGCGGAGGGGGCGTGCCATGAGCTTCAGCGGCTTCCCGAGACCGGTGCCGTTGCCGTACGGGATGTCGTAGTGCGTGCCGTGATGCTCGACGACCTCGCGGCGCAGGGCGGTGCGCACGATCTCGACGTACTCGCGGGTCTTCTCGAGCGGCTTGCCCCACGGCTGGCCGTGCCAACCCTCGACCACCTGCGGCCCGGAGGTACCGAGCCCGAGCAGGAAGCGGCCGTTCGAGAGAAGGTCGAGCGTCGCGGCGGTCATCGCGGTGTTCGACGGCGTCCGGCCCGGAATCTGCATGATCGCCGAGCCGAGCTTGATCTTCTCCGTCGTCGCACCGAGCCACGCGAGGACGGTCACGCAGTCCGTGCCCCACGCCTCGGCGGCCCACGCGGAGTCGTAGCCGAGGCGCTCGGCTTCTTGCGCCATCGCGATCGTCTCGAGCGGGCTCGTGCCGGGCGGCGCGTACCCCATGTAGAAGCCGAGCTTCACTCAGTGTCTCCTGGCTGCATAGGTGTCGGCCTGCGATGCTACTCGCATGACCGTCGCCGACCTGCGCCCGACCGACGAGGCGCTCGAGCTCCGCGAGCGCGTCCGCGCCTTCATGGAGGCGCACGTGTACCCGAACGAGCCGGTGTTGAACCGGGAAGACGACGAGGCGGACACTCTGATGGGGGAGCTCCGCGCGCGCGCCAAGAGCGAGGGCCTGTGGGCGCCGCACCTGCCGCCGGAGGCGGGCGGCTCGAGCGGGAGCTTCCTCGTCTACGCGCACCTGAACGAGGAGATCGGCCGCTCGGTCTGGGGTCAGCTCGTGTTCAACTGCCAGGCTCCCGACGCCGGTAACGGCGAGATCCTGTGGCACTTCGGGACGGACGAGCAGAAGCGGCGCTTCCTCGAGCCGCTCGTCGCGGGCGAGGCGCGCTCGTTCTTCTCCATGACCGAGCCCGAGGTTCCCGGCTCGGATCCGACGACTCTGCGGACACGGGCGGTGCGGGACGGCGACGAGTGGGTCATCGACGGCCACAAGTGGTTCTCGTCGGGCGCCGAGGGGGCGGCCTTCGGGATCGTGATGGCGGTCACCGACCCCGACGCCGATCCCCACCACCGTGCCAGCCAGATCATCGTCCCGGCCGACACGCCCGGCGTCGAGATCGTGCGCGCAGTCCCGACGATGGGACATCGCGGCCGCGGCTGGACCACGCACTGTGAGGTGCGCTACTCGGGCGTGAGGGTTCCCGTCGAGAACACGCTGGGCGAGATCGGAGACGGCTTTCGCATCGCCCAGAAGCGACTCGGCCCGGGTCGCATCCACCACGTCATGCGCTGGCTCGGCCAGATGCAGCGCGCCTTCGAGCTGATGTGTTCGTACGCTCTGGAGCGCGAGACGTTTGGGACGCCGCTCGCCGACAAGCAGACCGTGCAGAACTGGATCGCGGACTCCGCCGCGGAGATCCAGGCCTGCAGGCTCCTGACGCTCGACGCTGCCCACAAGATCGACGCCGGCGACGAGGCGCGCGTCGAGGTCTCGCTGATCAAGTTCTACGCCGCGCGGGTGCTGCACGACGTGATCGACCGTGCGGTGCAGGTGCACGGCGCGCGCGGGCTCACGGACGAGACGCCGCTCGCCGCCATGCTCGCGATGGCGCGGGGCGCCCGCATCTACGACGGCCCGGACGAGGTGCACCGCATGGTCGTCGCGCGGCGGATCCTGAAGAGCGTCGCCGCCGGCGAGTCCTGGCGGTTCACGTAGCGGCGAGTACTCTGAGCGCGTGAGCCGCCGTCTCACGCTCGTGGTCGTCACCGCCGTGTTCGCGCTTGCCGTCACCGTCGCGAGTGCGGCGCCGCCGAGCGGATCCCGGGTCTCGCTGTCGATCGCCGACGCAGCAGTAGTCGAGGGAAACGCGGGCACACGGGCGCTGTCGTTCGCCGTCACCGCCTCGGGCTCGCTCAAGAGGTCGGCAAGCGTGAGCTATGCCACGGTGAGCGGGTCCGCCGGTGCGCCCGGCGACTACGCCTCCGCCAGCGGCTCTCTGACGTTCGACCGGCGGACGAAGACGCGCACGCTCACCGTGCAGGTCGTCGGTGACACGGAGGACGAGCTCGACGAGACGTTCCAGGTCGTTCTCTCGAACCCCGTCGGAGCGACGATCGCCGACGGCGTCGGAATCGGCACCATCGCCGACGACGACAGCCCACCGGTCACGGGCGCCAAGATCGCCGCGGCCGGAGACATTGCCTGCGATCCGAACAGCTCGTTCTTCAACGGCGGCCAGGGGACTGGTCTGAACTGCCGGCAGCTCGCCACCTCCGATCTGCTCGTCGGGGCGGGGTACGAGGCAGTGCTCGTGCTCGGCGACATCCAGTACGAGGACGGCGCGTACTCGAAGTTCCTCACGTCGTACGACCCGTCGTGGGGGCGCGTGAAGGCGATCA
>DASUCN010000111.1:0-6652 GCA_036276015.1 Gaiellaceae bacterium | reverse complement strand
GCGGTTGAGCCGAGCCCTGACGAAACTCGAAGAGAGGATGAGAGAGCATGACGCCGTCGCCTGAACTGATCCACGAGCTCCGCGCGTCGCGTCCCGCGGCTCCGGTCGAGCTGCGCCTCCGGGTTCGCGAGATCGCCACCGAGCCACCTGCGCGACCCGCGTGGACGAGCTGGCGGCTCCCCATTCGACGCGGCGTCCTCGTGGCCGTCCCGGTGGCTGCCGCGCTCGCCCTGGCGAGCGCCGGAGTGGTCGGGCTCTCGCGCTCCGACGTGTCGCAGCAGTCGATCGAACGCGACGCAGCCCAGAAGACGCAACTCCAGTCGCTCGCTGCCGGCGCAGGTGCGAACGAGTCGCTCGCCCCGGCTCAGACGGCGGCGGATGCGACCACAGGAGGCCGCGCTCAGCGCGTCAGCGCGACGCTCACGGTCGAGGTCGACAACTCCGATGCGGTCTCACGAGCCGCGCAGGATTCTCTCGACCTCACGCGCTCGCTCGGCGGCTACGTCGTCTCGTCGTCCGTCGCGACAGGCGAGGAGGGAAGTGCGGCGATCACCGTCCGCGTTCCCGTCGACAAGGTGCAGGAGGCGATCACCGGCCTCTCCGACCTGGGTCGCATCGTCGCGCAGCAGGTGCGCATCGACGACCTGCAGGCGACACTCGACGAGCTCGAGAAGCGCGAGGCGACCGTCCGCACGCAGATCGCACGGATTCGCGCTCGCCTCGCGACCGAGACGCTCGACGCGCAGACGGAGGCCGTGCTGCGCGCTCGCCTGCAGACGCTGCGCACCGAGCTGCAGGGGCTGCGGACGAACATCGCGTCCACGAACGCGGAGGCACGGATGTCGACGATCCAGCTGACGATCGTCACGCCGGGTGCGTTCGGCGTAGTCGCGCCGCCCTCGCGGATCGACCGCACGATCGACGAGGCGCTCAACGTGCTCGCCTGGGAAGGCGTGGTCGCTCTCGGCCTCGTGATCGTGCTCGCGCCCTTCGCGCTCGTGGCCTTCGCGGTCTGGCTCGGGCGGCGTCTCTACCGTCGGTACGAGGAGGAGCGCCTCCTCGCGACGTAGCCCGGCCTCGTCCGCAGCGGACGGTTCCGGGGTCGGACCCCGCGCGCTCGAGACGCTCGTTCAAGCCAATGCGTAACCCGTTGGGACAGGTCCGCGTCGGACGGCACAGGGGTCAGACCCTACGGGTCTGACCCCTGTCGTCGGACAGCGTCGCGACGAGCGCCTCTGCGACGACCTTCAGCGGCCGCCCGGAGATCTGACTCGCCTTGCGCAGCCGCGCGAACGCCTCCTCTTCGGTGAGGCTCTCGCGCTGCATGAGGATTCCCTTCGCCCGCTCGATCGCCTTGCGCGCAGCGAGCGCCTCCGCGAGCGAATCGGCCTCCTCGCGAAGCGCGCGCAGTTCCACGTGGCGCGCGGTGGCGGTCGCGATCGCAGGCAGGAGGTCGCTCTCGCGAAACGGCTTCACGAGATACCCGAACACGCCGGCCTCGACGGCGCGCGAGACGAGCTCGCGCTCCCCGTAGGCCGTGACCATGACGATCGGGATCGGCCGCTCGTCGAGGATCCGCCGCGCCGCCTCGATGCCGTCGAGGCGCGGCATCTTCACATCGAGGAGCGCGACGTCCGGCTCGGTCTCACGCGCGAGCGTCACGGCCTCCTCGCCGTCGCGCGCCTCCGCGCACACCTCATACCCGGCGGCCTCCAGCAGGCCCTTGAGATCGAGACGGATCAGCGTCTCGTCCTCGGCAACCAGCACACGCGTCACGCGGGGAACACCACCTCGGCCCTCAGGCCCCCGTCATTCGCGAGCGCAAGCTCGCCGCGAAGCTCGTCGCGGACGAGAGCGCGGACGATGGAGAGCCCTGTCCCCGCCTTCTCGCCGTCGATACCGCTGCCGTCGTCCGCGATCGTGAGGACGACGTCGCCGTTCCGCTGCGCAAGCGCGATCGAGACATGGTTCCCCCCGTGCTCGAGGGCGTTCTGGAAGAGCTCCGTGAAGACGAGCGCCAGCGCCGTCGCCCGCTGGCCGGCGAGGGACACCGGCTCGAGCTCGGCGGTCACGTCCTTGCCGGCGACGAGGCCCTGGACGAGCATCGCGCGCAGGCGGTCGACCAACTCGCCGAGATCGACGTCGTCCTCGCGGTGCTCGGTCAGAACCTCGTGCACGGCCGCGATCGCGAGGATTCGATTCACGGAGTCCGTGAGCGACTTCTGCGCGTCGACGTTCTCCGCGCGAGCCTGAAGTCGTAGCAGCGAGGCTACGGACTGCAGGTTGTTCTTCACGCGGTGGTGGATCTCCTGCGCCAGCACGCCGCGCATGACCGCGCGCCCGTGCTCGAGTGCGACGGCTGCGTGGTGGGCGATCGCCTCGAGGAGCGCCTCGTCGTCGGCCGAGAACGGCGTATCCCGGTCGCAGACCAGCTCGCCGATCTGCCGTCTCTTCCACCTGAGCGGCAGGCGCACGGCATATGCGCCGGCACGGCCTTCCGGCCACGCGATCTTCCCGTCCTCGAGCACGAGTGCCGCGCCGGTCGCGTGCAACGACTCCATCGTCGTCTTCACGATCGCCTCGAGCGACTCCTCGAGGTAGAGGGACTCGGAGACCGCCTCCGAGATCCGCGCCAGTGCCTCCAGCTCCGCCACTCGCCGCTGGGCCCGCTCGTACAGCTTCGCGTGCTCGATGGACTGGGCGACCTGGGAGGCGATCGCCACGAGAAGCTCGACCTCCGCATCCGTGAACGCCCGAGGCGCGCGAGTGCGAACGTTGAGCGCTCCCTCGAGCTCGTCCGCGCGCGTCACGATCGGCACGGCGAGGATCGACTCGTACTCGTCCTCGGGAAGATTCGGGAAGCCCTTAAAGCGCGGATCCAGGTGGGCCTGTTCGGGGATCATCACCGGCGACCGCTCGGCTGCTGCGAAGCCCGTGATCCCCTCCCCCGGGCGCATGCGCGGTGTCCGCGTGAGCTCCTCGACTCGGGTGCCGTGCGTCGCGCGAAGGACGAGCTCGTCCACACGCTCGTCGTAGAGGTAGACGAAGCACGCGTCGGTTCCGAGCGCGTCGGCGACGTTCCGCGCGACGAGCTCGAGCACCTCCTGCAGATCGAGCGACGAGTTGACCGCCGCGATCGTTTCGGTGAGCAGGCGGAGGTGCCGTGCGGTCGCGTCCACGAGGCTCATTGTCGCGGGTAGGGTCGGCGCTGGATGAGCACCGCTCGCCTTCGGCTCACGTTCGCGGGGGAAACCATGTTTTCCCCGCGTGCCCCCTTCTTCTCAAAGACGTGGGGAACCACCCGGTTCCCCACACCCCTCCCCGCTCATAGTGCAGCGAAGGTTGCCCTATGAGCAACGAGGCGCTCCTCTTCTGGCACCTCGCCGGCGCGTTCCTGTTCGTGTCGGGAGGCGTGATGGCCACGGTCGCGCGCGTCTCGGCGCTGCGACGAGATCGCCCGAGCGATGTCGCGGCGGCCATGCGAGGCGCCCGGCCGGCGGTGCCCCTGATCGGGCTCGGCCTCGTGCTCGCCGTCGCGTTCGGCTTCTGGCTGACCAACCGCCTCGGGATCGACCTCGGCTCCGCCTGGCTCAGCGGGACGTTCGCGCTTCTCGGCTGGATCGTGGTCGTCGGCGCCATCGCGGGCCGGCAGGACCGCCGCACGCGAGAGCTCGCGGAGCAGCTCGCCTCGACGGGTGACGCTCCGAGCGCGGAACTCGCGCGGCGCCTCCGCGATCCGCTGAATCTCGGCCTGAACGCGTCGCTCCTCGCCGCCACGATCGCGATCGTGGCCCTCATGACCTGGAAGCCGTGAGCCTCGACGACTGGATCCTCACGCTGCACGTCCAGCGTCGACGACGGAGAGGGAGGCGAACACGTCGACCCGCTCGACGGGATGCCACGGCCGCGTCTGCGGCCGACGGAGCGCTGCGCCAAGGGAAGGGGGTACGCGGGGAAACCGGAGGTTTCCATCCGCCCCACAACGACCACGGGCTCCACACCAGGGAGCCCGCGATCGGCCGTCAGATACAGGGCTCACCGCTCGCCTTGCGGCGTTCCCTGCAGCGCGCATCATCCGACTTTCGACGGACAGATGCAAGTGAGATCAGAGCGCTGCGAGGTACTTCTCCTTCTCCCATTCGGTGACCTGGACGCGGTACTCGTCCCACTCGCGCCGCTTGAGCTCCACGTAGCGCGGGAAGATGTGGTCGCCGAGGGCTCGCTTCATGAGCTCCGAGCCGGCGAGCTCCTCGATCGCCTCGCCGAGCGACTCGGGCAGCGAGACGATTCCTTGCTCCTTCCGCTCGCTCGCGGTGAGCCGGTAGAGGTTCCGCTCCATCGGGTCGGGGAGCTCGTAGCCCTTCTCGATCCCCTCGAGGCCGGCGTGGAGCAGCGCCGCGAAGGCGAGGTACGGGTTGCACGCCGGATCGGGGCAGCGGATCTCCGCTCGCGTGGCCTGCTCGGAGCCCGGCTTGTAGAGGGGGATCCGGATGAGCGCGGAGCGGTTGCGCTGCGACCAGGCGACGTACACGGGCGCCTCGTAGCCCGGCACGAGTCGCTTGTACGAGTTGACCCACTGCGCAAGCACCGCGGACATCTCGCGGGCGTGCACGAGGAGCCCCGCGATGAAGCTCTTCGCGACCGGCGACAGATGGTGCTCGTCGCGGCGGTCGAAGAACTGGTTCCGGCCGCCCTTGAAGAGCGACATGTGCGTGTGCATGCCTGAGCCGTTCTCGCCGAAGAGCGGCTTCGGCATGAAGGTCGCGTAGTAGCCGTGCCACGCGGCGACCTCCTTCACGATGAGCCGGTACGTGATCGTGTAGTCGGCCATCGAGAGCGCGTCGGCGTAGCGCATGTCGATCTCGTGCTGCGACGGACCGACCTCGTGGTGGTGGTACTCGATCGGGATGCCGACCGCCTCGAGGGCGTGAATCGTGTCGTTGCGGACCTCCGTCGCCGCGTCCTGCGCGGTCATCGCGAAGTACCCACCCTCGTCGAGCGTCTCGGTGCCCCTGTCGTCCTCGAAGAGAAAGTACTCGAGCTCCGGCCCGACGTTGAACGTGTCGAAGCCCAGTCCCTTCATGCGGTCGAGCGCCTTGCGCAGGACGAAGCGCGGATCGCCCTCGTACGGCGAGCCGTCCGGCGTCACCACGTCGCACATCATGCGCGCGACGTTCGCGCCGACCGGATGCCCGTGCTCGTCGAGCGGGCGCGGCATGATCTGGAAGCTCGCCGGATCCGGGATCGCCACCATGTCCGACTCCTCGATCGCGTTGAAGCCGGTGATCGACGAGCCGTCGAAGCCCATCCCGTCATCGAGCGCCTCGGCCATCTCGCTCGGTGTGATCGCGAACGACTTGAGATGCCCCTCGAGGTCCGTGAACCAGAAGAGGACGTGCTCGACACCCTCGTCCTTGATGCGCTTGAGTACGGCGCGGCGTGACGCCACGGATGAGGTCGCGCGATCCTTCGACCTGACCATCGCCCCCCTCGCTGCCGTCCTGGGTCGTGCCATGAAACCTCCCTTGAAATGAGAAAAGCCCCGGGCGGGGGCGAACCCCGTCCGAGGCCACGTCGCCTCACACAGACCGCGGGAGACTAGCAGGCTCGGCGGATCAGCTCGGCTTCCGCGCGACGAACACGACGAAATCGTCGTCCCGCGTCGGAGCGCGATCCTCGTACCCCGCCCGAAGCTGCACGTCGACGAGACCGACTCGCTCGAGCATGAGCACGATCTCGTGCGTGAAGTAGACAGTCATGGCGATGGAGCTCTCCTCCTCGGCAAGAAGCTCGTCGCCCCGCCAGAGAAGGGCCCGCATGTCCATGGTTACTCGCTGTTCGAGCGGATCGACGTCGACGAGTCGGGTCCGCAGTTCGATATCCGAGCCGTCCGTCGTGGTCCTCCGGTCGCCGTGGTCGCGCCACGGTCTGGGCAACGCCTGCGAATCGCTTCTGCTCCAGTAGGGCCAGTCACCTCCGGCGTACGGGACCTCGTTGTCGAGCACGAGGGTTCCGCCCGGCTCGAGGTGCGTGTAGATGCGGCGGAGACCCTCGACGTCGTGCTCCCGAACACCGCCGAGCCCGAACCCGCCACAGACGAAGATCGTGCGGTAGCGGCGCGAGAGGTCGAGCTCGTGCATCGCCTGCGCGTAGAGGGTCGGCGGGTCGAGTCCCTCCCGCACGGCCCGCTCCCGGGCGTGAGCGAGCATGTCGGGCGAGATGTCCGAGCCGTCGACGTCGAGCCCGGCGTGCAGGTAGGGAACGAGCAAGCGACCGGTGCCGCACGCTGCGTCGAGCGCCGGCTGTCCCGCCTCCACGTAGGGGCGGAAGAACTCGATCTCGGCCCCGTCGACGTTGAACTCGGCCCACCAGCGCGCGACGAGGCCGTAGTGCCAGGTCTGCGCGCCCGCCGTCACGCCGACGCGCCCGAGTAGCTCCGCAGTCCGAAGCGCCAGAACCAGCGCGTGAAGGCGAAGAGCACGATCGCGAAGCCGACCGCCAGGGCAAGCGTCTGCCAGTCGAGGCGCGAGGTCAGCGCTTCGGCCGGGACCGTGACCGCGAAGGCGATCGGCACGAGGAAGGTCACGCTGAAGCGAAGCCACGGCGGGTAGATCCCGATCGGCCAGCGCCCCGTCTGGAACACGCCCTCGAA
>DASUCN010000110.1:0-12326 GCA_036276015.1 Gaiellaceae bacterium | reverse complement strand
GGGCGCGGTCGCACGCGACCTCTTCGCGAATGCGAACGAGCTGCTCGACGAGTTCGCGAGTTCGGGGTCGCTCACGGCGCGGGGCGTCTACGGCTTCTGGCCCGCGCGCGCCGACGGCGACGACGTCGTGCTCGACGGAGGAGCCCGCTTTCCGATGCTGCGGCAGCAGGCCGACCACGCCGACTCGCGTCCGAACCGCTCGCTCGCCGACTACGTCGCCCCGGCCGAGACAGGGCTGAGCGATCACGTCGGCGCGTTCGCCGTGGCCGTCCACGGCGCTGAGGCGCTCGCAGACGCGTTCGCGGCCGACCGCGACGACTACGGAGCGATCATGGTGCGCGCCCTCGCCGACCGTCTGGCGGAGGCCTTCGCCGAACGTCTGCACGAGGTCGCACGACGAGCCTGGTACGCGCCGGAGGAGTCGCTCACCCGCGAAGAGCGCATCGGCGAGCGCTTCCGCGGGATCCGCCCGGCGTTCGGCTATCCGGCCTGTCCCGACCACTCGGAGAAGCGGCGCCTGTTCGAGCTCCTCGATGCGCAGCAGGCCGGGTTGAGCCTGACGGAGTCGTTCGCCATGACCCCGGCTGCGAGCGTCAGCGGCCTCTACTTCGGCCACCCGCAGGCGCGTTACTTCTCGGTCGGGCGCCTCGGGCGCGACCAGGTCGTCGACTATGCGGCGCGGAAGGGCATCCCGACCGCGGAGGCCGAGCGCTGGCTGCGTCAGAACCTCGCGTACGAGCCCTAGGGTGCTGCGACGGCTCTCGGGTGCGGTCGCGACGCGCACGCAGCGGGCGCTGCGCGGCACCTCGTAGGGCAGCAGGCGCCGCCCGCGCCACGCCGAATCATCGGCACATGTCCCGCCAGGACGCGGCTGGAATGGCCGTAGTCGGAATTGCGATGCAGTGGTAGCGTCATCCACGGACGTGGAGAGCACCAGCCGTCTCGGCCTCCTTCGCCGTTCGCCGTCGTTCGCGTACCTCTTCCTCGCGACGGCGGGCTCGAGTTTCGGCACCTACCTCGCGGCGGTCGCGCTCACATTGCAGATCTGGGATCTGACCGGGTCGGGCGTCTGGGTCGCTGCGCTCCTCATCGCGGACTTCTTCCCGATCGTCGTCATCGGCTTCCTCCTCGGACCGCTCGTCGACCGCCTGTCGCGCCGCTGGCTGATGATCGCGTCCGACCTCGTGCGCTTCGGCGTCTTCGCGGCTCTCCCGTTCGTGGACAGCGCGGGAGGCCTCGTCGCACTCGCAGCCGTCGCCGGGGTCGCGACCGGCTTCTTCTTCCCGGCCTCCAATGCCGCAATTCCGAATCTCGTCAGCGACGAGGACCTCACGAACGCGAACTCGCTGACCGTGACGGTCGACACGCTTGCGATGATGCTCGGGCCGCTCACGGGCGCCGCGCTGGTGACCGCGTGGGGAGCGGACGTCCCGTACGTGTTCAACGCCGTCACGTTCCTCCTCTCCGCGGTGCTGGTCGCTCGGATCCCCGACCGAAAGCTCCGCTCGGAGGATCCCCTCACGCGCGGCCACTGGCGAGACGTCGCCGACGGTCTCAAGCTCGTCGCCACCGCCCGTTCCCTGCGGACGGTGCTGATCGTCTGGAATGTCGCGCTGCTCGGCACCGGCGCGGTCAACGTGGCCGAGGTCGTCTTCGCCAAGGACACGCTCGGTGCCGGTGACTTCGGGTACGGCGTCCTCATCGCGGCGAGTGGAGTGGGTCTCGCGATCGGCAGCTTCTTGAGTGCCCCCGCACTCGGGAAGGTCGGACTGAGGCGCAACTACGTCGGCTCGCTCGTCCTCATGGGCGTCGGCTGGGGAGCAGCGGCCCTCACGGGCTCGATCTGGCTGGCTGCCGCGTTCGTGGTCGGCGGTGCGGCGGGGAACGGCTCGGCGGTCGTGTGCAACCGGCTCCTCGTGCAGCGTGGAGCTCCGGATCAGTACCGTGGGCGAGCGCTCGCCACGATCATGAGCTCCAACTACGCGGTGGTCGGGCTGGCCATGGCGGCGGCGGGTGTCCTCGTCGACGTCGTCGGCGCGCGAGAGGTCTGGATCGCCGCCGGCTTTCTCTACCTCGTCGCGGCCTTCGTCGCGCTCGTCATGACGCGGTGGCTACCGGTGACGGCTGCCGAGGAGCAGGAGGCAATCATGTCGAGCTCCGAGTCGGCTGTCGCGGGGCTCGGAAACGGGCACGCGAAGCTCGCGGAGCCGGAGGGGGAAAGCAACGGCACTGCTCCGCCGCCACTCGAGCGCATCGCGACGCTCCTCGAGGAGATCGAGGCTCGCCGGCAACGCGAAGCACATCGAGCACCCCCTGGCTGAGAGCTCGCGCGGCTTCCAAGTCCGCGCTCGGGGATTCCGATCTGCGCAGAATGCCTCCGTGGTGCGGAAGGAGTTGACGCTCGAGGAGCTCGTCGCGGGCGTCCGTGCCGCCGATCGCCGCGCGCTCGCCCGCGCAATATCGCTCGTCGAGGACCGCGACCCGCTCGCCTATCCGCTCGTCCGCGAGCTCTATCCGTCGACCGGCAAGGCCGCCATCGTCGGCGTGACCGGCCCTCCGGGCGTGGGGAAGTCGAGCCTCGTCGGCGCACTCGTCGGCCTCGAGCGCGGCCGCAGCCGGACAGTCGGGGTCGTCTCGGTCGATCCCTCGAGCCCCTTCTCGCGTGGCGCGCTCCTCGGGGACCGGATCCGGCTGTCGGATCACTTCCTCGACCCGGGCGTCTACATCCGGTCGATGGGGACGCGCGGCCACCTCGGCGGCCTCGCCGAGGCGACGCTCCAGGCCGTGCTCCTGCTCGATGCGGCGGGCAAGGACGTCGTCTTCGTGGAGACGGTCGGCGCCGGTCAGAGCGAGATCGAGGTGACCGGAATCGCCGACACCGTGCTTCTCGTGCTCATGCCAGGCTCCGGCGACGCGGTGCAGGCGCTGAAGGCCGGGATCATGGAGATTCCCGACGTGATCGCGATCAACAAGCTCGAGCACCCAGCGGCGAAGACGATGCTCAACGAGGTGCGCTCGATCGTCGCCCTTGCCGAGCCGGACCGCCGACCGACGATCCTCCTCACCGAGGCACTGACCGGCGAGAACGTGCCCGAGTTGCTGACTGCCCTCGACGAGCACCGTGTCGGTCTCGAGGCCGACGGCAGGCTCGAGGAACGTCGGCGCAAGAACCTTGCCGCCGAGGTGTTCGCGGTGGCGTCGAGCCGGGCGAGCGCGCATCTCCGGACAACGGTTGCGGGCGACCCGGAGCTGCAGCGCGTCCTCGAGCGCGTCGAGGCTCGCGAGCTCGACCCGCTCAGCGCGGTCCGTGAGCTGCTCGAGGAGGTGTTCCGGCTTGACGCCGACGATCGCTGACGTCGAGGCGGCCCGCGAGCGCCTGGCGGGCGTCGCACGCGAGACGCCGTTCTATCCCTCGGAGACGTTCACGCGTCTCGCAGGACGGCAGGTGTTCCTGAAGGCGGAGAACCTCCAGCGCACGGGCTCGTTCAAGATCCGCGGCGCGTTCAACACGATCTCGACCCTGAGCGAGGCGGAGCGGCGGGCGGGGGTCGTCGCCGCGAGCGCGGGCAACCATGGCCAGGCGGTCGCGTGGGCGGCGCGCGAGGCCGGCATCTCGGCCACCATCTTCATGCCGCAGGACGCGCCGATGGCGAAGGTCGAGGCGACGCGGTCGTACGGCGGCGCGACCGAGCTCACCGGCGAAGGGTTCGAGGAGGCCGTCGCCGCCGCGCACGCCCACGTCGCCGCGACGGGCGCGACGCTCGTCCACGCGTTCGAGGACGCGCGCGTGATCGCCGGCCAGGGGACGATCGGCCTCGAGCTGGTCGAGCAGGCGACCGATGCCGAGACGTTCCTCGTGCCGATCGGCGGCGGAGGGCTCTGCGCGGGAATCGCGCTTGCGCTCAAAGCGCGACGCCCGGGCGCCCGTGTCGTCGGCGTCATCTGCCAGCCGGGCTACACGATCGCGGACGGGATCGCCGTGAAGCATCCCGGCGAGCTGCCTTCGGCGATCCTCGACGAACTCGTCGACGACACGGTGCAGGTCTCCGACGAGGAGATCTCCGAGGCGCTCGTCCTCTGCGTCGAGCGCACGAAGCTTCTCGTCGAAGGTGCGGGCGCGGTTGGCCTCGCCGCGCTGCTCGCCGGCCGCGTCGCGGGTTCGGAGCCCGTGGCGGTCGTCCTGTCGGGCGGGAACATCGACGCGACCACCCTCATCTCCGTGCTCCGCCAGGGACTGACGCAAGCAGGCCGGTTCCTCGCGATCCGCCTCCTCATCCCCGACCGGCCGGGCGAGCTTCGGAACGTCCTCGATCTCATCGCGCGCGGCCGCGGCAACGTCGTCTCGGTGGATCACCATCGCGAGGGCCGCACGCAGACAGCACTCCAGACCGAGATCGAGCTCGTCGTCTCGACGCGCGACGAGGAGCACTGTCAGGAGCTCCTTGGTGCGCTTCGCGACACGGGGTACGTCGTCGAGCGCGTCGGTCCACCGGCTTAGACTCGCGCCGGGATGGGACGCTGTCCGGCCTGCGGCTACGAGAACGCCGACTCGGCGAAGTTCTGCTCCGAGTGTGGCACGTCCCTTCGCGCCGCTTCGGCTGCGCGCGAGGAGCGCAAGGTCGTCAGCGTGGTGTTCGTCGATCTCGTCGGGTCGACTGCGCGCGCCGAGTCGAGCGACCCGGAAGACGTCCGTGCACTGTTGCGCGTGTACCACGAGAAGGCGCGCGAAGAGCTCGAGAAGCGGGGCGGGACCGTGGAGAAGTTCATCGGCGACGCCGTCGTGGCCGTGTTCGGCGCGCCGGTGTCGCACGAGGACGACCCGGAGCGGGCCGTGCGGGCCGCGCTCGCGGTTCGCGACGCGGTCGCGCGCCTGAACGAGGAGGAGCCGGGGCGCGACCTCCACGTCCGAGTGGCCGTCAACACCGGCGAGGCGCTCGTCTCGCTCGACGCCTCGCCGGACGAGGGGGAAGGCATGGTCGCTGGTGACGTGGTCAACACCGCAGCTCGCCTGCAGTCGGCAGCACCGATCGACGGCATCCTCGTAGGCGAGCAGACCTTCCGTGCGACCGACAGGCGGATCGTCTACCGGGAGGCAGATTTCGTGGAGGCCAAGGGCAAAGCGGAGCCCGTCGCGGTCTGGGAGGCGATCGAACCGCGTGCGCGCTTCGGCATCGATCTCGGCGGCGCCGGTCGCGCCCCACTCGTCGGGAGAGACCGCGAGCTCGACCTCCTCGTCGCGGCACTGCAGCGGGCGCGTGAAGATCGGTCGACGCAGCTCGTCACGCTCGTCGGAGTCCCTGGGATCGGGAAGAGTCGACTCCTCTTCGAGCTCAGCCGCGTCGTCGATGCCGACGAGGAGCTGATCGTCTGGCGGCAGGGGCGCTCGCTGCCGTACGGAGAGGGTGCGTCGTACTGGGCGCTCGGCGAGATCGTCAAGGCACAGGCAGGCATCCTCGAGTCGGACGCCGCCGACGTCACCGAGGCGAAGCTCGGTGAGGCGGTCGAGATCGTCGAGGATCCGGGCGAGCGCGCCTGGGTCGAGCGACATCTGCGACCGCTCGTCGGTCTCGCCGGCGATGACCTGTCGGCTGGTGACCGTCGAGGGGAGGCGTTCTCGGCATGGCGTCGGTTCGTCGAGATGCTCGCGCTGGGCGGCCCGACGGTGCTCGTCTTCGAGGACGTGCACTGGGCAGACGACGGCTTGCTCGACTTCGTCGACGGCCTCGTCGACTGGGTCGACGGCGTGCCTCTTCTCGTGGTCTGCACCGCGCGGCCGGAGCTGCTCGAGCGCCGCCCGGGGTGGGGCGGAGGAAAACGAAATGCGACCACCGTCTCGCTCGCGCCGCTCGGCGACGAGGAGACCACACGCCTCCTTCTGGCACTCCTCGAGCGCTCGGTGATCGACGCCGACACGCAGCGCGAGCTCGTCGAGCGCGCGGCCGGGAACCCGCTCTACGCAGAGGAGTTCGTGAGGATGATCGACGCTGGCGGAAGTGTCGAGGGCCGGCTTCCCGAGTCGGTGCAGGGGATCGTCACCGCCCGTATCGACCTCTTGCCGCCCGAGGAGAAGCAGCTCGTCCAGCACGCCGCCGTCCTCGGGAAGGTCTTCTGGTCGGATGCGCTCGCGACGGTCGCGAATCTCGAGCCGTGGCAACTGCACGACGCGCTGCGCTCGCTCGAGCGGAAGGAGTTCATCCGGCGGGAGCACCGCTCTGCAGTTGCCGGTGCCTCGCAGCACGCGTTCCAACACGCGCTCGTGCGTGACGCCGCCTACGGACAGATCCCGCGCGCGGCGCGCGCGGCGCGGCATGTTGCCGCTGCCGAGTGGATCGAGTCGCTCCCCGACGACCGCGCGGAGGATCGTGCGGCCTCCGTCGCCCATCACTACGTGACCGCGATCGAGCTCTTCCGCGCGGCGGGGGAGGACGAGTCATTCGTGCGAGCCCGTGCGGCGCGAGCGTTACAGGATGCAGGGGAGCGGGCGCTGCTGCTCCACTCGTATCCGGCCGCAGCGAACTTCCTCGACCAGGCGCTCGATCTCCTTCCTGACGGCGAGGAGCCGAGCGCGGAGCTCCTGCTCGCCGCCGGAACAGCCTTCGGCTACGTCGGTCGAATCGGGGATGCACTTCCACGCGCAATCGAGGCGTTCGAACGGGCGGGTGACCCGGAGCGGGCGGCAGAGGCTGCGGTCATGGCCTGCCGCCACTCCTGGCATGCGCTGTCGGCCGACGTCGACGTCTGGCTCGAGCGCGCGTCGAGATTGGTCGAAGACCGACCGCCTTCGCGAGCGAAGGCGCTCGTCGTCTCCGAGCGAGCGAGGAGAGCCATGCTCTCGTACCGGCCGAAGCTGGGTCACGAGCTCGCCCTTGCGGCGCTCGATCTGGCGCGCGAGGTCGGAGACGCCGAAATCGAGGCGCACACTCTCGTGACTCTCGGTTGTTCTCGCGTCGCGCTCGGCGACGCCGGTGGCGTTCACGACCTCGAGGTCGCACTGGATCTCGTGGGTCACAGGGGCTCGGTTGCCGGACGCGCGCTGACGAACCTCGGCTGGGCGTACGCGGTCATCGGCGACCTCCGGCGAGCAGGTCGTGCGGCGGAAGAGCGGGTGGAGCGCGCCGAGCAGGAGGGCGAGATCCAGGGCGCCTGGTTCACGAGGGGAAACGTCGTGTCCAACTACTACTCGCTCGGCAAGTGGGACGAAGCGCTCGTCGTCGTCGGCCATTTCGACGACGCCCCGGAGGGGGCGCGGTACGCCGAGGGCGCGGCTCGAATTGCACGGGCGCTGATCCTCGCTGCACGCGGTCAGCTGGCGTCTCCGGTCGACGAGCTGCGCGACGTCGTCGAGCTCTATGGCGCCGCCGGCGAGCAGGGCGTATGGCCCTACCTCGCGACCTACGCACGGCATGCTCGTCGCGCCGACCGGCGCGACGAGGCCGAGATCACGCTGGACGGGCTCATGCAGGAGATCGTCGAGCACGACTCCGTCGGTGACGCGCAGGAGTGGCACGTCGAGCTCGTTCTCGCGCTTTCCGAGGCGGGCCGCTCGACCCAGGCGAACGAGATCGTCGGCCGGCTCATCCCAGGACCGTGGCGTGACGCGTCCGCAGCTGTCGTCGAGGGACGCTTCGCGGACGCCGCGGACGTCCTCGACGCGACCGGCGAGCAACCGCTCCAGGCCGAGCTACGGCTGCTCGCCGCGCGTGTACTGGCCGCCGAAGGGCGTCAGACCGAGGCTACGGAGCAGCTCGAGCGTGCTCGTGCCTTCTGGAGGAGCGTCGGAGCGACGACGTACCTCCGCGAGGCCGACGAGACCATCGCCGCCGCGAGCTGATCAGCTACCGCAGCGTCTGAACTCCACCGTAGGCTTGCCGGAGGCGACCCAGGAGTCGATCCCGCCGTCGACGACCGGGTGCGCGTCGAAGCCGTCGCGGGCGAGGATGCTCGCAGCGATGGCCGCGCGCGGGCCTGTCTCACAGATGGTGACGATCGGCCTGTCCTGTGGGAGGTCCGCCTCGCCGAGCGCGAGCAACCGGTACGGGATGTTGCGGCTGCCGGCGATGTAGCCGGTGTCGCGCTCGTCCTTCTCACGGACGTCGATGAGCTCCGCTCCACGCTCGAGCAGCTCGTCGAGCTCCTCGACCGACACGGGCTCGATGCGTTCCGGGCCGCCTCCGAGGAGGTAGCCCGCGATGTCCAGGTGACCGACGGAGCGCAGGCCGCGAATGGCTTCCGCGAGCTCCGCCTCGTCCCTGGCGACCACGACGAGCGGGCCTGGATCGAGCACGAACGCCGCTTTCGTCGAGAAGCGCGTTCCCGTGACGGGGACGCTCACGGCTCCCGGGTGGTGGCCGGCGGCGAACGCGGCGAAGGGGCGGGCATCGAGGATCTGCGTATCGGGGAGCGGCGCGGCGAGTTCCTCGGGCTCGGGCTGCGCGCCGACGAACGGACCTCGGTTCAGCTCCACGATCCGTTCCATGTTCGGCGGCCGTGGAGTCGAGATGCCGGCGGACTCGGCGACGAACAGCGCGACGTCGTCGGTCTGGAGCGCACGGTTGAAGCGGCGCTCGAACCCGATCGTCGTCGACGCCTTCGAGCTCATCGCCTTGCCACACAACGAGCCTGCGACGTGGCCCGGGTAGACCTCGACGCCGTCGGGGAGCTCGGTGAGGCGCCGGAGCGAGTGGAAGAGCCCTTCGGCGCCCTCGCGCGCCTCGACCGCGAGATCCGGCCGCGCAGCGTCGCCCACGAAGAGCGAGTCGCCGGTGAGGACGATCCAGGGCTCGGGGCCGCGCGTGAGGTCGCTCACGGTGACGCACGAGTGCTCGGGCCGGTGCCCCGGGGTGTGGATGCAGCGGAGCACGATGTCGCCGAGCACGATCTCGGCGCCGTCGTCGATCGGGTCGTGCGGGTATTCCGGCGTGGCGGCCGGGTGGATGCTCACCGGCACGCTGTGCTCGAGCGCGAAGCGCCCGTGCCCTGAGAGGTGATCCGCGTGCGTGTGCGTCTCGATCACGCGGACGATGCGCACCTCGCGCCGCTCGGCCTCCTCGAGGTACTGCTCGATCGCGAAGGCGGGATCGACGACGACCGCCTGGCCGGTACCGGGATCGCCGACGAGGTAGGAGGCGCACCCGAGCGCGTCGTCGACGAACTGCGTGAAGATCATGGCCGGGTCCGACCGTACCAGCCGGTCCCGCTATTTCTCTTGAAGTGTCGGCGGGTGGCGCGAGCGCGCCGGGGCTTCGCACGAGGCCGGCGTCATACCTCGTAGGTCGTCAGCTCGATCACGTTGCCGTCGGGATCGGAGAAGTACACAGAGTGGGAATTCCCGTGGTCTTCGGACCGGAACTCGACACCTCGTTCCGCCAGGTGAGTCTTGGCCCGGTCGACCTCGTCCCGCCCGACCATGAACGCGATGTGCCGCAGGCCGGTCGACTCGTGCTGCCGCTCGGGCGACACGACCTCCGCCTGGAAGAGCGCGATGCACGCGCCGAACGCTCCCATGAAGACGGGCCAGTCGTCCCGTCTCCCTCCCCCGCGCTGCTCGAGCCCGAGCACGTCGCGGTACCAGGCGATCGAGCGCGCGCGGTCGCTGACGTTCAGCGAGACGTGGTCTAGTCGTTGCAGGTCGAGAGATGTCATCGCGTAACGCTCCTCCGGTTGGTCGTGGGCAGTCCTAGCGGGCTTGGTCGTTCCCACCCGTCAGACGAGCTGCTTCTCGTAGAAGACCGAGAAGCCGGTATCCGGGTAGTCGAGCACCGGTTCACAGCGAGTGAAGCCGCCGCGCTCGTAGACCCGGTACGCCGCGTCGTGCACGTGGCCCGTTTCGAGGACGAGGCGCGCCAGGCCCTCTTCCCGCGCGACGGCTTCGAGGCGCTCGAGAACGGCCCCGCCGATGCCCTCCCCCTGACGTGAAGGCACCGTGTACATCCGTTTCACCTCGCCGACGCCAGCGCCATGGCGACGGAGCGCGCCACACGCGACGGCGACTCCCTCGTCTCGTGCGACGAAGACGGTCGTGTCCTCGTCCGCCATCTCCTCGACGGTCATGTGCGAGCAGAACTCCGGCGGGGTGAGCGTGAGGAGATGCGCGTTGAGCTCCGCGATGAGCCGCCGGACGTCGTCCTGCAGCGGGGTCTCGACGGCGATCTCGATCATGCGGGACGGCGCCGGCGAGCGAGCATCACAACAGCGACGACGGCCAGCACGCCGATGAGGCCCACGACCGCGGCGAGTACGAGGTTCTGAGAGGGCGTCTCGTCGGCCGGTGTGATCGTGAGTGGCACCGGCCAGGTCACGACGGCGCCGTAGGGATACCGCTGCGCGGCCTGCAGCTCTACGACCCCTGGCTCGCGATCGGCCGCGAGATCGACGCCGAAGGAGGCCTCCTGGTCGGATGCGAGCGAACCGCCCGTCCACGTCGCGGTCGAGTCCTCGAGCGACTCGTTCCAGCCGGCGACGGCATGCGCGTGCTCGATCGCGACGCCATCCTGTGCGGTCAAGGTGAAGGCGGTCATCGGATCGTCCCGCTCGTTCGGGACTGTGAACGTGATCGATTCGGAGCTCCCACTGGGGAGGAATGCGGGCGTCGCGACGACGTGGGCCTCCGCTGAGCCTGACCACAGAAACCCGATCAGCGCGACGGCAGCGACGAGTGGGCGGGGCAAGCCTCGCCCCTACAGACCGAGATGGCGAGCGATGACCATCCGCTGCACCTCATTCGTTCCCTCGCCGATCTCGAGGATCTTCTGGTCGCGGTAGAAGCGCGAGACTGCCGACTCCTCCATGTACCCGAAGCCGCCGTGGATCTGCAGAGCGGCGTTCGCGACACGGTTCGAGAGCTCGCCCGTGAAGAGCTTCGCCATCGCCGCCTCGCGGGCGAACGGCCGGCCCTGATCCTTCAGCCACGCGGCCTTGAGGACGAGCGCGCGGCCGGCCTCGATCTCCGTCGCCATGTCGGCGAGCTTGAAGCGGATCGCCTGGAAGGAGGCGATCTTGGAGCCGAACTGCTCGCGCTCCTGCGCGTATGCGAACGCGAGGTCGTATGCACCCTGCGCGAGCCCGACACCCATGGCGGCGACGGAGATGCGGCCCCCGTCGAGGATCTCAAGGAACTGCCGGAAGCCCTCGCCGCGCGGGCCGAGGAGGTTCCCTTCGGGCACGGCGCAGTCCTCGAACGCGAGCTCGCGCGTGTCCGACGCGCGCCAGCCGAGCTTCTTCAGCGGCCCCGAGATCGTGTATCCGGGCGCCCCGTTCTCGACCACGATGTTCGAGACCTCGTCCTCGCCCGTGCGCGCGGTGATCGTGACGCCCCAGGTGATGTCCGTGCCCGCATTCGTGATGAAGAGCTTCGAGCCGTTCACGATCCAGGAGCCGTCGCGGAGCTCGGCGGTCGTGCGCGTGGCGCCCGCGTCGGAGCCCGCGCCGGGCTCGGTCAGCCCGAAGGCGGCGAGCCGGCGGCCGGACGCGAGGTCGGGCAGCCAGCGCTCCTTCTGCTCCTCCGAGCCGAAGAGGAGGATCGGCATCGTCCCGAGCGACGTGTGCGCCGCGACGGTGATCGCGACGGACGAGTCGACACGCGTGAGCTCCTCGATCGCAATCGCGTACGAGACGGTGTCGCCGCCCGCGCCGCCGTAGCGCTCGGGAATCGGCAGGCCCATCAGTCCCAGCTCCGCGAGCTCGGCGACGAGCTCGTACGGGAACCGGCCGCTGAGGTCGAGCTCGGGCGCGACCGGTTCGACTCGGTCTCGCGCGAACGTCCGGACCGTGTCGCGAATCAGCTCCTGCTCGGGAGTGAGGTCGAGGTCCACGCCGCGTCGATGGTATCGGCGCGATAGGCTCCGCCCGTTCGCGAACGAGGAGGAACGAGCAGGCATGCCCACCGCACAGGAGTTCTTCGAAGCCCTTCCGAGCCGGGTCGCCCCCGAGAAGATCGAGGGCATGAACAACACGTACGTCTTCGACATCGAGGGTGCGGGCGTGTGGACGGTCGCCGTCGCGGACGGCGCGGTCACCGTCAGCGAGGGCGCCGGCGACGCCGACTGCACCTTCTCGGCAAGCGAGGAGACGTTCGAGAAGATCGCTTCCGGTGAGCAGAACGCGACGACCGCCTACATGACGGGCAAGCTCAAGATCAAGGGCGACATGGGCGCCGCGATGAAGCTCCAGAAGATCTTCTAGGCGAAGGACTGCGGCCGGCAGAGCGCGATGATCCTGATCGCCTTCCTCATCCGCTGGGGGATCAACGCCCTTGCGCTGATCGTCGTCGACTGGATGTTCTCCAGCGTGGAGATCGGCCGCTGGGGGTCGCTGCTCCTCGCGGCGGC
>DASUCN010000109.1:0-13808 GCA_036276015.1 Gaiellaceae bacterium | reverse complement strand
GCTCGCCGGATCGCTCGAGGTCGTCGAGGTCAACCCGATCCTCGACCGCGAGAACACCACGGCGGCGACGGCGGTCGAGCTCGTCGCGAGCGCGCTCGGCGCTCGCATTCTCTGAGCGCAGGCCAGGGCGAACGATTTCCGGTACCCGGCTGAGGCCCGGTACGGAAGACGCCTATGCGAACCGCGGGACGATGTCGCGCCCGTAGGCGGCCAGGTCCTCCTCCTGACCGTGCGTCATGAGGTAGATGTTGAACTGGTCGACGCCGACGGCCTCGAGCTCCTTCAGCTTCGCCGTCGCCTGCTCGGCGTTCCCGAGGACGCAGAAGCGGTCGCAGATCTCGTCCGTCACGAACTCGCCGTGCTTCGCCCCTACGCGGGAATGCTCGTCGTAGTCGTAGAACTTGCGCACGCGGACGTACTCGGTGAGCTCGTGCGGGATCTCCGACTCGTAGCCGTAGCGCTCGATGAGGTCCATGACGTGGTTCGAGACCATGGCCGGGAACCAGCGCACCTGGTCGCGGGCGTCGGCGAGGTCGTCGGTGATGTGGCTCGGCGCACAGACGATGCACTTGAGCTCCGCCGGATCGCGGCCGGCCTCCTCGGCGGCCTTTCGGGCGGTGTCCATGATCCACTGGATGATCACCGGGTCGGCGAGCTGGATGATCACGCCGTCGGAGACGCGGCCCGCGACGGCGAGCGCTTTCGGCCCGTAGCCGGCGACCCACATCGGGATCTCCGGGAGCTCCGGGCGCACCCAGCTCAGCTTCAGCTGCTTCTCGTTCCACTCCACCTCGCGGCCGTTCATGAAGTCCCTGATCATCCGGCAGCGCCGCTCGAACTCGGCGACGCGGACCGGCTTCTGCCCGATGTAGCGGCGCGCCGAGTCTCCGCGGCCGATGCCCATCACCATGCGGCCGTCGGAGATGTCGTGCAGCGTCGCGTACCCGCTCGCCAGAACGGTCGGCTCGCGCGTGCCGGGGTTGGTGACGCAGTGCCCGAACTTCATCGTGGTGGTCGCCTGGACGGCGAGGGTCAGCAGCGGGAACGACTCCTGCCAGAGGACGTGCGAGTCGTACGTCCAGCCGTACTCGAAGCCGTTCGCCTCGGCGTGCCGCATGAGCTCGAGGAACCGGGTGTACGGCGGGTCGGGCAGGACGGTGACACCGAAGCTCAGGGCCATCTCGAAACTCTCCTTCGCTCGTTGCGGGAACGGCGATTATCGCGCTAGAGACGGGCCTTGCGAAGCGGCACGAGAGCGGCGAGCGCGGCGGCCGCGATCGCCGCGAACGCGAGCCGCCCGTCGCTCGGCAGCTCGAAGGCGAGACCGGCGAGCGGCGTGCCGACGAGGACGACGAAGACGGCACACGAGTTCACGAGCGCGATCGCTCCGGCGGGCGCGTCCGGCCGGAGCCGCTGCGCGGCCGCGAAGATCATGGCGAACGGCAGGCCCGCGGCGACGCCGATCAGGAGCGCACCCAGCACGGAGACGGGAAACGGCGCGCCGAGCGCGAGCAGCAGCGCTCCGGCGGCGAGCGTCACGAGCGCGGCGCCGATCACCGGGCGTGGACGAACGCGTCCGCTGATCACGCCTCCGAGCGGGCGGGCGAAGATCCCGGCCAGGAGGACGAGCCCGCCCGCGAGCCCCGCCCCCGCCGAGCCGATGCCCTGCCGCTCGAGCAGAGGCACCACCCAGCTGCCGGCGATGACCGCGAGACCGAAGGTCGCCGCCTGCAGCGCTCCGAGCGGAACGAGCCTCCGGTCCGCGACCACCCAGGTGACGGCGTGGCCGACACGCGGCAGCCCCGACGCGGCGAGCACCGGAACCGTCGCCGCCAGGGCGAGGACGACGCCCGTCCAGTACGGCGCCCGCCAGCTCGTCGAGTCCGTCAGGGGCGGAACGACCACGAGCGCCAGGCCGCCGCCGGCCATCGTCGCGCCGCCGAAGAGACCCTGGAGCGCGGTACCGCCGCCTCCCGCGCGGACGAGGTCGAGACCGCTCACGAAGGCGGCTCCCGAGCCGATTCCGACGACCAGGCGGGAAGCGAGCGCGAGGCCGAGCCCGCCGTCGACGAGCAGGAGAAGGTTCCCGAGGACGCCGGCTGCGATCGCGGCGAGCGCGACCGACCGTGCCCCGAAGCGATCGGCGCCGCGTCCGGCCGGGAACTGCACCGCGAACTGGGTCACGAACAGAGCCGTCGTGAGCAGCCCGATCGCGGCGACGGAGACGCCGTAGTGCACCGCGAGCGGGTCCGCCACCGCGCCGACGTTCGCGACGTTCCACGTGAGGCAGGCGCCGACCGCGAGGCCGGCCACGACCCCACGCGAGGACGAGGTCAGGCCGGCGCTCCAGGGGGCCGGCGGTAGCCGACCATGCTCGACGTGCGCTCGAACCCGAGCTCGCGATAGAGCTCGAGCGCAGCCGCGTTCGCGCCGCCGACCGTGAGCCGGAGGCGCGGTATCGGTTGCAGCTCGCGCAGGGCGCCGCACATCGCGCGGACGAGCGCACGGCCGTGTCCCCGGCGACGGCAGCCGGGATCGACGCCCACGAAGTCGAGGTAGCCGCCGCCGCCTTCGTCGATCCGGCCCGCGGCGTACCCGACGAGATCGCCGTCCGCGACGCGGCCGAGCACGGTCGCGACGCCCTCTGCGGCCATCTCGAGCAGCTGCGCTCCCGTGTAGTAGGTGCCGGGAAACAGGCGGTCGTGCAGCTCGAGAAAGCGCGCTTGCCGATCGGGCGGAATGGAAGGAAGGGGCTCGGTCGCCAGAGCTGCGAGCGCGGAGCCCGAGACCGTCAGCAGGTGATGCACCTCTCCGGCGGTGAAGCCGTGCCGGCCGGCGAAGCCCGCGACGCGGACGTTGGCGACGTCACCGGCGAGCTCCTGGTCGAGGGGGGCGACTCGACGAACGAGCCGCAGGAGGGCTTCGTAGAGACCGTCCGCGAGCCCGTCCCCGTCCGCACGCTCGACCACCGGCCCGTAGAGCCAGGCGCGACCGAGCGTCTCGTCGAGCTCCGCACCGAGGAACCCGTCGACCGAACCCGTGTCGACGCTGACGACGCTGACGACGCTCGTCTCGGCCCAGCCCGGTGCCCAGCCTGCGAGCGCAGCGGCGATCTCGGAGGACGTCTCGCCGAAGCCGGAGACGCGTGCGCTCGGATCGGCCTGCTGCTCGGCGACGAGGGCGGCGACGGCGTCGAGCTCCTCGCCGCGCGGGCGCCGGATCAGCGGCCTCCGCCTCCTGCCACCCAGTCGATCGTCTTTGCGGCGAGGCGGTCGAGCGCGCTGACCGCGAGCTCGAGGTGCTCCTCCCGGGTGTCCTCGAGCTTCGTGTGCGAGAGGCCGCGCAGGCTCTGGACGAACATCATCACCGTCGGCACTCCGGCGCGCGCGACCTCAGCCGCGTCGTGCAGCGGCCCGGACGGGAGGCGGTGGGCCGTGCCCGCGACCTCGACGATCGACTCCTCACAGAAGCGCAGCAGCGTGTCGTCGAAGAGGATGGGCTCGATCGACCAGATCCGCTCCCACTCGACGTCGACGTCCTCCTCGGCGGCGAAGCGACGGCTCGCCTCCTGCGCCTGCGCGAGGAGCTCGGCGAGGTTCGCGGCGTCGAGATGGCGCTGGTCGAGGAGCTGCTCGGCCGTCTCGACGACGGAGGTCACGATCCCGGGCCGGCAGACCACGCCGCCGGACGTGCACACGGCGCCGTCGCCCACGCGAGCCGCGATGTCCCGGATCTCGAGCGCGAGCTTCGCGGCTCCCGCGAGCGCGTCGCGGCGCTTGTCCATCGGGGTCGAGCCGGCGTGCGCCGCCTGCCCGCGCCACACGATGCGGTGGCGCTCGACGCCGAACGTGCCGAGCACGACGCCGAGCGGAAGGTCGAGCGACTCGAGGACGGGGCCCTGCTCGATGTGCAGCTCGAGGTAGGCGGCGGCCGACTCGAGCTCCGAGCGGGCGTCGACGGCGGAGTCGAGCTCCACCCCGTACGCGCCGACCGCGTCGGGCAGCGACACGCCGTCCCGGTCGACGAGCTGCCGGAGCTCGTCCTGGTCGGCCATCGAGCCGGCCGCGGCGCTCGACCCGAAGAGGCTTCGCCCGAAGCGCGCGCCCTCCTCGTCGGCCCAGTTGACGAGCCTCAGCGTGACCGGTGGCTCCCCCTCGTCCGCGACGCGACGGAGCACCTCGACTCCGGCGAGGACGTTCAGGCACCCGTCGAGCCAGCCGCCGTTCGGGACCGAGTCCATGTGGCCGCCGACGAGCACGGCGCGCTCGGACGCGCCCGCGAGCGTGAACCACTGATTCCCGGCGGGGTCGATCGACTCGACGGCGCCCGTGGCAGCGACCTTGTCCCGCAACCAGCCCCGTGCCGTCTCCCAGCTCTCGGTCCACGCGACGCGCTGGGCGCCGTTCTCGTCGCCGGTGAGCTCCCTGAGCTCCTTCAGCTCGGCGACCGTGCGCTTCGGGTCGAGCGACATGCGGCCGAGCTTATCCCGCCTCGAAACGGACTGTGGTGGAATAGCGCGATGGACGCCTCGGTGGCCGCGCCGGCACGATGGTCACCTTCGCGCGGGGGTCGTGCGCGGGGGGCGGCGGCGCGCGTGGGGCTCTTCCTCGCGGTACTCGCGTTCCTCTGGCTCTTCTGGGAGACGCTCAAGTGGCTGGGCGAGGCGACCGAGCTCCGTATCGGCCAGTTCGAGGCCAACGACCGGACGATGCCGCACGTCCACGACGTGCTCGGACAGCTCTTCGAGCCCTCCAGACGCAACGGCCCGTTGCTCGTGGGCGTCCTCTGGGACGCCTCCCTGTTCACGGCGAAGGAGGCGGCAGTCGGCCTCGCGCTCGGAGCGGCGTTCGGCTTCGCGCTCGGTGTGCTGCTCGCGCACTCCCGCCTGCTGCAGCGCGGCTTCGTCCCGTACATCGTCGCGTCGCAGACGATTCCCATCCTGGCGGTCGCCCCGATGGTCGTCGTCTGGGTCAACCCGCGCTTGCCGGACGGGCTCAAGGACTGGGGCGCCGTGGCCGTCATCGCCGCCTACCTCACCTTCTTCCCCGTCACGATCAACACGCTGCGCGGACTGACGTCGGTGGATCCCCGCGCCGTGGAGCTCATGCGCTCGTACGCGGCGAGCGGCTGGTCCGTGCTGTGGAAGCTCCGGGTGCCGGCTGCGCTGCCGTACATCTTCACGGCGCTCAAGATCGCCGCGCCCGCGGCCGTGGTCGGGGCGATCATCGGCGAGCTGCCCGCGTCCATCCAGGACGGCCTGGGCGGGGCGATCCTCAACTTCAACCAGTACTACATCTCGTCGCCGGAGAGCCTCTGGGCGACGAACCTGATCGCCGCGCTGCTCGGGATCGCCTTCTTCCTCGCCGTCGTTCTCGCCGAGCGCCTGGTCGTGCGCCGCGCGCCGGAGCACGTGGCGTGAGCCGCGCGCCGGTCGTCTCGCTGCGGGACGTCTCGAAGTCGTTCGGAGAGGGCGGCGTCACCGCGTTGTCCGGGATCGACCTCGAGATCGTGAACGGAGAGTTCGTCTCGCTGATCGGCCCCTCGGGCTGCGGCAAGTCGACCCTGCTGCGGATCGTCGCCGACCTCGTCGAGCCGAGCTCGGGCGAGGTGGTCGTGAACGGCAAGGCGGCGCGCCAGGCCCGGCTCGACCGCGACTACGGCTTCGTGTTCCAGGACGCTGTGCTGTACGACTGGCGCACCGTTCGCAGGAACATCGCCCTCCCGCTGGAGCTGATGGGCTGGGACGGGAAACGTCGGCAGCAGCGCGTCGACGAGCTCCTCGACCTGGTCGAGCTGACGGGCTTCGGCGACCTCCATCCCTGGCAGCTCTCGGGCGGCATGCAGCAGCGCGTCGCCATCGCCCGTGCGCTCTCGTTCTCGCCCGCGCTCCTGCTCATGGACGAGCCCTTCGGCGCGCTCGACGAGATGACGCGGGAGCGCCTGAACGCGGAGCTGCTGCGTATCTGGGAGCGCGCGGGCAGCACGGTGGTCTTCGTGACGCACTCGATCTCCGAGGCGGTCTTCCTCTCCACGCGCGTTGTCGTCATGTCCAGGCGTCCCGGGCGGATCGCGGCGACCGTCGAGATCGACCTGCCACAGCCCCGCACGGCGGACACCCGGGAGGAGCCGCGCTTCTTCGAGCTCGTCACCGAGGTACGCGACCGGTTGCGCGAGGGCGGTCTCGACGAGATCAGCACGGCGCCGGGCGAGGGCGAGCTGCCGCCCGTCGAGGAAGGCGCGGCGTGAGCAGGACCGGTGCCCTCGCAGCGGAGTGGGTGCCGGCCGTCCTCGTCTTCGTGGTCGGGATCGCGTTCTGGGAGCTCGCCGTCAGGGCATTCGACGTTCAGAACTTCCTGCTCCCCGCGCCCTCGGACATCGTGGGGACGCTCTGGACCGATCGCGGCGAGCTGTGGAGCGCCGCCTTCTTCACTTTCCGCGAGGCCGTGGCGGGGTTCGTCGTCGGGTCGTCGCTGGGGTTCCTCGCGGCGGTCGTGGTCGCACGCTTCCGTCTCGTCCGTGCGGCGGTGATGCCCTACGCGATCGCGGCGAGCGCCGTGCCGATCATCGCCTTCGCGCCGATCACGAACAACTGGTTCGGCGTCACCGGCATGACGTCGAAGATCGTGATCGCTGCGATCCTGTGCTTCTTCCCCGTCATGGTCAACACGATGCGCGGACTCACGTCCGTCTCGCCGTCCGCGATCGAGCTGATGCGGTCGTACGCGGCGAGTGACCGGACGATCTTCCGGCGCGTGCGCCTACCGTCGGCGCTCCCGTTCGTGTTCTCGGGGTTGAAGGTTGCGACCGTACTCGCGATGATCGGCGCCATTGTCGGGGATTACTTCGGTGGGGCGCCGGGGGCGCTGGGGGTGGAGATCCGCCGCTGGGTCGGGATCTTCGCCTTCGACCAGGCGTGGGCCGGGATCGTGCTCGCGAGCGCGCTCGGGATCGTGTTCTATGGATCGGTGGCCGTCGTGGAGCGGCTGACGATGGGGTGGCATCCGTCGATGCGCGGCGGAGCACACCACTAGGCTGGATCGGACAGGCGGAAAAGGAGGAGAGATCGGCATGAGGAGAAGGACGTGGTGGCTGCTCGCCGTCCTCGTCGCGGCGCTGGGCGCCGTGGTGCTCGTCGGCTGCGGAGGCGACGACGACGATGGCACGGCGAGCGAGGATCTGACCCCGGTCACGCTGCAGTCGAAGTGGGTGCCGCAGGCGCAGTTCGCCGGGTACTACGCGGCCGTCGACCAGGGCTTCTACGAGGACGAGGGCCTCGATGTGACGATTCGGGCAGGCGGTCCCGACATCGTCCCCGAGCAGGTCGTGCTCGGCGGTCAGGCGGAGTTCGGCATCGACTGGCTCGACAACCTCCTGGCGACGCGAGACAAGGGCCAGGACATCGTGAACATCGCCCAGGTCTTCGCCCGGTCGGGGATGACCGAGATCACCTGGGCCGACAGCGGGCTCGAGGAGATCGCGGACCTGCGCGGGAAGAAGGTCGGCGTTTGGCTCGGCGGGAACGAGCACAAGCTCTTCGCCGCCCTGACGAAGAACGGCCTCGACCCCCAGAAGGACGTGAACGTGGTCGCGCAGCCGTTCGACATGAACCTCTTCCTGAACCGTGAGGTCGACGCGGCGGCGGCGATGACGTACAACGAGCTCGCCCAGGTGCTCGAGGTGGAGAACCCGGACACGGGCGAGCTGTACAAGCTCGAGGACCTCAACGTGTTCCGGATGTCCGAGCTCGGCACCGGAGCGCTCGAGGACGGGGTCTTCGTGCGCGGCGACTGGATCGCCGACGAGGCGAATCAGGACATCGCTCGGCGCTTCCTGAAGGCGAGCTTCCGCGGCTGGATCTTCTGCCGCGACAACCCGGACGACTGCGTGGACATCGTGCTCGAGAACGGCCCGACGCTCGGCCGCGGCCATCAGGCGTGGCAGATGAACGAGGTCAACGACCTCATCTGGCCGAACGAGAGCGGCATCGGGGTCATGAGCCCGCAGGACTTCGACAACACGGTGCAGATCGCTCTCGACTACGGGATCATCCAGAAGCGAATCACGCCCGAGGAGGCGTATCGCACGGATCTCGCCGAGGCCGCCGTCCAGGAGCTCGCGGACGACGGCGAGGACGTCGAGGGAGCGGACTGGGAGAAGCCGGAGGTCGAGGTCACGCCGGGAGGCGAGTAGACGAGTCGGAGGGGCGGGCCGGCCTCGGCGGCGGCCCGCCACCTCGTCAGGAGGCGCGCATGTCGATACTGATCAAGGGCGGAAGGATCATCACCGCCGCCGACGACTACGTCGGCGACGTCTACGTCGAGGACGGACGGATCGTCATGATCGGCGAGTCGCTGGACGTCGACGCAGACCGGGTCATCGACGCGTCGGACCGGTACGTGCTGCCGGGGTGCGTCGATCCGCACACGCACCTGGACATGCCGTTCGGAGGCACGGTCACGATCGACGACGTGACGTCGGGGCAGACCGCGGCCGCCTTCGGCGGCACGACGTGTCACGTCGACTTCTGCATCCAGGCGCCGGGAACCTCGTTCGCGGAGGCGCTCGATACCTGGCACGGCAAGCGCGAGGGGAAGCAGATCATCGACATGGGCTTCCACATCGCGGTGACGGATCTCCGCGAGGGCGGGTCGCTCGAGGAGCTCGCCCGGCTCCCGGAGCAGGGGATCACGTCGTACAAGCTGTTCATGGCCTACAAGGGCGCGCTCATGGTCGACGACGAGACGCTCTTCCGCACGATGGAGGTCGCGGCGGAGACAGGGGCGCTCGTGATGGTGCACGCCGAGAACGGCGACGCGATCGACGTGCTCGTGAAGCAGGCCCTCGCGGCGGGCAACACCGCGCCGCACTACCACGCGCTCACGCGTCCGCCGGAGACCGAGGGCGAGGCGACGAACCGCGCCATCCAGCTCGCTCGTGTGGCCGGCGCGCCGCTCTACGTCGTCCACGTCTCCTGCAAGGAGGCGGTCGAGCCGATCGCGCGGGCCCGGGAGCAGGGCTGGGACGTGTGGGGCGAGACGTGCACGCAGTACTTCTTCGTCGACTACACGTTCCTCGAGCGCCCGGACTTCGAGGGGGCGAAGTACGTGTACACGCCGCCGCCGCGCGCGATCGAGAACCAGGAGGTCCTCTGGCACGCCGTGCGGTCGGACATCCTCTCGGCGATCTCGACCGACCACTGCGCGTTCCTGTGGGACGGGCAGAAGACGATGGGGCGTGACGACTTCTCGAAGATCCCCAACGGCGCGCCCGGCCTCGAGAACCGGCTGCACATGATCCACGAGTTCGGCGTGCGAACGGGCCGGATCTCGCTGAACCGGATGGTCGAGCTGCTCTCGACGAACCCGGCGAAGCTGTTCGGCCTCTATCCGCGGAAGGGCACGATCGCCCCGGGGTCGGATGCCGACATCGTGATCTTCGATCCCGAGAAGCGGCACCTGATCACCGCGGAGAACCAGCATTCGAAGTCGGACTACAACCTGTTCGAGGGGACCGAGGTGACGGGGTCCCCCGAGATCGTTCTGCTCCGCGGCCACGTCCTCGTCGAAGGCGGCGAGCTTCGGGCCGAGCCGGGTGTGGGCGAGTTCGTCGAGCGGGCGGCATTCGGGCAGGAGCTGCTGCCTGCCGCTGCTCGCTGACGATCACGGAGGCGTCGGGCACTTTCCCCCTTGCCCGGCGCCTCCGCGTTGCACTCTTCAGCCTCGGATGTCCCCGGAGTAGAGCGCTGCGAAGTCGAACGCCGGCGTGATGGACGGATTGCGGTCGTAGGCGTCCCAGATCGGCAAGAACCAGTCGGGGAACGAGACCTGCGCGGTAGGCGGCTCGGCGGGGGCGGCCGCCGCTGCCATCGCAGCGCAGTACCCTCCGACGAAGAACCCGGCTGCCGCGACAATCCCTGCCAGAGCCGTCCAGAGCGGTGAGAACCTGACTTCCATCGTCAGCCTCCTTGAATCGACTCAACGATGGTGGAACGCGCGGCTTGCGGTGTCTGCGGCAGGAGTGCCTATTCGCGCTGACGCGGGCTACCCATCTTCGAGCAGACCTCGCCGATGAGCAACCGCGACGGCCTCGCTGCGGGTCTGCGCGTCCAGCTTGCGGAGGATCGCCGACACGTGGTGGTCGACGGTTCGCCGCGAGACGACGAGCCGCTGCGCAATCTCGGCGTTGCGGAGACCCAGGCCGAGGAGTCGCAGCACCTCATCCTCGCGGGCGGTGAGGCCCGCCGGATTCGCTTGCGTGCTGCGCCGTGACACGGCGGGAACTCCGCGGGCGCCTCCTTGCCGTAGACGACGAGCGACGATCTGCGCCGCAGGGCGGGCTCCCAGCCTGCTGAGCTCGTCGAGTGCGCGTCGCTGTGCGGGCTCGTCGCCGTCTGCGAGCGCGAGGGCCACTTCGTAGGGACACCCGGCCTCGGCCCACTCCTCCGCCGCTCGTCGCCAGTCGCCGTGCAGCTGTGTCGCGAACGGTCCGCGGGCAGCGTGCGGAACGTCCTCCTCCAGCCCTGCCTTTCTCCGCCAGAACGCGAGCTCGGCGAGCGGCCAGGACGCATCTCGCTCGATGGCGGCGGCGTAGGCGGCATCGGTCAGCGCGGGGATCTCGAGCGGTCGCCCCTCGAGCCAGGCCGTCTCGGCCTTGGCCGCGGCCGCCTGGCCGGTCCACCACAGCTGTCCTGTCCGCTCGATGGCTGCGTTCGCCTCGTCGAGCGCTGCTGTCGCGCCAGGATCGCCGCGGCGGGCGCGGAGCAGGCCGAGCACGATGTTCGCCTGCGCGGAGGACAGCGTGCAGTTGCGGGCGAGAACCTGTGCGGCCGTGTGAGTCGCGGCCTCCCAGCTGCCCTCTGCGAGCTCGACCCACGCTCGCATCGCGAGCAGGACGTCCTCCCACACCATGAGGTCGCGCTCGCTGCAGTACTCGAGACCTTCGTGCACGGCAGCTCGCATGCGCTCGAGTGATCGGGCGCGGTAGGCGGCCATGCCCGTGAGCAGGAACGCCCGACCCACTTGATTTTCGAGGTCGGCCTCACGGGCGAGGTGGACCGCGGTCGTGAGTGGTTCCCAGCAGTCGTCATCACCTCGCAGGCCCCCCGCGGCACCAGCGGAGGCCAGTGCGGCGATCCGCGCTTCGATGCTGTCGACCTGCTCCGCCAAGACGAGAGCCGTGTGCGCCTCGCGCGTCGCTTCGTCGGCTCGCTCGTCGACCATCGCCAGCGATGCGAGCAGGGTGTGGGTCATGGCGATCTCGGGCCCGGGCGACAGTTGCTCCAGTATGGCGAGCGCCTCGTTCGCCGCCTCGTTCGCCGCAGTCCCGAGCCCCCACCCGAGGAGTGTCAGCGCGCGCCAACGGAGCGTCGCCGCAATCCGGTCCGGATCGCCGAGCTGCCTGAACGTCGTGAGCGCCGCGTCGATCGAAGCGAGTCCATTGTCTTCGTCTGCCGTGAGATAGCACTCCACCGAATGCCGCATATACGTGGCCGCGCGAGCGAGATCGTCGAGCCTGTCGACGTAGCGCAGGGCACGCGCGTACTGCGCCGCGGCCTCGCGATGCGCTCCCAGTGCGGCAGCACGCTCGGCGGCGGCGGGTGCGTAGCGCAGAACCGCGTCGGCATCGTGCGCGCCCTCGGCGTGATGCGCCAAGCGGGCGAGATCCGAGGACGTCTCCGATGCACCCTCCAGCGCCGTCAGAACGTTGCGATGGAGCTCGAGCCCTCGTCCCGGTGAGAGCGACTCCTCGACGGCGCGTTGTGCGAGCTCGTGCCGGAAGGAGACGGCATCTCCGGCGGCATGGAGCAACCCGGCGTCGAGGCACTCATCGACGGCTGCGAGCGAGCCGTGCGCCTCGATGAGCCAGAACTCGGTCTGAGGGTGGCCGAGTGCAACGAGCTCGAGCGTCTCCTGCGCTTCCTCGCTCAGCCGCGCCACGCGCGCCATAACTGCGTCGCGCACCGTCGAGGGGATCTCGCCCAGGCGGCCGTCGACGACCTCGTGGACGAAGAACGGGTTGCCGCCCGTCATCCGGTACAGGGCCTCCCCGTCCTGCGCGTGCTCTGCAGCGATGCGATCGACTGCCGCGGGGGAAAGTGGCGTCAGCGAGAGGCGAATCACGCCGTCTCCGCCGGCGAGCTCACCCAGAACGGTACGCAGCGGGTGCCGACGATCAAGCTCGTGGTCACGGTATGTCGCGATCACGACGCCCGGCACCTGGCGGATCCTCTTGCCGAGCAGCCGTAGAACGTCGAGCGTGGCGCCATCTCCCCAGTGCACGTCCTCCAGGACCAGAATGGTTCGCACTCTCTCGAGCTCGGAGATGAGCGCCATGGCAACGGCGTGCGGCGTGGTCGTGGTACTGACGACGCTCTCGAGGTGCCCTCCCGTTGCGAGCGCGACCTCGACGACCGCGCCGAGCGGGCGCGGCGTGAAGAGCGAGTCGCACGCCCCCTTGAGGATGCGTGCCTCGTCATCGACCTCGTTGCAGAAGCGTTCGAGGAGAGCCGTCTTGCCGATACCGGCCTCGCCGCGAACGAGCACCACGCGTCCTTCGCCGGTGTCGACTGCAGACCGGAGAGCGCCGTAAAGCGTCCCCAGCTCGTCGTCGCGCTCGAGGAGCTCGATCGTTCCGGCCGACCGCACTCCCGAGGTCACGGGCACATCATGGATCGATGGTCGATGTGTCGCAAGGCTGGAGTGTCGCCTGCGCGTGAGATCGCATGTGCCGACCCGCTCCCAACACCATTGCGGTCACCACTCGGCCTTCGCGCGCCCCGACGTCGGAACGACTGGTCCGGACGATGTCGTCGGGGGCCTGCTCGCTCCGCCGGGTCGCTCGCGTCGCCTTGCCGCCGGTTCACATTGGTCTCCAGCGGGCCTCTCCTTCCTTCGGAGATGGACGCCGAGGACTGCGCGAAGGCGACTGCGAAGCTGGGATCCGCTACCCGCGCGTGGTGGCGGATTGGCTCGCCGTGCGGCGCTCTGCAACTCGACCTCGCGCGCTGCGCCGAGCATCCTGTAAGTCTCGAACATGACGCGATCACGCTAGGCGCACGTCGCAGGCACGACATCGGCGAGATTGCCTAGATCGACGCCTGCCGCTACCCGTCTTCGACACGGCCGAAGCTCGATGCGGACGCACGTTGTCGGAGGCGCCGGGCACGTTCCGCTTCGCCCGGCGCCTCCGCGTTCAGTGCGGGTCAGGATGTCGTCGTCCGCTCGAACCGGTGGCAGGCACGGTAGTCCTGGCCGGGAAGCGCGAGGAGGCCCCAGACCCCGTTCGGGAGGTTCTTCGCGTCCTGCGGACACGTCCGCTCGCCGTTGTACAGGTCGTCCCGGATCAGCGACTCGATCCCCGCGAAGCTCTCGTCCGCGACGTTGAACACGCGCAGGGAGAGGGTCGGCTGCGTGATGCCCTGCGTCGAGACGAGGTCGGCGACCGACGGCTGTCCGGGTGGGGCGCAGTGGAAGTACTGCCCGGCGATCGGAACCTTGGGAGTGCAGTCCCAGCCTGCCGCTTCGGTGCGAGCCATGTCGGTCTCCGCAGGGGTGCCATACGCCACGCTCGTCAATCCGACGGTCACGAGCACGGGCAGCAGGAAGACCAAGAGCCGTATGCGCATCGTCCTCACCTCGCTCTAGGCGGCTGCAGGAATCGGGTCGGGGCGGACGAGGACGGTGTCGACGACCTTGACGATCTCGTCCACCGGGAGCAGCGCCTCGCCCGCGTGGCGGCGGATCGCCTCCGGGCTCGACGCCTGGTAGACGCAGACGGTGCCGACGCGGCCGTCGCGCTCCTCCAGCACG
>DASUCN010000108.1:0-3849 GCA_036276015.1 Gaiellaceae bacterium | reverse complement strand
CCGCGTCGTGGGAGAGCTGTGCGCGCGCTGATCTCCGTCTACGACAAGTCGGGCGTCGCCGAGTTCGCCCGAGGGCTCGTCGAGCTCGGGTTCGAGCTCGTGTCGAGCGGTGGCACGGCAGACGTCCTCGCCGAGGCGGGGCTCCCGGTCACGCGAGTCGAGGACGTCACGGGGTTCCCGGAGCTGCTGGGCGGGCGCGTGAAGACGCTGCACCCACACATCCACGGCGGAATCCTCGCCCGCCGCGGCGTACCCGAGGATCTCGTCGCGCTGCGCGACCACGGGATCGAGCCCGTGGATCTCGTGTGCGTCAACCTCTACCCCTTCGAGCTCGCCGTCGATCGGCCGGAGCTCGACGAAACGGGTCTCGTCGAGATGATCGACATCGGCGGGCCTACGCTGCTTCGCGCCGCGGCCAAGAACTTCGCGTCGGTGCTCGTCGTGGTGCGAACGCAGGACTACGACGAGGTGCTCGCCGAGCTCCGGGCCGGAGGCGGCGCGTCGACGCCGGAGCTTCGACGACGGCTCGCGGCGATCGCGTTCGCGCGGTCGGCCGCCTACGACGCCGCGATCGCGCGGTGGTTCCAGCGGGACTCCGGCCTGCCGGAGTTCCTCGTCCCCGCGTTCGAGCGAGTGCGCGAGCTGCCGTACGGAGAGAACCCGCACCAGCAGGCGGCGTACTACGCCGAGCGTGGAGCGCGGACGCACCTTCTCTCCTTCGTCGACCAGCTGCAGGGCAAGGACCTGTCCTTCAACAACCTCGCCGACCTCTCTGCCGCGCGCCTGCTCGTCGCCGAGCTCGGCCGGCCGGCGTGCGCCATCGTCAAGCACGCGAATCCATGCGGCGTTGCCGTCGCCGACACGATCGAGGAGGCGTATACGAAGGCGCTCGCGGCCGATCCGGTGTCCGCATACGGAGGCGTGGTCGTCGTGAACCGCGCGGTGAGTGTCGCACTCGCGCGATCGCTCGCACAGCAGTTCGTCGAAGTGCTCTTCGCACCGGCGTACGACGTCGGCACGCTCGAGATCCTCGCCGCGAAGCCCTCGCTTCGCGTCCTCGAGCACACGGAGCAGCGGGCGCCGGACGAGTCCGAGCGCGACTACCGGCGCGTGCTCGGCGGGTTGCTCGTGCAGTCGCGCGACCTTGGCATCGGGTGTCGAGAGGTCATGCAGGTGGTCGCAGGGACCGTGGTGGACGCACAGTGGGACGATCTCCTCTTCGCACTCCGTGTCGCCAAGCACGTCATGTCGAACGCGATCGTGCTCGCTCGCGACGGGCAGACGCTCGGGATCGGTGCCGGGCAGATGAGCCGCGTGGACTCTGTGCGCATCGCGCTGGACAAGGCTCGCGAGCTCGGCCATTCGCTCGACGGCGCCGTGCTCGCCTCGGACGCGTTCTTCCCGTTCCCCGACGGGCCGCAGCTCGCGCTCGACGAGGGCGTCCGGACCTTCATTCAGCCCGGCGGCTCGAAGCGCGACGACGAGGTGATCGCGGCCGTCGCGGCCGCTGAGGGTGCGATGGTGTTCACAGGGCGCCGACACTTCAGGCACTGATGGACGCGTTCGATCTCGACGTGCGCCGTCACGTGTACTTCTCGGTCGTGGCGAACGGGCGTCCGCCCACGACCGTCGAGACTGCCGCCGCGTTCGATGTGCCCGAGCCCGACGCCGCCGCTGCCTATCGCCGGCTGCACGACGCGCATGCGCTCGTCCTCTACCCGAACACCGTCGACGTCTGGATGGCGAATCCGTTTTGCTTCGCACCGACACCTCACCGCGTTCACGCAGGGGGGCGAACGTGGACGGGGACGTGCGCGTGGGACGCTCTCGGAATCCCTGCCGCTCTGCACGGAGACGGCCGGATCGAGACCGCCTGCGCGTGCTGCGGCGAGCAGCTCGAGCTCGAGGTCGTCGAAGGCGAGCTCGTGGTCGGGCGCGAGCTTCTCGTTCACTTCGTCGTCCCGGCACGCCGCTGGTGGGACGACATCGGCTTCACCTGAAGCACGATGGTCTTCCTCCGGTCGGAGGAGCATCTGAGTCGCTGGCTCGACGCGAACGGCTGGACGCCCGGCGCGACCCTCTCGGCGCCCACGCTGAACGAGCTGGCGCGCGCCTGGTGGTGGACACGGCTCGATCCCGGGTGGGGCCCGCGGGCGCTCGAGGAGTCGCAGGCGATCCTCGACCGCGTCGGGCTCGTCGGCGAGTTCTGGTCGCTGCGCGGTTAGGCTAGTTCGTCGTGGCGCGCGAGTATCCGACCGTCCTCGAGCTCGTCGGCCGGACGCCGATCGTGCGGCTCGAACGCCTCAGCCGTGACGTTCCGGGGGAGTTGCTCGCCAAGCTCGAATACCTCAACCCCGGCGGCTCCGTGAAGGATCGCATCGGCCTCGCGATGGTCGAGGCCGCGGAGAAGGACGGACGCCTGCGCCCCGGCGGGACGATCGTCGAGCCGACGTCGGGCAACACCGGGGTCGGTCTGGCGATGGCCGCGGCGCTTCGCGGCTACCGCTGCATCTTCGTCATGCCGGACAAGATGAGCCAGGAGAAGATCTCGATGCTGCGTGCGTACGGCGCCGAGGTCGTGATCACGCCGACCGCGGTCGACCCGCACTCGCCCGAGAGCTACTACATGGTCTCGGACCGACTCGCCGAGGAGATCCCGGGCGGGTTCAAGCCCGACCAGTACTCGAACCAGGCGAATCCCGAGGCCCACTACGCGACGACCGGCCCGGAGCTGTGGGAGCAGACCGACGGGGGCGACGTCGACGCGGTCGTCATCTCGGTCGGGACGGGCGGGACGATTACGGGCGTCGGTCGCTACTTCAAGGAGCACGGCTCGCGCGCGCGGATCGTCGGCGTCGATCCGGAGGGCTCCGTGTTCACTGCCGACGAGGAGCACCCAGAGGGGCCGTATCTCGTCGAGGGGATCGGCAAGGAGTGCTGGCCCGACACGCTCGACGCGTCGGTGATCGACGAATGGGTGCGCGTCTCCGACCGCGACTCGTTCCTGACGGCGCGCAGACTCGCGCGCGAGGAGGGGCTGCTCGTCGGCGGCTCGACCGGGTCGACGGCGTGGGCAGGGATGCAGGTCGCGAAGAGGCTCGGGTCGGACGCGCGTGTCCTGATGATGTTTCCGGACTCGGGCCGCTCGTACCTCTCGAAGTTCTACGACGACAACTGGATGATCCAGTACGGGTTCCTCGAGCGGACGACGCCTCCGCCGGCGATCGAGGAGGTGCTCCGGTTCCGGCGGGCAGGGCACGAGGTGCCCGACCTGGTCACGATCGGCTCGCACGAGAAGGTCGGCGCGGCGATCGACGCGATGCAGCGGTACGGAATCTCCCAGCTCCCGGTCACGCGTGGCGAGCCCGTCGACTCACTCGCGGACGTCGTCGGCTCTCTGCAGGAGCGCGAGCTGCTCGAGCGGGTCTTCAAGAACGCGGACGCGCTGAACGACGAGGTCGCAGTCGCGATGCAGCCCCCGCTCCCCGCCGTCGATGCGGATGCGTCGGTCGACCAGGTCTACGAGGGGCTCTCCGGTGGCAGCGGCGCGGTGGTGGTCGTGAGCGCGGGCCGCCCGACCGGCATCCTCACACGGTCTGATCTGCTGGAGTTCCTCGCGGCACGGCGTTCGCACGTCGAGTCGCGCGCGGGAACTCGGACTTGATCGCGACGTAGACGGCGCCGATCACGAGCGCGGCGCCCGCGAGCGACCACGGGCTGGGCCGCTCGCCCAGGAAGGCCATGCCGAGCGCGATGGCGACGAGCGGGTTCACGTACTGGTGCGTCACGACCAGTGAGATCGGCGCGGCGCGAAGGAGCCAGGCGTAGGCCGAGAAGCCGACGAGCGAG
>DASUCN010000107.1:0-28858 GCA_036276015.1 Gaiellaceae bacterium | reverse complement strand
GCCGGCAAGACGACGCTCTTCAATCTCGTCACCGGCGTGTACGAGCCGACGGAGGGCGACATCGTCTTCGCCGGCGAGTCGATCAAGGGGCTGACCCCGCACAAGATCACGCAGCGCGGTATCGCGCGCACGTTCCAGACGCTGAGGCTCTTTCTCAACATGTCCGTGCGCGAGAACGTGATGGCTGCGGCCTACGGGCACACGAAGGCAGGTGTCTTCCGTTCGATCCTGCGGACTCCGGGGATGCGCCGCGAGGAGCGTGAGATCCGCGAGCTCGCGGAGAAGCGCCTGGCGTTCTTCGGCGAGCGCCTCATGGGCTACCGCTGGGATCAGCCTGCGTACAGCCTCTCCTACGCGAATCGCCGTCGCCTTGAGATCGCCCGGGCGACGGCGACGAACCCGCGCCTGTTGCTCCTCGACGAGCCCGCGGCCGGCATGAACCCGAAAGAGACGCACGAGATCACCGAGCTCATCTCGCAGTTGCGGGACGAGGGCGGCTACACGATCCTCGTGATCGAGCACGACATGCACGTCGTGGAGGGAATCTCGGATCGCGTCGTCGCGCTCGACCACGGCGTCAAGATCGCCGAGGGCACCTTCGAGCAGGTCGCCACGAGCCCGCGGGTCGTCGAGGCGTACCTCGGGACCGGCGCGATGGAGCGGAAGTGAACGCCGCCAACGGCGGCGAGCCCCTCCTGAAGCTCGAGGGGATCAACACGTACTACGGCTCGATCCACATCCTCTCGGACTCGAATCTGCAGGTGGGTGAGGGTGAGCTCGTGTGCCTGCTCGGTGGGAACGCGTCGGGGAAGTCGACGACGCTGAAGACGATCCTCGGGCTCGTGCGACCGCGCACCGGGACCGTCACCTTCGCCGGCGAGGACGTCACCAACGCCTCCACGTCGCACCGGATCAGGCGTGGTCTCGCGATCGTGCCCGAGAACCGGCGGCTGTTCGGCCCGATGACCGTGCTCGAAAACCTCGAGATGGGGTCCTACCTGCGGCCGAAGGCGGATCTGAAGGAGGAGTTCGAGCGCGTGTACACGCTCTTCCCGCTGCTCTACGAGCGCCGCTCGCAGCTCGCCGGGACGCTCTCGGGTGGCGAGCAGCAGATGGTTGCGATGGGCCGTGCGCTGATGTCGCAACCCCGCTTGCTGCTCATGGACGAGCCGTCGATGGGGCTCGCCCCGATCCTCGTCGAACGGAGCTTCGAGATCATCAAGCAGGTGCACGAGTCGGGCGTGGCGATGCTCATCGTGGAGCAGAACGCGAACGTCTCGCTCTCGATTGCCGACCGTGGCTACGTGCTGTCGACGGGACGGATCGTGCTCGAGGGGAAGGCGTCGGAGCTGATCGCGAACGAGGATCTCCGCAAGGCCTATCTCGGGCGTTAGGTACCTCGCAGGGCCGGAACGATGTGCTCGCCCAGGAGGCGGATCGCCTCGTGCGGGTCGGGTCCGAGCGGGCCGCCGAGGCTCACGTGCGTCACCCCGAGGTCGCGGAGCGCGGAGATGCGGTCGGCCACCGCGTCGGGTGTCCCTGTGAGCGCGAGAGCGAGCATCGGCTCGGTGACGGCGGCTGCAGCCTGCTCGAGCCGTCCCGCCTCGACCAAAGTGCGGAGCGGAGCGAGCTCCTCGAGCGTGAGGCCGACGCTCTCGAGTGCCCGCTCCTCGAGATACGGGGCGAAGGTCGCGATCATCGGGCGGAGTGGATCGCCTGTGCCGTGGCCGCCGGCCGAGACCGAGAGCCAGGCGCAGGCGGCGATCTCGAGGTCGCTCGGGTCCCGACCCGCGGCCTTCGCACCCGCGAAGACGTCCTCGACCAGCGGGCCGACCGACTCGGGGGGTGTCGCCATCGGCATCGCGCCGTCGCCGATCTCGCCGGCGAGGCGAAGGAGGTCGGATCCGAACCCGGCGACGAGTATCGGTGGATCCGGCCGGAGTGGCTCGAAGCGCAGCGCGCACTCGTCGCTCCACGCGTACAGAAGACCCCTGCGCACGACCGTCTCCCCGCGCAGGAGCGCCCGGACGATCTCCACGGACGCCCGCGTCCGCTCGACGACGTCCGCCGCGTCGAGTCCGAGCCACTCGACCATCGAGGTCGTGTGAAGGCCCAGTCCGAGCACCGCGCGCCCGCCCGAGAGGAGGTCGAGCGTCGCCAGGTGCGTCGCGATCTCGGAGGGGTCGGTGGTGTAGGGATTCGTGCCCAGCGAGCCGACCGCGACGCGCTCGGTCGCCTCGGCGATCGCGGTCTGGATCGTCCACGCGTTCGACATGAACGGGTCGTGGGGCACCCAGATCTCGTCGACGCCGGCCTGCTCGGCCTCGATCGCGAGCTGAACCACGTCGCGCGGTGAGCCGAGGTACTGGACGAGCCGGACGCTGATCTTCACGGCCGCGACCGTATCCCAACCTCGGCCAGCGTAAGCTCAGCCCGATGACAGACGTGGCCGCTTCGGACACTCAGGGGTCAAACCCTAGGGGTCTGACCCCTGGCCTGTCCGTTCGGGACGAGTTCCCGATCTTCGGGCACACCGTCTACGCCAACTCGTGCTCCCAGGGCGCGCTCGCGAACCGCGTGCGCGCGGCGGCCGAGGAGTGGCTCGCGGGCTGGGACGAGAACGGCGCGGAGTGGGAGTTCTGGGTCGAGCGCAACGAGGCCGCTCGGGCGGCGTTCGCCGGGCTCGTCCACGCCGCTCCGGACGACGTCGCTGTCACGACGTCGGTCTCGCAGGGAGTGAGCGCCCTGCTCTCCGCGCTCGACCTGCGCGGCGAGCGGAACCGGATCGTCATCAGCGAGTACGAGTTCCCGACCGTGGGGCAGATCGCGCACGCGCAGGAGCTGCGCGGTGCCGAGGTCGTCCACGTCCGCCCGAATGCGGACGGCCGGATTCCGCTCGAGGCGTTCGCCGAGGCGATCGACGAGCGCACCGCACTCGTCTGCTCGACCTTCGTGTCCTTCCGCTCCGGCCACCGCCACGACGTCGCTGCAATCGCCGAGCTGGCGCACGCGCACGGAGCAGTGCACCTCGCCGACAGCTACCAGGCGATCGGCGCGATCGAGCTCGACGTCCGCACGCTCGGCGCGGACGTCGTCACAGGCGGCACCGTGAAGTACCTGCTCGGCTCCGCCGGCCTGGGCTTCATGTGGCTGCGCGAGGAGCTCCGCGCGAAGCTCTTTCCGACGCAGACGGGCTGGTTCGCCGACGAGGACATCTTCGCCATGTCCATCGCGGACTACTCGCCGCACGTGACCGCGCGGCGCTTCGACAGCGGCACCCCGCCCGTTCCGTCGCTCTATCCGGGCGTCGCCGGAATGGAGCTGATCGCGGAGGTCGGCGTCCCCGCGATCGAGGCCCACATCCGACGCCTGGTCGACCGCTTTCTCGCCGGACTGGACGAGCTCGGCGCGACCGTCGTCACCCCGCGTGGGGAGAAGGAGTACGGCCCGATGGTCTGCGTGCTCTCGAACGATCCGAACGCCCTCGTCGCGGCGTTGGCAGCCGATCGAATCGTCGTCTCGACGCGAGACTCCAATCTGCGTACGTCGCTGCATCTCTACAACGTCGAGGAGGATGTCGACCGGATCCTCGAGTCGCTGCGCGGGAACCGCGCGCTCCTGGCCTAGGCGGCGTCGGGCCAGGCCGTCTCGGCGGGCGGCGCGTCGTACCGCGGTCGGCCCCGCTTCGGCCAGTCACGCGTCCAGCGGGCGACGACGAGGTTGTGCTCGTCGAACTTCCAGCGAGGCCGGGACGCGCGTGCAAACGGGTCGAGGCCGGCGAGGATGGCGAAGCAGTCGACGCAGTAGACGACCGGCCAGTGCTCGTCGCGCGAGCGTCGATGCGCGAACGCTCGTCGTACGTGCTCGTGCCCGCACGCCTCCGTGTCCGAGAGCTGCGAGCGCCGCTTTCCGCGAGGGGTCAGGATCGGCTCGAGGCGATCGTCGCGCATGTAGGCATGCCCGATCGGCCGACGGTTCACGATGACGTCGACGTACTCCACAGACCGAACGTACCCGGCAGGTCCGACGGCAAACGACGCCGACCCCGACCCGCGGCCCCGAGTCAGCGAGGCTTGTGCGCACGCACGATCGCGCCGTGCATGCCGTCGGCGACGCGGTGCGTGAACTCGACGGACACGTCCTCGAGCCCGGTTGCCGCGAGGCCGCGCTCGTACTCGGAGACGGACAGCGCACCCGCGATGCAGCCGACGTGGCTGCCGCGCGCAGCGCGGTCCTCCGTCGTCAGGTGGTCCTCGGCGACGACGTCTGAGATACCGATGCGGCCGCCCGGCCGCAGCACGCGCGCGATCTCTGCGAGCACGCGGTCCTTCTCGGGCGAAAGGTTCACGACGCAGTTCGAGATGACGACGTCCACGCTCGCATCGGCGAGGGGTATCTCCTCGATGAGCCCCTTCAGGAAGTGGACGTTCGTCGCGCCTGCCTTCCTGGAGTTCTCGCGTGCGAGCTCGAGCATCTCGTCGGTCATGTCGAGCCCGTAGACCGTCCCGGTGGGGCCGACGCGCCTTCCTGAGAGGAGGACGTCGATGCCGCCGCCCGATCCGAGGTCGAGAACGGTCTCGCCCTCGTGAAGCTCGACGAGGGCGAGTGGGTTGCCGCAGCCGAGGCTGGCCGCCACGGCGGTCTCCGGCAGCTCGGCGCGCTCGTCGGTTGCGTAGAGGCCCTGGCCGAAGAGCGTCGTCGGCTCGTCGCCGCAACAGCCGATGCTCTCGCAGTCGCATCCGCAACCGCATCCGGAGGAAACGCCGGTCGCGGCGGCGGCGTACTTGCCGCGAACCTCTTCCCTCAAAGCATCGACGCTCATCGATGAAGAAGGTACCTCATTCATCGATGCACGTCAATGTCCCGCCGATGCGATACTCGCCCGCGTGGATCCCCGCGATTCGGCCGACCAGCTCGAGCAGGCGATTGCGCGCTACAACGAGGCGTGGAACGCCCACGACGTGGACGCGATCCTCGCGCTGCACGCGCCGGGGATGGTGTTCGAGAACCACACCGCGGGCGACCGGGTGGAGGGCGATGCCGTCGGGCCGCACATCGCCGGCATCTTCGAGCGCAACCCCGATCTGCACTTCACGGGCCGGCGCCTGTACGCGCGCGACGGTCTCGTCGTCAGCGAGTGGACTGCGACCGCGACCAATCGTGCCGGTCAGAAGGTCGAGTGGGACGGCATCGACGTCTTCCCGTTCGAGAACGGCCTCATCGTCCGCAAGGACGTCTACTCCTCCTCGCACGCGCCTCGGGTCGTCGACACGTAAGCAGTGTCGAGGCCGCGGGTTCACGAGGCCGCCGGCGTGCCGGCCGAGATCGAGGCGGAGCTCGCGTCCTCCTTCGAGCTCGTCGGCGACGCGCATGGAGCCGACGGAGTCGTCGCCAGCCCGGCGATCCGCATCGACGACGCCTTCCTCGAAGCCGCAGGCCCGCAGCTGCGGATCGTCGCCAACTACGCCGTCGGGCTCGACAACATCGACCTCGATGCCGCACGCTCCCGCGGCGTCGTCGTGTCGAACACGCCCGGCGTGCTCACGAATGCCACGGCCGAGCACGCGGTTGGTCTCATGCTCACGCTCCTCCGCCGCATCGCCGAGGGCGATCGCTCGCTGCGCCGGCGCGATCACTGGGAATGGGGGCCTGACTTCATGGTGGGAGAAAGCCTGGAAGACAAGGAGGTGCTCGTCGTCGGCGCCGGCCGTATCGGCTGGCGTGTCGGCGCGCTCGTGGAGGCGTACGGTGCGCGCGTCACCTACGCACGGCGGGGCGACGACCTCAGATCGCTCCTCGTGTCTGCTGACGTCGTGACGCTCCACTGCCCCTTGACGCCGCAGACGCGACATCTCGTCGACGCCGCAGCGCTCGAGGCGATGAAGCCGACGGCGGTCCTCGTGAACACGGCACGCGGCGCCGTCGTCGACGAGGCCGCCCTCGTCGCCGCGCTCGAGCAGGGATCGATCGCAGGCGCGGCTCTCGACGTATTCGAGGAGGAGCCGGCTGTCTCGGAGGAGCTCCTGGAGCTCGAGAACGTCGTCCTGACCCCGCACATCGCGAGCGCCACCCGCACGACGCGGTACGCGATGGGGATGCTCGTCGTCTCGGCGCTTCGCGCGGTGCTTCTCGAGAGCCGCGTACCCGAGAACGCCGTCTAGCCTTCTGCCTCTCCCTCCATGATGGCCAGGCGCGTGTAGTAGTCGGGCAGCTCCTTCAGGTGTGCCCACGCGATCTTTCCGGTGAGGATCGGGTCGTCGTGCGTGACGTCGGTCTCCGGGTCGTGGGCGCCGTGCTCGAGCTCGACCGCGAGCCCCATGCGGAACTCCTCGACCGTGAACGGAGAGGACGCCCAGTCGATCCCGATGGCGGTTCCGATGCTGCGGGCCTCCTCTTCGGTGAAGCGCATGACGGATGTGGTCATGTCGTCCTCCTTTCGACGACATCGTCGCCGGCACGCGGCCGCGCGCGCATCCGGGGCAACGCGTACTGCTCGACATGGATCGGCCGCGTGTAGCGTCTCGCCGTGCCGAGGTTCGGGAGCCCGTCGATGATCGGACGTCTTGCACGTGTCCTCGTCCGTCCGCCCCTGGCCGAGGACGCGGAGCACTGGCGCGAGTACAACTGGCGCGCGGCGCCCGATCACGCGGCAGCTGTGGCCGAGCACGAGCTCTTCCGTGGCCTGCTCGAGGCCACGGGGGCCGAGGTCGTCGTCTCCCACCACGATCCGGGCAATCCCGACGCGATGTACGTGTACGACCCGGTTCTCGTCGGCACGGCCGGTGCCGTCCTGCTTCGGCCCGGCAAGGAGGGTCGTCGCGGGGAGCCGAGCGCGATCGCATCCGTGCTTGCCGCCGCGGAGGTGCCGATCGTCGGAGAGATCCCCGAACCTGCGCTCGTCGAGGGCGGCGACACCGTCTGGCTCGACGAGCGGACGCTGCTCGTGGGCATCGGCTACCGGACGAACTCGGCGGCTCTGGCTGCCCTTGGGGACGCGTTCCCCGGAGTCGAACTCGTCGCCTTCGACCTTCCGCACTGGAACGGTCGCGGCGAGGTCATGCACCTCATGAGCTTCATCTCGCCGCTCGACCGTGATCTCGCGCTCGTGTATCCGCGGATCGCGCCTGTTCGCCTCCTTGAGCTCCTGGCCGAACGCGGTATCGCGGTCGTCGAGGTCCCCGACGACGAGTTCGAGACGCAGGGCTCGAACGTCCTCGCGCTCGGGCCGCGCCAGGCGCTCGCCCTCGACGGCAACCCGGAGACGCGACGGCGCATGGAGCGCGCGGGCGTCGACGTCGTCGTCTACCGCGGCGAGGAGATCTCGAAGAAGGGCGACGGCGGCCCGACCTGCTTGACGCGACCGCTTCTTCGCGTCTGAGTCGCGATGCGGGGGCGAAGCGGCAGACTCACGACAGCCCGAAGCCGACGGCGAACCCGAGTGCCGTGAGCAGACCGGCCTCGCGGCCTCCGAGCTCGAAGGCCTCCGGCATGAGCGTGTCGGCGAGCATCACGATCACTGCACCCGCAGCGAACGCGGTTGCGAAAGCGCCGCCGTCGGTACCGAGCACGTCGATGAGACGCCATCCGACCACGGATGAGACGACCGACACGAGGACGACGACACTCCACATTGCGATGACGCGCTCACGGGTCCAGCCGGCACGGAGGAGCCCCGACGTTCCCGAGAGCGCCTCCGGGACGTTCGAGACGAAGACGCCGATCACGACGGCGAGCGCGACCGATCCGTCCTGTGCAATCGATGCGCCGAGCACGAATGACTCGGGAATGCCGTCGAGCACGGTGCCGAGGACGATGGCGTTGGCCTTGCCCGCAAGCTGATTCTCGCCTCCCATGCTCTTCCGGCCGTGTCCGCCCCGGCGATCGACGAGCCAATCGCCCACGTAGAACACGGCCGCGCCCATCGCGAATCCGAACGCAGCGAGCTGGACATCCGTCTCCACCGCGTCGAGCACGAGCTCGTACGCGACGGCGGCGATGAGGGCGCCGGCTCCGAACGCCATCGAGAGGCCGATGAAGCGGTTTCCGGGGCCTAGAAAGGCGAGCAGAGCTCCGACCCACAGCGAGCTCGCGGTGACGAGTCCCCAGAACGCCGCCTCGCGCATCGCCGGACTCTACGACTCGTCGAGCCTCAGCTGCCGGTACGGCGACAGCCCGGAGACTCCGACGCCGACGAGCCGAAGTGCGCCGGGTCGGTCGCGTAGGCCTCGATCGAGCAGTCCGCAGGCGACCTGCCCGATCACCTCCGCTTCGTCGACCGTCGCCGGCAGGGTGGTCGAGCGCGTGCGGATCGAGAAGTCCGCGTACCGGAGCTTCGCCGTCACCGTCCGGCCGGAGAGCCCTGAGCTGCGGAGACGCTCGGAGACCAGCTCTGCGAGCCGCCGGATCTCGTCATGGAGCCGCTCGCGATCGGAGACGTCGCGGGCAAACGTGTCCTCGGCCGAGACCGAGACGGGCTCGAGGTCGAGCTCGAGGTCGCGGGGGTCGATCCCGCGTGCTCGGTCCCGCAGGAGAGGACCGATCGAGCCGGGGAGGAGGGTGCGGAGCTCGGCGTCTCCGAGAGTCGCGAGCGCGCCGATCGTGTCCACTCCCGCGGAGCGCAGGCGCTCCTCCGCTCGCGGCCCGACTCCCGGCAGCAACCGAACGGCGAGCGGTGCGAGGAAGCGTGCTTCGGTTCCCGGCGGCACCACGGTGATGCCGCCCGGCTTGCGCCGGTCGGATGCGATCTTGCAGACGACCTTCGACGTCCCGACGCCCAGCGAACAGGTGAGGCTCGTGCGGGCGCGAACCGCGGTCTGGACCGCCGACGCGACGGCTCGCGCTCGTGTGAAGTCCGTCGCGACGGTCCCCAGGTCGAGGTAGCCCTCGTCGATCCCGGTGCGCTCGAGGCGCGGAACGATCTCGCCGATGGTGTCCCAGACCACGCGCGAGTACTGCCGGTAGAGCGCGTGCCGCGGACGGAGGAACACCGCCGTCGGGCACCGTCGCAGCGCCTCGGCCGCACTCATCGCCGAGTGGATCCCGAACTTGCGCGCCTCGTAGTTCGCGGTCGACACCACGCCGCGGCTGTGCGGGTCGCCGCCCACGACGAGCGGCTTGTCGCGCAGCTCGGGATTCTCGAGCTCCTCGACCGCTGCGAAGAAGGCGTCGAGATCGAGGTGGGCGAGGATCCGCACCGGCCAAGGCTACGAAAGCCGTGTCCAGGGGTCAGACCCCTAGGGTCTGACCCCTGGACTGTCCGCTACGGCCACGTCCCGCCGCGAGTGACACCCACGCGACAGGCGTATCGTTCCGGCGTGCTCGCCACGCCCACGCTGCCGCCGCCCGCGCTCGAGCAGCCGGCGCCGCACCAGGTCTCCTACGGCCTCGTCACGGGTCTTGCCGCGCGCGGGACGCAGCGCGTCCTTGTGTTCGCGAACGGCAGGCGGCTGGCCTCCCGGGCGGTCACCGGGCGACGCTTCACGCTCCGTGTGACCCTCCCCCGAGGTGATGTGACGGTTCGAGTGACGACCGTCGCTCGGGGCGGTCGCCGTTCGTCCGTCAACGTGCACGACGTGTTCGGCCTGCCTCCGGGTGCGCGGCCGCGGCTCGTCCGGCAGCGCCACGACCGGCCGCTCGACCGGAAGCTCACGCGGCTCGTACGCACCCACCCGGGCACCGCGGGCTACTTCGTCCAGAGCCTGACGGGAGGCGCCGGCGCCGCGTGGAACGCGAAAGCGAGGTTTCCGGCGGCGTCGACCGTCAAGCTCGCGATCGCTGCGACCGTCCTCGCGGAACATCGGGGGATGCCGCCGCCCGACTCGCGAATCGCAGGCTTGCTGCGCGAGATGATCGTCCCGTCCGACGACGAAGCCGCGAACGCGCTGCTCGTATGGCTCCGTGGCTCGACGAGCGCCGGGGCATATCGCGTCAACGACCTGATGCGAGGGATCGGGCTCACCGACACGCTGATGTACGGGGGCTACTCGACTCGCACGCTTTCGTCGCGGATCCCGCTCCGCGTCGACGAGGATCCGGCCTTCGGCGTCGGCAAGTACACGACGGCCTGGGACATGGCGTCGTTGTGGCGCGCGCTCTGGCTCGCGTCCGGAGGCCTTGGGCCGCTCCGCACGGCCGAGCCGGGGCTGACGCCGAGCGATGCGCGTCACCTCCTCTGGCTGACTGCGCACGTCCGCGACTTGCCGAAGCTGGACACGACCGTGGGGCGCGACCGTCACGTCGCCGTGCTGCACAAGGCGGGTTGGATCTCGGCGGCCCGACACGACACCGGTCTCGTGTTCTGGGAGGGCGGAGTCTTCGTCGCAGGGGTCATGACGTACCGCTCCTACGGTGTGTCGACGTCGTCGGACAGGCTCGCCGGCCGCGTCGCCGCCCTCGCGCTCGCCCGCTACCGCCGCACCGAAGGCTGATGGCGCACTCGGACCGGAAACGCATCCGACGCAGCCCTTGCCTCGGTCGGTACAGTTTCTGAACCACCTACGGCATTCGTACGAAAGAGAGACCCGTTGAGCGAGAACCCACGCCTCCTGCTCGTCCCCCTCGACGACATCGTCGTCTTCCCCAACATGAACGTGACCCTGACCGTCGACGTCGGTGACGAGGAGCGCGTGCTGCTCGTGCCGAAGAGCGACGACGGCTACGCGAAGGTCGGCACCGTCGCCGAGGTCACCGACCGAATCCGCCTTCCCGGCGGAGGCCGCGCCGTCGCGCTGAACGGTCTACACCGCGGCGTTGCGGGTGCCGCGACGAGCGACGTGCAGGGCCGCCTCTTCGTCGAGGTCGAGGAGCACCCCGACCTCGATGCCGCGGACGGCAGCATCCGCGAGCTCGAGCGCGAGTACCGCGCAGTCGTCGAGGAGATCCTCGAGCTGCGCGGCGACGACGGCCGCATCGCGGCCTTCGTCCGCTCGATCACCGAGCCGGGCGCGCTCGCCGACACCTCCGGCTACTCGCCTGACCTCACCTTCGAGCAGAAGGTGCGGCTCCTCGAGACCGTCGACGTGCGCGAGCGCCTCGAGCTCGCCCTCGAGCTGCAGCGCGAGCGGCTCGCGCTCATGCAGGTGCGGCGCCGCATCCAGGAGGACGTCGAGTCGGGCGTCGAGAAGCAGCAGCGCGAGTACATCCTGCGCCGTCAGCTCGACTCCATCCGCAAGGAGCTCGGCGACGACGAGGCGTCTGTCGTCGAGGAGTATCGGGCGAAGATCGCCGAGGCCGAGATGCCCGAGAACGTCCTGGAGCAGGCCGAGCGGGAGCTGTCCCGGCTCGAGCGCATGGGCGACCAGACGCCCGAGGCCACCGTCATCCGCAACTATCTCGACTGGCTGCTCGCCGTGCCGTGGAGCAAGCGCTCCGACGAGCGGCTCGATCCGAAGTACACGCGCGAGGTGCTCGACACCGACCATGCGGGCCTCGAGGACGTGAAGGACCGGATCGTGGAGTACATCGCAGTCGCGAAGCTCCGCAAGGAGCGCGGGGTGGAGGACGACAAGCGGTCGGGCGCCATCCTCACCCTCATCGGCCCGCCCGGCACCGGAAAGACGTCGATCGGCGAGTCGATCGCGCGCGCGACCGGCCGCGAGTTCGTCCGCATGTCGCTTGGCGGCATCCGCGACGAGGCGGAGATTCGTGGTCACCGCCGCACGTACATCGGGGCGCTCCCGGGCCGTCTCGTCCGCGCGTTGCGTGACGCGGGGACGATGAACCCGGTGATCATGCTCGACGAGGTCGACAAGGTCGGCGCCGACTGGCGCGGCGACCCGTCGTCGGCGCTGCTCGAGGTGCTCGACCCCGCGCAGAACCACGCATTCCGCGACCACTACCTCGACGTCGAGCTCGACCTCTCCCAGGTCTTCTTCATCGCGACCGGGAACATGGCCGAGACGATCCCCGGCCCGCTTCTCGATCGCATGGAGGTCATCCGCTTCGACGGCTACACGACCGACGAGAAGGTCGCGATCGCCAAGGGCTACCTCTGGCCGCGGCAGCGGGAGCGGAACGGGCTGCGCGAGGACGAGGTGTCGATCTCGGACGAGGGCGTCGAGCTCGTCGTCACCGAGTACACGCGGGAGGCGGGTGTCCGCCAGCTCGAGCGGGAGCTCGGCACCGTCCTGAGGAAGACGGCGACGAAGATCGCCTCCGAGGACGTCGAGGCTCCGGTCGAGCTGGACGAGGAGGCCGTGCGCGAGGCGCTCGGCCGGCGCAAGTTCTATCGCGAGGTCGCCGAGCGTACGGCGGTGCCGGGTGTCGCGACCGGGCTCGCGGCGACCGCGACCGGCGGCGACGTGCTCTTCATCGAGGCCACGTCGCACAAGAACGGCGACCGGCTCGTCCTCACCGGGCAGCTCGGGGACGTGATGAAGGAGTCCGCGCAGATCGCGCTCTCCACCGTGCGGGCGCTCGCGCCGAAGCTCGGGATCGACGAGGACCTGTTCGAGGACCGCTCGTTCCACGTCCATGTTCCCGCGGGCGCGATCCCGAAGGACGGTCCGAGTGCCGGAATCACGATGGCGACCGCCATGGCCTCGCTCCTCACCGGGCGGCCCGTGAAGCACACGGTGGGCATGACCGGCGAGATCACCCTGCAGGGACGCGTGCTCCCGATCGGCGGCCTCAAGCAGAAGGTGCTCGCGGCGCACGCCGCGGGCATCACCGACATCGTCATCCCCGAGCGCAACCGCGCCGACCTCGAGGACATCCCGCAGAACGTGCGGGACGAGATCGCGTTCCATCCGGTGATGTCGATCGACGAGGTGCTGGGTATCGCGCTCGAGAAGAGACCGGTCCAGCCCAGTGTCGAGGTGTAAGCGGCAGCAGCCGATTCCCGAGGACGTCCGCCGTGCGGCGGACGTCCTCGAGCGGCGCTACGCGGTCTCGATCCTGTACGCGTCGCATCACGGATGCACGCGGTTCACGGAGTTCCGGAACGCGCTCGGGGCCATCCCGCCGGCGACGCTCGCGCAGCGACTCTCCGAGCTCGAGCGGGCCGGCGTCCTGAGGCGGGAGGTTCGCGACACGCGGCCGCCGCACGTCGAGTACGTGCTGACGAACGAAGGGCAACGGCTGCGGGATCTGCTCGATGCGCTCACAGCCTGGGCGCGTTCGTAATACTTCCCCGAATGAAGCGACGTACAGAGAGCCACGGGAGCCCTCGGCTCGGGCGAGGCAAGCCTCGCCCCTACGTTCGCCTAGCGGACCCGTACCGCGACCTCGACGTCATCGACTCGCGCGCGCCGCGCTTCAACCAGGTCGTCATCGGAACCCTCGCCCTCGTCGCAGTCGTCGCGGGCTGGCCCTGGCTGCTCGGACTGCTCGCGCTACAGCTCGTCGTCGGCCTCACGTTCGGGCGGCGCTACTGCCTTCCCTGCCTCGCGTACTTCGACCTCGTGCAGCCGCTCTTCGGCGAGGGACAGCTCGAGGATGCACGGCCGCCTCGCTTCGCGAACATGGTCGGCGCCGTGGTGCTCACGGCAGCATTCGTTGCGTCCGTGGCGGGCTTCGCGACGGTCGGTGCCGGTCTCGGCCTGCTCGTCGCCGCCCTCGCACTGCTCGCCGCCGCGACTGGCTTCTGCGCCGGCTGCGAGGCGTACAAGCTCGGCCACCTCCTGACCGGCCGCCGGTTCGTCGCCTGCCCGCTCCCGCCCCGGCCGGCATCGCGCTCCGAGATCTCTTAACAACTCGTCAACACGTGCCGATAGGCACCGAATGAGCATCGCGCGCCCAGACCGCGCGTTCTTCTTCATCGCCGCAGCGTGCGCGCTCGCGTACATCTCGCTGCCGCGTGACACCGCGTACTACGACCGCTGGTTCCAGCTCTTCCCCGTCGCCGCGGTGGTCGCGACGCTGGCCGGCGTCTGGCTCCATCGTCCACGCTCGAAGGCGCCGTGGTACCTCGTTGCGATCAGCGGCCTGTGTGCCGTGACCGCCGACGCGCTGTACGCAATCGAGCTCGAGCAGATCGGAGAGGTTCCCTTCCCGTCCACTTCGGACTATTTCGCGCTCGGCTCGTACGTCGTGCTCGCTGCCGCGCTGTTGCTGATGATCCGTAAGCAGGCGCCCGGCCGCGACTGGCCGAGCCTCATCGACGCAGGCATCGTCACCGTCGGCGTCGGGCTCGTGGGCTGGACGTTCCTCGTGCATCCGGCGCTGACCAACGACTCGAGCGCACTCGCGACCTCCGTCGCGCTCGCCTTCCCCGTCATGGACATCCTGCTCGTGTCGCTCGCGGCGCGCATGGTGCTCGGCCCAGGTCTGCGCTCGCCTGCGTTCGCGATGGTCACGGTCGCGCTCGTCTTCCAGCTCGCAGGTGACGCGCTCTACGGGTTCGGATCGCTGCACGGCTGGTACCAGGTCGGCGACTCGGTCGATCTGTTCTTCGTCCTCGCAGCCGTCCTCTGGGGGACGGCGGCCCTGCATCCGTCGATGGTCGAGCTGACGGAGCCGAATCCGGATCCCGAGCAGCGTCTGAGCGGCAAGCGGCTCGCCGTCCTCTCCGCTGCGACCCTCGCGGCACCAGCCATGCTCGCCGTCGCTGCGGTGAAAACGGGGGCGAGTGAGCTCCTCGTCATCGTCGGCGCCGGGGCCGCACTCGGCGCTCTCGTCATCGTCCGACTTGCCGGGCTCGTCGCGCGTCACGAGCGCTCGGAGCGCCGTGAGCACGTCCTGAGCAGCGCCGCAGCCGCATTCGTCTCGGCCTGGACGCGCGACGACATCCATCTCGTCGCAGTGAAAGCGGCACACGACCTCGTCGGCCAGGAGGACTCGGTCGTCGAGCTGTCCGTCGACGGGTCGGTCGTGAGCGCAGCCGGCCGGGTGGGAACCGGCGGGGGGGTCCGGACGGAGGTGCCGCTCTCGGTCACAGGAGAGGACGTCGCACTCGTGTTCCACACCGGCGAGCGGCTCGCGAAGCAGGCACGCGATGGTGTCGAGGCGATCGCAGCCCAGGCAGCGCTCGCTCTCGAGGGCGCCAACCTCGCCGCTGACCTCCACGAGCGCCAGAGCGCCGAGCGGTTCCGGGCGCTCGTGCAGAACTCGAGCGACGTCATTGCGCTCCTGAGCCCTGACCTCGTCGTCCGCTACCACACCCCGTCGGTCGAACGCGTGCTCGGATACGGCGAGGACGAGCTCGTCGGTCGCAAGCTGACCGAGCTCCTCGAGCACGACGAGGGAGAGCGGATCGCGGGTTTCTTCGCCGACGTCTGTGCGACCCCGGGAGCGCCGATGCCGCGCGATCTGCCGCTCCGGCGGAAGGACGGGACGGTCGTCCAGCTCGAGAGCGTCTTCAACAACCTGCTCTCGGTGCCCACGGTGGGCGGCGTCGTGCTCACGGCGCGGGACGTCACCGAGCGACGCGCCCTCGAGGATCAGCTCGCGCACCAGGCGTTCCACGACTCGCTCACCGGCCTCGCGAACCGCGCGCTGTTCGCGGAGCGGATCTCGCATGCGATCGAGCGCGGAACGCGCCGGCCCAACCTCTTTGCGGTGCTCTTCATCGACCTCGACGACTTCAAGACCGTGAACGACAGCCTCGGGCACGCGGCCGGGGACGAGTTGCTCGTTGCCGTGGCAGCACGGATCCGCTCGGCGCTTCGTCCGGAGGACACGTGCGCGCGCCTCGGCGGTGACGAGTTCGCCGTAATGATCGAGAGCATCAGCGACGCCGATGGCGCGGTCACGGTGGCGCGGCGAATTCTGGGCACCATGGCGCATCCGCTCGTCGTCGCCGGCTCCGAAGTCACTGTGCAGGGCAGCATCGGCATCGCCCTCGACTCGGGTGGCCAGACCGCGAACGAGATCATGCGTAGCGCAGATCTCGCGATGTACCAGGCGAAGAGCGAGGGAAAGGGACGCTTTGCCCTCTACGAGCCGGCGATGCACGAGCACGTCCTCCGTCGTCTCGAGCTGAAGGCCGATCTCCAGCGGGCCGTCGTCGAGCACGAGTTCGTCGTCCACTACCAGCCGATCGTCACGCTCCAGACCGGAGGTGTGGTCGGCGTCGAGGCCCTCGTCCGCTGGCAGCATCCGCAGCGTGGACTCGTCTTTCCGGGCGAGTTCCTCGGGCTCGCGGAGGAGACCGGACTCATCCTTCCTCTTGGTCGGCACGTGCTGAAGGCGGCGTGCGCCGAGGTCGCGAGCTGGCGGCGGCGCGGCTATCCCCGACTCGGGGTGAGCGTGAACCTCTCCGCGAAGCAGCTCGTCAGTCGCGGCCTCCCGGCGGAGATCGCGACGACGCTCGAGAGCTGCGCGCTCGAGTCTTCGGCGCTCACGCTCGAGATCACCGAGAGCACGCTCCTCGACAGCCAGGCGGTGGTGGCGCGGCTCGCCGAGCTGCGCGGGCTCGGCGTGCGGATCGCGATCGACGACTTCGGCACCGGCTACTCCTCGCTCAACTACCTCCGACGCTTCCCGGTCGACACCCTCAAGATCGCGAAGCCGTTCGTCGACGAGCTCGGCACGAGTCCGGAGCAGGACAGGCTCGTCGCCGCGATTCTCCGCCTCGGCTCGACGATGGGCCTCGAGACGGTTGCCGAGGGCATCGAGCTCGAGCAGCAGCGCGATCGCCTGCGGCAGCTTCGGTGCCGGTACGGACAGGGCTACTTCTACTCGCACCCGGTACCGGCGGACGAGCTCGACGCCGTGCTCGTCCACGCCGAGGTCGCCTAGCGCCCATACTCCTCGGGTGCGCGCTGCCGCTCTCGCGCTGCTCGCGAGCCTTGTACTCGTTCCGGCCTCGAGTGCCGCAACGCCGCCCTCCCTCGCCACGCTGCTCACGCGGCACGTCCCGATCCTCGTCCTCCATCCCGCCGAGCAGTTCGGCCCAGTTCGCGTCGACGGCTTCCTCCGCGACTCCGACCTCCAACGGAAGACGGCGAGCGGCTGGGAGACGATTGCCGGAGCGCTGCCGGCAGGTGGTGCTGACCTCCGCCTCGATCAGCGCGCGTGCCCTGCGATCAAGGGCCCGTCGGCGGCGCCCTGCTACGCGGCGGCCGAGGATGCGCACGGCTCGGAGCCCGTCGTGTACGGGAAGGCGTTCCGAACGAAGACGCACATCGATCTCCAGTACTGGATCTGGTACCCGTACAACGATTACAGCTCGACGACTCCCCCCGGCGAGGTCTGGCAGGTGCACGAGGGTGACTGGGAGTCCGTGTCCGTCATCCTCGATCGCGGCGGACGTCCGCTCGCCGTGGCGCTCTCGGCGCACTGCAAGGGTTCGCGGCGAGACTGGACGCGGGCGCCGAAGCGCGGACTTCGTCCCGTCGTCTACGTCGCCGTCGGATCCCATGCCAACTACTTCAGCCCGGGCGTCCATCCGCACAGTCCCGTCTGCTGGCCACCGGAAGCACGGGACATCGTGCGCGCTCTTGCTCTCGCCGATCGGACGGGGAACGGCCAGACCGTGCGCCCCTCGCTCGTGAGCGTGACGGCCGCGCGTCCGTCGTGGATGGCCTTCGCCGGCACCTGGGGAGAAACGGGCTACCTCCACTTCCCCAACAACTCGCCCGTCGCCTACGGGGCGGGGCCGAGAGGACCGGCGTTCCACGCCCAGTGGCGCACGCCCGTCACCGTCGCCATGAGCTGGCCGCGCGGCTGACCGTCATTCGCCGAGTCGTAGGAGCGCCAGCGACCGCGAAGCGGGCGCCTTCAGGGATCTTCGCGCGGCCGGGATCGGCGCGAGCCGATTCCGGCTTCGCGCACGACTGAAGAGGGCTTCGCTCGCCGCGAGCAGCGCGGGAGCCGGATCGTAGGACTGTATGCGCGCAGGGAACGATGTTGCGAGCGTCTTTGACTCTCGCGGTCGGAACCCGCGCTCGCGGGTTCCGACCTGCGGAATCACTCAGGCCAGAAGTTCTCCAGGTACTCGGCGTCGTCGCGGGATCCGCCGGGAACCGTCTTCGAGACGATGATGAGCTCCGCGTCCTCGGGCTCGTCGTTCCAGACCGAGCGCCACGTCTCGGGCGGGACGCGCACCGCGGCGCCTCGCTCGAGCTCGACGACGTCGTCGTTGAGCTTGAACTGCAGCTTCCCGGACGCGACGAAGTAGATCTCTTCCTGCTCCTTGTGCCGGTGCCCGTATGAGCCCTTGCCGCCGGTGTGCTGCGGCATCCGCCGGTACGTGAACGCAACCTGCTCGGCCTCGAGGTCGCGAGTCATCATCCGCATCTCGCCCGGATAGTCGCCGAGGACGTCCGCCACCTCTTCGAGCCGCTTGATCGTGTAGTCGGCCACCGCTCCTCCCTCGTTGCGCTGTCGCGCGACTTTAAACAACGCCACCGCAACCACGCCTTACCTTCTGCACACAAACTCTGGGGTGCCGCCGTCGTTCAAGGAGGTACGTGTCCGCCGCCGAGTTCCCACCTCCCCTCCGTGAGCTCTCGCTCGAGGACCAGCGCGTCGTCGGCTGGCGCTTCGACCAGTTCCGGCTGCTCGGATTCGGCGAGGAGGACGCCTGGATGCTCGTCGACTCGGGCGCCGACCTGCAGCTGACGCGCCAGCTCGTCGGCGCAGGCTGTCCACTGCACCTCGCACTCCGCATCGTCGTCTGAGAGCAGACCGGCCTTGAGCCGGTCCTGAGCGAGCTCCTTGACACTCCTATCGGGAGCTGTCATGGTGGCCGCTTCCGCCGGGGAGTCCCGGCACGACGAGGAAGGGAGGTCGGATATGCGGATCGCACTCTCGGTCGACGCGGGCTGGCCTCTCGGCTTCTCGTAGAGCCACTCGTCGAGACCTCACGCCGTAGCTGACGCCCGCATCGCGGGCACCCAGGCGTTCATCGGAAACCACGACCCGGAAGGGAGAACTCGTGATCGATCAGTCGCTCGTACGTGACTGGACAAGTCGAGTCGTCAAGCACGCGAGACCAGAGAGGAGGAAAGGCCATGCTGCACTACGAGGCACTTCGACAGCTGACCCATGAGCGCCGGCTCGAGCGTGAGCTCGAGGCTCATGGTGAGCGGCTGGCGCTGCAGGCTCGCGGTCGGCGCTACCGGCGCGCGCGCCGGCTGGCGCTGGCAGCCGGGCTCGGGCAACTGCTGGCCGCCCGTCGCCATGCGACTCAGTGAACCGCTCGTCATGTGGCTGCGCACCTGAGGACTCCCGGCCTCGGGTGCGTAGCCACCGGTATCGATCCGAGGAGGAACACGCAGTGACCGCCATTCCGCAGCTCGACGGTGTCGCATTCCGGACGTTTGCCGGCGCCGACGACTACCCGCACTTCGCACGGATCATCACCGCCTGGGCGCGTGGCGTGGGTGACGATCGGGTCGAGACGGTCGAGGGTATCGCGTCGGGGTACGCGCACCTTGTCCGCTGCGATCCCGAGCGGGACATCCTGGTCGCCGAGATCGATGACGCGCCGGTGGGCTACACGCGGGTGTGGTGGGATGAGGAGATCGCCGGACCACGCGTCTACAAGCAGGTGTGCTTCGTCGACCCTGCGCACGGCCGGCGCGGGATCGGTGGCGCGTTCATGCGCTTCGGCGAGGAGCGTCTTCGGGATATCGCCGCCGGACACGCTGCCGCCGAGCAGCTCCTCGAAGTCTGGAATCACGACCGTAACGTCGCCGCTGCGGCCTTGATCGACGCGGCAGCGTATGCGCCCGTCACCCACTCGGCGGAGATGGTGCGACGAACTGTCGGCGACCTTCCGGATCACCGCCTACCGGAGGGGCTCGAGCTCCGCCCGGTTCGCGAAGAGGACGTACGCGAGATCTGGGAGGCGGATCAGGAGGCCGGCCGCGATCACTGGGGTTTCTACGAACCCACGGAGGCGGACTTCCAGCGCTTTCTCGCCTTTCCTCATCGCGACATCAGCCTCTGGAAGGTGGCGTGGGACGACCAAGGTGTCGCGGGGCAGGTGAAGTCCTACATCGACACCGTGGCGAACACCGAGAACGGCGTGCAGCGAGGCTGGACGGAGGAGATCTCGACCGCGCGGCGCTGGCGTCGCCGCGGCGTCGCGAAGGCTCTCATCGTCGAGTCGATCCGCGAGCTCGCCGCGCGAGGGATGACCGAGGTCTCACTCGGCGTCCACACCGAGAACCCGAACGGCGCCTTCGACCTGTACGCGAGCCTCGGCTACGAGGTCACCGAGACCTGGACGACGTATCGAAAGCCGCTCTAGGGTGCTTTGCCGGGGCTCGGCGGCAGGAGCTCGTGCGCGAGTCACCTCGTAGACGCCGAAGTCGACGACCTCCATGCCCGCGACCGTCGCGAGCTGATCGCGCATCGCGCCGCGTGACAGGCGCGCGCGCTCCTCGTCGGCGGTCGTCTCCCATAGCGTGACGAGACGCGCGACGCCCGCCCCGGCGTCGACGAAGACGAAGGTGCCGCGGTAGCCGTCGTACTCACGCAGCCACGGGCCGACGTTCTCCGACGCCAGCCGTGAGATGTCTGCGAGGGCCGCGACCGGTCCTCGCAGCTCGGACATCGCCGCGACCACGCATCGAAGGCTAACGCCCGGCTACGCGGCGTGATCCTGAGATCATGGGCGGTGAGGGACTCGAACCCCCGGCCACCTGCGTGTAAAGCAGGCGCTCTACCAGCTGAGCTAACCGCCCTCGTGAAGAACGGCCGAAAGTATGCTCGCGCGCATGCCGTACGTGCCCGCCGACGACCGCTATGAGCGCATGGTGTACCGCCGGAGTGGACGCAACGGGCTCAAGCTGCCCGCGATCTCGCTCGGCCTATGGTGGAACTTCGGCGGCGACCGGCCGCTCGAGACGAGCCGTGCGATCGTCCGCCGCGCGTTCGACCTCGGGATCACGCACTTCGACCTCGCGAACAACTACGGGCCGCCGTACGGCTCGGCGGAGGAGACCTTCGGCGTTCTCCTTGCACAGGACTTGCGCCCGTATCGCGACGAGCTCGTCGTCTCGACCAAGGCGGGCTACGACATGTGGCCCGGGCCGTACGGGGAGTGGGGATCGCGGAAGTACCTGCTCGCGAGTCTCGACCAGAGCCTGGCGCGGATGGGGCTCGAGTACGTCGACATCTTCTACTCGCACCGGTTCGACCCGGAGACGCCGCTCGAGGAGACAATGGGTGCTCTCGACGCGGCCGTGCGGGCAGGGAAGGCCCTGTACGTGGGCATCTCCTCGTACTCGGCCGAGAAGACGCGTGAGGCGGCGGCGATCCTCCGCGACCTCGGCACACCGCTCCTCATCCACCAGCCGTCGTACTCGATGCTCAACCGCTGGATCGAGCCCGACCTGCTGGACGCGCTCGGCGACCTCGGCGTCGGCTGCATCGCATTCTCCCCGCTCGCGCAAGGGATGCTCACGGACAAGTACCTCGACGGCATTCCCGAGGGATCGAGGGCGAGCTGGCCGAGCTCGCTGTCGCCGACGCTCCTGACGGACGCGGCGCTCGAGCGGATCCGCGCCTTGAGCGACATCGCCGCGGGGCGTGGCCAGTCGCTCGCGCAGATGGCTCTTGCGTGGGTGCTTCGCGACGAGCGGGTCACCTCGGCGCTGATCGGCGCCTCGAGCGTCGCGCAGCTCGAGGTCAACGTCGGCGCACTCGATCGCCTCGGGTTCACGGAGGACGAGCTGGCAGAGATCGACCGCCACGCGACGGACAGCGCGATCAACATCTGGTCGGCCTCGAGCGCCGAGTAGCGCGGGAGTGCCCCCAACGGGATTCGAACCCGTGCTGCCACCTTGAAAGGGTGGTGACCTAGGCCGCTAGTCGATGGGGGCCCGCGGGGCAGTGTAGAGGCGGGTCTCGAGGGCTGGCCGCGCGTCGAGCCTGGCCACGCCTACCCCGAGGCGGCGGTCAACGCTCTGCTCGATCCGGTCTACGACGACTACGTGACGCTGCGGCGGCTGCTCGTCGACGTGGGGCATCTCGAGCGCACGGCCGGCGTGTGTCGCCGCGCTGTCGGCGCTGCTTAGACTGGCTCCGCGGGCCGGTAGCTCAGTCGGTAGAGCAGGGGACTTTTAATCCCAAGGTCGCAGGTTCGATCCCTGCCCGGCCCATCGCGAAACACCTGCTTTTGCAGGTCTTTCGACTTGCCTGTGTCGTCACTGGGACAACGAATCGAGTCCGGTGCGAGCGGACCGGCTGAAGAGTCGTTCGAGGAGCGCTCCCGAAGTGCATACCGATCTTCGTCAGCCTCTTCGTAGGCTCTGTCATACAGGGTGGCTCCCACTTTTCTCGCAGGCCCGAAAGTGGTATGCGTTTACACATGGGGGCAACGCTGCGGCTGTGCCTCGTGCTCGCGATGTGCACAGCACTCCTGGTCACTTCCGCGTCCGCGGGCACGGGCTCTGGCAAGGAAGCCGCAAAGCCCGTTCAGGGCGGCACGTTCCGGATTGCGCTCCACGTCAACCCCATAGGCGTCGACTCGATCGACCCTGCGCTGACCAGCTCTACAGCAGAGGAGATGGTTCTGCGGCCCACGTGCGCGCAGCTGATGGCGTTCCCGGGGCCGAAGCCCGAAGTGTCAGCGGGATACCCCAAGGTGTCGCGCGACCGTCTCACGTACACGTTCACGATCAGGCCGGGGTTTCGCTTCAACACCGGCGAGCCGCTGACCGCACAGAACTTCGCCCACGCGATCACGCGGTCCCTTAGCCCGACGACACGGGCAGAGGGGGCGGCTTCATGGGCCGAACGCTTCGTCGGCGGCCGGGAGTTCCACGAGGGCAAGGCAACGACGCTGCGTGGTGTCGTCGCCACGCGGCGCACGCTCGTTCTCAGGTTGACGAGGCCTTGGCCGCAGCTCCTGGAGGACCTTGCGATTCCCAACCTTGGCTGCCCTGTCCCGGCTGCCCTGCCGCTCGACGCCGAGGGAGTCGGTGCGCCGCTGCCCGGATCGGGCCCCTACTACATCGCGGGCTTCGTGCCCGGCCGCGAGGTCGTCCTCGCTCGCAACCCCCTGTATCGCGGGGGACGCCCGCAGCACGTCGACCGCTTTGTCGTCGACCTCACCAGCACGTTCGAGACGACGACGCGAAGGGTCGCGGAGGGAAAGGCCGACCTCGCCTTCGCAGCTCCGCCGGGGTTCGAGGAGCTCGCCCGCCGGTATGGCGTCAACCGATCGCAGTTCTTCGTCTCCCCGTCGCTGGACAACGCGCGAGTCCTCGTTCTCAACTCGCGCAGGCCGCTCTTCCGCGACAACCCGAAGCTCCGGCGTGCCATCAACTTCGCGATCGATCGACAAGCGTTGGCGGCGGGGCTCGGCGCTGTCGCGACGCCCACCGACCAATTCCTCTCGCCCTACGCGGCAGGGTTCCGCGACGTGCGGATTTACCCTTTGCGCGGCGACGTGAGGCGAGCGCGCGCGCTGGCCCGAGGTCACACGCGATCCGGGAAGGCCGTCTTCTACTCTTCGGAGCTGTTTCCCTTCATTCTCGCGCAGACAAAGCTCATCCAAGAGAGCCTGCGGCAGATCGGGATCGAGGCCGAGATCAAGACGTTCCCGCACCCGGTTTTCCTGAGGAAGGTGTCCACACCTGGCGAGCCGTTCGATATCGCGAACTCGATCGGCTTTCCGGTGGGGCATCCGGACCACACAGTCCTCAACTGCATGTTCCACGGCCGCTGGATTCCGCCCGCCGAGGGCTGCAACTACTTCTACTTCAACTCGCCGTACTACAACCGCCTACTGGACCGCGCAGAGCGGCTTGTCGGACCGGCCCGCTTCCGGCTCTACGGTCGCCTCGACGTCGAGCTCGCGCGCGACGCCGCGCCCGCGGTCCCGTTCGTGCTCGGGAACACGGGAGTTCTCGTCTCGAAGCGCGCCGGCTGCCACCGGTTCGACCGGCCGCTGCTCGACCTGGCGACCGTCTGCCTCAAATAGGGCGGGATGTATCTCGCTCCTACGGTCCCTGAACCGCGACCCAGACGACACCTCCGCCAACCGCGACCCCTTCCGGCCGGCCGCCCACTCTGATCGTTCGCGTGACCTCGCCCGTGCTCGGTTCGATCCGCGACACGGTCCCCTCTCCAGCGTTGGCGACCCACACGGCTCCTTCGCCGACCGCAACCGCGCTTGGTGCGTCACCGACCCGGATCGTCGCTGACGAGCTCGCTTCGGGGTCGATGCGCGAAACGGTGTCGTCGGAACTGTTTGCGACCCAAACCGCACCTGCGCCGACCGCGATCGCGCGCGGACCACGCCCGACGGTAATCGTCTGGACGGCGATCGCGGTCCGTGGATCGATACGCGAGACCGTGCTCGAATCGTCGCCGTTCGCGATCCAGACAGCATCCTCGTCGACCGCGATCGCGGAAGGGCGGCCGTCCGGATAGCCCTCCGCGGTGATCCGGCTCGAGGTCGGGTCGATGCGCCCGACGTAGGCGATCGCTTGACCTGCGAATGTCACCCAAACCCCGCTCGGGCCCGCGTCGATCGCCCCACCGCTCGACCGCCCCACGTTCGGGTCGAGCGTCTCAGCCACACGATCGAACTGCGGATCGACGCGGGTGACGAGTCCGAGCCGGCCGTGCACGACCCACACAGCTCCTCGCGTGACGGCGACACCCGTCGGCGTCGCGTCCAGTGGAACCGTCCTCACGACGTCGCGCGTCGACGGATCGATCCGCGCCAGCGTCCTGTCGCCGGTATTCCCGACCCACACTCCGTCAACACCAACCGCTATCGGACCCGGCCCTATGCCGACGGGCACCTCGGCGACGATGTCGTTCGAATGCGGGTCGATGACTCCGACGTTGTTCGGCTGCACGAGGGAGAGGCCGCCGCCATCGGAGCGACCGAGCACGAGCGCCGCGAGCCCGGCGGCGAGAGCGACGAGGAGGAGAGCGGCCGCAATAACCAGCGATCGGCGACGCGAGCGCCTAGGCGTCACCCGCGGTCGCGGGAAGCGGTTGGGGACCCCGTCGACCTCGAGCTGGAACAGGGGCTCCGGCGCTTCGAAGTCCTTCAGCGGAAAGGAGCCAAGAGCACGCACACGGGAACGCTCGGGCAGCAATCCTCGGGCAGCGCCCGAGAGCAACACCTGACCCCCGTGCGCCGTCGCCCCGATTCGAGCCGCGCGGGCCACAGCGAGGCCCACGTACCGGTCGCCTTCGAGCTCCGGCTCTCCCGCATGAAGGCCCATCCGCACTTTGACCTGCGTGTCGTCCGGCCACTCGTGCGCCGCGATCGCGCGTTGGGCGTCAGCAGCGGCGGCCGCCGCGTCGCGCATCCGCGGGAAGACAGCGAAGAAGGACTCTGTCTGCCGGTCGACGACCAAGCCTTCGTGGGACTCGATTGCGTCCTCGAGCAAACGCCGGTGCTCGTTCACGACCTCGCGATAGCGCTCCTGGAGTCGGTGCTGCAGCTGGGTCGATCCCTCGATGTCCGTGAAGAGGAGCGAAACCGTGCCGCGAGGTAGTTCAGCCACACGTCAAGCGTGACATCGCGCCCGCGTCACTGGCAAGCAGGCATCTTGTGTCGGGTTACCGGCAGCCCGGAGACGCGAGGTGAGATCGAATCTCTGCCCGCTCAAGAAAAGACCAAGGGGTGCGGTTCTGCCCACGCAGGCGAGCCCTGCTCAAGGCGGGGCGCCAAGTCTCTTCGCGACCCGTCATGTTCCGCTGATCGCGGCATCGCTCACGGCTCGACGTCGAACCCGAACATCATCCCACTCTCGTGATGCTCGGCGATATGGCAGTGCGCCATCCACCTGCCGGGATTGGTGACGTCGAGGAGGATGTCGACCGTCTCGCCCGTCCGGACGAGCACCGTGTCCTTCCAGACGAGGTTCGGCTCCTCGACGCCGTCTCGTGTGAGGACGAGGAAGCGCCCGGCGCCGTGAACGTGGAACGGATGCGGCATCGGGTGATCGGAGTCCATCTCGTTGACCAGGCGGATCTTCACCTGATCCCCGACCCGGAACTTCCAGTCGATCGCGGCGTTCGTGGCGCCGGTGTCGCGGTCGACGAGTTTCCAGCGCATGTTCTCCGCCGTCGTGCGTCGATTCACCTCGACCATGTCGTCCTCCCACTCGATGCCGTGCCCGTGCTCGTGGGCGGCGCCGTCAGCGGTCTCGTGTCCCGCGTGGGATTCGTGGCCGTGATGCACCTCGTGGGACGGCATCTCGTGGTGAGCATGCGCGGAGGTGTCGACGAGGTGCGCCGGCACGAGCTTCATGCCGCACTCGGGGCAACGGTCGGGTGAGGTGCTGGTGACGTGTGGATGCATCGGGCACGCGTAGCTCGGCGGCGCCTCGACCGGCAGGAGCTTCATTCCGCACTGGGGACAGCGACCAGGCTCGGCGCTGACGACCTCCGGGTGCATGGGACACGTGTAGACGGCGCCTTCAGGGACGTCGAAGTCCATCTCGGCGACGAACGCGAGTGTCTTGTCGGGAGCCGCAGCGAGCAGATGGGCGGTTCGCGCGCGTTCGGCAGCGAGGTCGGCGTTCGTCCGTAAAGCCGCAAACTTCTCGCCAAGCTCCGGCTCTGCGGGCTCGTCGCTCACCGTGATCGACGCCAGCGGATACGCGCGGTCTGGTGTTCGGTGCTCGAGCACGTACTCGCCCGGATGCTCGAAGAGGACGTCGACCACGTACCGCTCGGACGGCGATATGAGCACCTCCTCGATGAAGCTCTCGTGTTCGTAGTGCCCGCTGTCTCCACCGACGAGCTTCATGCGGGCTCCGGGCAGCGTCACGTTGAACACACGCGTGTTGGCAGTGTTGGTGAAGTAGAGGCGCACGACCTCGCCCCGCTTGGCGGTCAGTGCGAGGTCTGACTCGCCCGAGACGAGCATGACGTTGCCGAACCGGCCCATCGCCACATGTGTCGTCTCCGACTGACTGAAGCCGGCGACCCTTCCGTCTTCGATGAGAACGTCGTCGAGCGTCAGGAAGAGCTCGCGGTGCACGGGTGGCCAGTACTCCGGGTCGGCCGGGACGACGTGGATGTTCCCGTACAGCCCCATCTCCTGGCCGTAGTCCTCTCGGATGTGCGGGTGGTACCAGTAGGCGCCGGGGTCGGGGACGTGCACCTCGTAGGTGAAGGTCTCCCCGACGGGAATCGGCGCCTGCGTGTCGTGAGTCCCGTCGTAGCGGTTCTCGAGCCGCAAGCCGTGCCAGTGGACGGTCGCCTCGAGGTCGCCCTCGTTCCTGACGTGGACGGTTACGGTCGCGCCCTCGGGGATCTTGAGCGTTGGACCGGGGATCGAGCCGCTGTACGCGAGCATTCGAACATCCGCGTCACCCACTCGCTTGACGACCGGCCCGATGTGCAGCTCCATGGTGGCGCCGTCCGAGAGCTCCACGACCCTGGGGGCGACGGCACGTGGAAGCCCGCTCGTCTCAGTGGGGAACACGTCGTTCATGAGGGAAGGCTCGTCGATGGTTCAGCTGTCTCCGGGGGCTGGGCGTGCCTGCGATCGCCGGCGTTGGCCGCGATCTGCTCGGCGATGAACTCGGCGTCGTCCTTCACCCAGCCGAGGAGCGCCGATCCCCGCGTGTGCTGCCAGGTCAGACCGAGGAAGTACAGGCCGGGGTGGTCGGTCACTCCGCGTCGGTGGAGCACCCGGCCGTCCTGATCGAAAACCGGAACGTCGACCCAGCTGTAATCGGAGCGGTAGCCCGTCGCCCACACCACGACATCGACGTCGAGGTCGCTGCCGTCCGCGAAGGTCACTCGGCGGTCTGAGGCGCCTACGGCCCTCGGCTTGATCTCAACGCCGTGACGCTTCACGTCGCGGATGCTCGAGCCGATCAGCGTGTCGCGATCTCGGGCGCGGCGTCCGATACGCGACTCGACCGTCTTCTCGATGAGCCGGGTCTTCGTCAGCCACCAGAAGAGATCCCGGCTGAGCAGCCGCTGCGGCAGCGGCGTCTGCCGAGATCCGATGGCCAGGTGAACGGAGTGTGACGTGGAGAGCTCCTTCGCTATCTGGAATCCGGTGTTGCCGCCGCCGACGACCACGACGGTTCCTTCCGGAACGTCGCTCGGACGCCGGTAGCCCGTGCTGTGCATCTGGGCGACGTCCGGGCTGAGGCCCGCTCCGAATGCAGGCACGTTCGGGACCTGAAAGGGACCGGTCGCGACCACGACCTGGTCGGCCTCGAGAGTTCGTGATCCGAGGTCCAGGGTGAAGCCCTCGTCCGCGGTCGTGACCGACTGCACGGCGCTGTTGAGCTCGACTGGCAGATCGAAGGTCGAAACATAGTGCTCGAGGTAGCTGATCACCTCGTCGCGCCCGGGATATCCGTCGGGGTCGCCCGGGAACTGGAGGCCGGGAAGGCTGTCATAGCGGCGCGGCGTGAACAGCAGGAGCGAGTCCCACCGGCTGCGCCATGCGGAGCCGACCGAGTCGGAGGCCTCCAGGATCGTGAAGCGTCGGCCTTGCTTGGCGAGGAAGTGTCCGATCGCCAGGCCCGCCTGGCCCGCACCTATCACGGCAACGTCGAATCGATCTCTGGGCGCTCTCTCCATCTCGTCCACCATCTCCCGTCTCGCTCTCGTGGCTTCGGCCCGCCCCCCACGGGTCCCAGTCCCTGTCACGGACGTGCCCGGCCTGAGAGCCCTCAAACCTCGGGCGCCGCGTCGCCGCTGGCGGCGAGACGACGAGTCGTCAGCACCATAGCGTCACGGGTCGAACACCGTCCTGACCGGATGTCGAATCCAGGCTGGCGAGAGTTGACAAGACGTCGCCCGAGCCGGCGGCGTTACCGTGGGAGCACCATGAGTGACACGCCGGCCACATTCCTCTTCGCCGACATCGCCGGGTTCACGGCGCTGACCGAGGCGCACGGAGACGAGCAGGCGGTGGCGGTGGTGGACGCCTTCTGCGCCGCTGTGGATGGCGAACTGCCTGCTGGTGGCACCCGCGTGAAGTCGATCGGTGATGCAGTGATGCTGCGTGTCCCGGACCCCGGCG
>DASUCN010000106.1:0-2860 GCA_036276015.1 Gaiellaceae bacterium | reverse complement strand
CTGCGTGCCGGACGCCTCGGAGTGCGCGGTGAGGTCGAACGTGCCGCGGTTCGCGATGCCCTCGAGCTCCGACCACCCGATGGGATAGCGGTACTCGATGTCGCTCGTCGCGCTCGAGTAGTGGGAGAGCTCCGCCGCGTGATGGTGGCCGAGCACGACGACGGCGGGCAGATCGGACGGCGCTATCGTCGACAGGACGAGATCGGGACGCCGTGGGCGCTCACGATCGACGAGCAGACGCTGGCGGACGACACGGTGACGATCCGCGACCGCGACTCGCTGGCGCAGGAGCGGATCTCGATCGGGCGCGCCCGCGAGTACCTGCTCGACCGGCTCGCAGAACCGTGGCGCCCGCCGCAGGGGGCGGCATAGGCTTCCCGTCTGCCGATCGAGTGCGCGGACGTAAGGTCCGGAAGGTGCTTGTACACTCAAGTGTTGGATGACCACCACGCCGACCTCCACATCGCCCCCCGCCACGCTCCGAGGCCTCATTCCCCACCGCGGCGTGCTCACGCCGGCCGAGCTCGAGCAGCTGGCTGGGGACATCGCCGACTGCCCGACGATCTGGGAGCCGCTGATCCACGCGGACCGCGACCGGCGCCGCTACGAGCTGATCTACGAGGACGAGTCCCTCGACGCCTGGGTGCTCTCCTGGATGCCCGGTCAGGGCACCGGCTTCCACGACCACTACATCTCGGGCGTTGGCGTCGCCGTCGCGGCCGGCTGCGTGCGGGAGGACCTGATGGTGTACGGCAGGGACCATGTTGCGCTCCACCTGCGCCCCGGCGACACGCGACAGGGAGGCCCGGGCTACATCCACCGTGTCCAACACGAGGACGGAGAGCCCGCGGTCACGATCCACATCTACTCGCCGCGGCTCGACTGGGTCGGCCAGTACCGGCTCGACGAGTCGACCGGCGTCGTCCGGCGCGAGGTCCGCCCCGGCCGGAACGAGCTCACCGAGCAGCTGATCGCCGAAGGCGCGCTCGAGCACGTGCTCGAGCGCTTCTGACCTTGCTCGCGAAGCGCGAATCTGCAGGAGCAGATTCGCACCGCTTGATCCCCGCCTACGGCGGGGCACACCCCTGAAGGCGTCGCAACGGCAGGCTCCGTGCACGGCGCTGCAAGCGGCCGGTGTGGGTGGGTGCCTGGCCTCAGCCGGGCACCTTCCCGGGCGCTTGCCTAGGCGGAGAGCGTCCTGAGCCGGAACCCGCCGTGGTGCTCGTACGAGGAGGTCACGACGGCGAGCGTGTCCCGGACGGCCCGCTCGCCGAGTCCGAGTGCGGGGGCGTCGGCGATCGGCGACCCGAGGAGCGCCGTGATCGCGTGGAGGCCCTCCGGCGTGAGCTCGAGCGTGCCGCGATCGCACGACGCGCACACGGCACCGCCTGCCGCCGGGTCGAAGGCGACGAGGCGCTCCCCGGAGCCGCACTCGACGCAGCTCCCGACGTGCGGGAGGAAGCCCGAGAGCCAGAGCAGCTTGAGCTGGAACGAGAGGACGAGTGGATCGACGGCCGCGCGCCTTCCCGGCTGCGGCTCGCGGTCGTCGAGCGCGTCGAGGAACCGTGTCAGCGCGAGGAAGGCGCGGTCGTTCCGCTCCTCCTCCGTGAAGAGGCGCAGCATCGCCTCGAGCCCGACGAGACCCACCTGGAGCCGGTACCCGTCGGAGCGAACGCGATCGTGGGAGTGGACGAGCGACGCTCCCGTGATCGTGCCCAGCTCGCCGCGGCCTCGATGGAGGCCGACTTCGACGTGGGAGAACGGCTCGAGGCGCCCCCCGAAGCGGCTCTTCGTCCGCCGGACGCCTTTCGCCATCGCGCCCGCGCGGCCGCTCGCCGCGGTGTAGAGGTGCAGGACGCGATCCGCCTCGCCGAACGGGAACGAGCGGAGCACGACCGCCTCCGTGATGGACGTTCCGGCCATGGTGCGAGTGTACGAGCCGGAGTCGTCAGAGCCGCTGGCAGCGCGGGCAGAACCACGTTCCGCGGCCGCCGACGACGATTCGCTCGATCGGGCGGCCGCAGCGGTCGCACGGCGCGCCGAGCCGTCCGTAGACGTGGAACTCGTGCTGCATGCCTCCGCCGTCGCCGTCGGGGGTCGCGTAGTCCCGAAGCGTCGAGCCCTGCAGCTCCACGCCGCGGCGGAGCGCTGCGCGCAGCGAGCGGTGGAGGCGTGCGACCTCGCCGGCGTCCAGCTCGCCGGTGGGACGGAGGGGATGGATGCGCGCCCGCCAGAGCGCCTCGTCGGCGTAGATGTTCCCGATGCCGGCCAGTCGACGCTGGTCGAGCAGGAACGCCTTGACGGGGGCACGGCGACCGGCCATCGAGGCGCCGAGCCGGGCCGCGCTGAAGGAGGAGGAGAGCGGCTCGGGCCCGAGGCGTTGGGCGAGATAAGGCGTCAGGTGATCCTCGTCGAGGAGCTCCCACGTGCCGAAGCGGCGGACGTCGCGGTAGCCGACCTCGGCGCCCGTGTCGAGCGTCAGGGATGCACGCCTGTACGCGTCGTCGGGGAGCCTGCCGCCGGGAGCGTGACGGAACGAGCCGGTCATCCGGAGGTGCACGACAAGCGTCCGCCCGCTCGCGAGGCGCCAGAGAAGGTACTTCCCGCGACGCTCGAGGGTCACGACCGACTCGCCCGCGAGTTGCTCCGCGACGATGCCCGGCTCGACGGGGCGCGTCAGGCGCGGATCGAGGATTTCGGCCCGCTCGATGGTGGCGCCCTCGAGCACGGGCGCCAGTCGGCGGCGGACGGTCTCGACCTCGGGCAACTCGGGCACGTGGCCATCGTAGGCACCGACCGCCGGAGCTCCGTGGGGCACCGGATCGGCGGACGCGCCCGCCAGGGGTGTCGCGTACCCGAC
>DASUCN010000105.1:0-31524 GCA_036276015.1 Gaiellaceae bacterium | reverse complement strand
GCGGTGAAGTTCCTCGAGGCGTCGTTCAAGGGGTGGATCTACTGTCGCAACCACCTCACCGAGTGCACGAACATCGTGCTGAAGAACGGGCCTGCGCTCGGCAAGAGCCACCAGCGCTGGCAGATGAACGAGGTCAACGCGTTGATCTGGCCGAACAAGCTCGGGATCGGGATCATGGATCCGAAGGCGTTCGCGACGACCGCGACGATCGCGAAGACCTACAAGGTCATCAAGAAGCCGGCCTCGAAGGCGGCGTACCGCACGGATCTCGCGAAGAAGGCAGTCGCGAATCTCCGCAAGCAGGGGATCGACGTGACGGGCAAGACCTTCAAGAAAGCCGTCGTCGTTCTCAAGGAGGGTGGGAAGTAATCACCAGGCGTGAGCGCCGGAGCGGCTGCGGCCGCTCCGGCGCTCTCCCTCACGGATGGAGGTGCTGACGTGTCGACATTGATCTCAGGCGGGCGGATCATCACGGCCGCCGACGACTACGTCGGCGACGTCTACGTCGAGAACGGGCGGATCTCGATGCTCGGGGAGTCGCTCGATGTCGATGCGGACAGGGTCATCGACGCGACGGGCAAGTACGTCCTCCCGGGATGCGTGGACCCGCACACGCACCTCGACATGCCCTTCGGCGGAACCACCACGATCGACGACGTCACCTCCGGACAGACCGCCGCCGCGTTCGGCGGAACGACCTGTCACGTCGACTTCTGCATCCAGGCGCCCGGCACCTCGTTCGCGGAGGCGCTCGAGACGTGGCACGGCAAGCGCGAGGGCAAGCAGATCATCGACATGGGCTTCCACATCGCGGTGACCGACCTTCGCGAAGGCGGATCGCTCGAGGAGCTCGCCCAGCTTCCGGAACAGGGCATCACGTCGTACAAGCTCTTCATGGCGTACAAGGGCGCGCTCATGGTCGACGACGAGACGCTCTTCCGGACGATGGAGGTCGCCGCAGAGACTGGAGCGCTCGTGATGGTGCACGCCGAGAACGGCGACGCGATCGACGTGCTCGTGAAGCAGGCCCTGGCAGCCGGGAACACGGCGCCGCACTACCACGCCCTCACGCGTCCGCCCGAGACCGAGGGGGAGGCGACGAACCGCGCCATCCAGCTCGCGCGGGTCGCGGGGGCGCCGCTGTACGTCGTGCACGTGTCCTGCAAGGAGGCCGTCGAGCCGATCGCGCGTGCCCGAGAGCAAGGGTGGGACGTCTGGGGCGAGACGTGCACGCAGTACTTCTTCATCGACTACACGTACCTCGAGCGCCCGGATTTCGAAGGCGCGAAGTACGTCTACACTCCGCCGCCGCGCCCGATCGAGAACCAGGAGGTGCTCTGGCATGCAGTGCGGTCGGACATCCTCTCGGCCATCTCCACCGACCACTGCGCTTTCCTCTGGGACGGGCAGAAGACGCTCGGCAAGGACGACTTCTCGAAGATCCCGAACGGCGGGCCGGGGCTCGAGAACCGTCTGCACATGATCCACGAGTTCGGCGTCCGCACCGGGCGCATCTCGCTCAACCGCATGGTCGAGCTGCTCGCGACGAATCCGGCGAAGCTGTTCGGCCTCTACCCGCGCAAGGGCACGATCGCACCGGGCTCCGACGCGGACATCGTGATCTTCGATCCCGACAAGCGGCATCTCATCACCGCGGCGACCCAGCACTCGAAGACCGACTACAACCTCTTCGAGGGTACGGAGGTCACCGGGTCGCCGGAGGTCGTCTTGCTCCGCGGGAACGTGCTCGTCGAAGGCGGCGAGCTCGTTGCGGAGCCGGGGATCGGCGAGTTCGTCGAGCGGGCCGCCTTCGGGCAGGAGCTCCTGCCAACCGCCGCTCGCTAGGCGACAGGCTGCACGGAGCGGCGCCGGACACCTTCCCCCTTGTCCGGCGCCCTCCGGGCAGAGCTCTGGTCGAAGGCTGCCGTGAGCTCTCCGTGAACGACGTGGCCCTCGCTACGTATCGAAGCGATGGCAGGCTCGATAGTCGGCGCCGGGAAGCTCGAGCAGAGCCCACTCGTCGAGGTTGTCCTGCGGGCACGGCTGTCCACCGTAGAGGTCGGCGCGGATCAGCGATTCGATGCCCGCGAAGCTGCCGTCGAGGTTGAAGACGCGCAGCTCGACGCTCGCCGCGTCGGTGTCACCTGCAATGAGGTTCCACACCGACGGCTTTCCGGGAGGAGCGCAGTGGTAGTAGCCGCCGATTGCGCCGATCTGCGATCGGCAGTCCCAGCCAGTGGCTTGCGCGTGGGCCATCGTCGACCCGTTGCCTCCACCCAGTGCTGTACCTGCCGCCGCGACTGCGAGTACCAGCGGCAGGACGAACAGTGACATACGAAGGAACATGTCTCCCCCTTTTCTAGACGGTCGCCGGAACCGGATCGGGCCGGACCAGCACTGTGTCCACGACCTTGATGATCTCGTCGACGGGCAGGACGGCCTCGCCGGCGTGCCGGCGAATCGCCTCCGGACTCGAGGCCTGGTAGACGCAGACGGTGCCGACCCGGCCGTCGCGCTCTTCGAGGACGTAGCTGCGGATCCAGGCGATGTCGTCTGGCACCCGCTCTCCTGCGGCCGTCGATCGCGCCGCTGCCTCGGCCAGCTCTGCGCCGTCTTTCCAGCCGGATCGGCGCAGGATTACGTAGGTCTCCATCTGCCTCCTTTCGTCGAAGTGACCCTTCGACGGTACGAGGACTGCGGAGTCACGGCATCGGAGCGACCGCCCATGTTGGGCCCGGGAGCTACCTATCTTTCGCGCACACCGCGCCGGAACCCGCGCCCGTCGCCGCCTTGATCGCGTTCGGGCGCACGATCGCGCTGAACTCCATCTCCCGGCAGCGCGATGGCGCTACTACGTGTCTTCGAGCAAGTTCAACCGGCGCGCAGCCGCCGCCGCTTCGGCGCGACTGCGCACGTCCAGCTTGCGCAGGACAGCCGAGACGTGGTGGTCGACCGTCCGTGTGGACAGGTGCAGCCGACACGCGATCTCGGCGTTGCGCAGTCCCTCCGCGACGAGCTGCAGGACGTCGACCTCCCGCGCGGTCAGCTGGGCCGGGTTGACGCGCGTCGCGGCACGCGGACCGCGTCGGATGTCCCGAGCGCCACGCTCGCGGAGTCGCCGCGAGACGATCGTCGAGAGGGGCCGCGCGCCGAGCTCCTGCGCGGCCGCCAACGCCTGGCGGAGTTCGGCGTCGTCGTCGGACTCCGCACGTGCGAGGATCGCCTCGTAGGGGCACCCTCGGTCGGACCACGCCTCGACGGCCGCGCGCCAGTCACTTGCGGTCTGGAGGGCGAACGGCGTCTCCGTATGCGTCGGAGCGGCGTGGTCGAGGCCGGCCTTCCAGCGCCAGTACGCGAGCTCGTCGCTGACCCAGGTGACGCCGCGCTCGAGCGCGAGCTCGAGGCATCCAGCGGTCGCCTCGTCGACGACGGTCGGCTTGCCTTCGAGCCAGGCGACTTCGGCGCGTGCAGCTGCGACCGGCGCCATGCGTAGGAGCTCGCCTGTCGGCTCGGCGAGCTCGTGTGCTTCGGCGAGGAGATCCCATGCACCAGGGTCGCCGCGTCGTGCCCGTACGAGGGCAATCACGACGAGCGCGATGATCCGAGGGTAGACGGAGATGCAGCGCTCGTAGAGAACCAGCGCGGCGGACTCGCTCGCCTCGTCCCAGAGGCCGCGATCGAGCTCGATCTTCGCCCGCGCGGCGACGAGGTACAGGCGCCACAGGTCGAAGCCATGCTCGTCCGCGTACTCGAGCCCAGCGTCCAGGTGACGGTCCGTCAGCTCGTACTGGCGCCGTCGAACGGCAACGAGGGCCAGGTGGATGTAGCCTCGGGACGCCTGATCGGCGAGGTTCCTCTCGAGCGCGAGGTCGAGACTGCGCTCGAGCTTCTCGCTGCCGCCGGGAATCCCCGCGTAGGCCTCTGCCGTCCCGATCGTGTTGAGGGCGTGTACGGAAGCCTCCTGTTCCTCCACCTCCTCGGCCAATTCGAGCGCACGATTTCCCCACTCGACCGCGGCGAAGGTCTCGTCGGCGTCCTTGCGATGTGACGCCGTCGTCGCATACGCCCAGGCGAGCTCGCGCGATGGGGGGAGCGCCTCGAGGACGTCCAGTGCCTCCTGCGCCCTCGCGTATGCCTCGGGGACCCGTCCCGGGCACCAGAGGATGTTCGAGAGCGAACGGATCGTCGCTCCTTCCCTTCTGGCGTCCCCGAGTCTGCGGTAGCACTCGATCGCCTCCTCGAGCGCCGTGATCGCCTCCGGCTGATCCGTCAGGTAGCACTCATGAGACCAGAGCTTGAGCAGCCGCGCGCGCTCGTCGAGCGGCACGCCGTCGGCGAACCGTAGAGCACGCTCGTACTGCGCTGCGGCCTCGCGGTGAGCCCCGACCGACGCTGCTCGGTCTGCAGCGGCGGGTGCGTACTCGAGCACCGCCTGTCCGTCCCCTGCAGCGTCGGCGTGGTGGGCGAGCCGCTCGACGTCGAGGGTTCCGTTCGGCGGATGCTCGAGCGCGCGAAGCGCTCGGCGATGGAGTCTGAGAAGTCGATCGGGCCGCATCGAGGTCTCCACTGCGCGGCGGGCGAGCTCGTGTCGAAACGCAAAGCCGGAGCCGACCTGGCGGAGCATGCCGGAGTCGAGGCACTCCTCGAGCCCGGCGCCGCCCTCGTCAAGCTCATCGAGAAGCCAGGTATCGGCAACAGGTCGGAGGACGGCAACGGCTTCGAGGAGCCGACGCGCGGTGTCCCCGAGGCCGGCGCTGCGCGCGAGCACCGCGTCTCGAACAGTCTCGGGGATGACATCGTGCGGGGCAGCCAGCACCTCGGTGACGAAGAACGGGTTTCCGCCGGTGCTCTCGTGCAGCGCCCTGGCATCGACTGCGGACGAGGCCGCGAGCTGAAGAACGGCTTCGACAGACAGCGGCTCGAGCCGGATTCGACTCGTCGACGGGAGGCGGACGAGATCGCCGAGGACGAGCCGGAGCGGATGCGTCGCCTCGATCTGCTCATCACGATACGTCGCGATAAGGAGGGTCTGCAGAGCGCCGATCCGCCGTCCGAGCAGGCGAAGGACGTCGAGTGTCGCCTCGTCGGCCCAGTGCACGTCCTCGAGCACGAGCACGTGTCGACGCACCTGGAGCTCGTCGACGAGCGCGGTCAGAACTTGGTGAGGCGGCGCGCCGGCACGGACGAGTTCGGCGAGTGGCCCTCCGGTCTGTTCGGCGACGTCCGCAAAAGGCCCGAGCGGGCGCGGCGTGAAGAGGGGATCGCAAGCTCCCTCGAGCACGCGCACTCGTGCCTCTGTCTCGTCGCGCAGCGCCGCGACGACCGAGGTCTTGCCGACACCCGCCTCGCCGCTGACGAAGACCAGGCGCCCGCTGCCGTCGCTCGCATCGTCGAGTGCCGCACGGAGATGGGCTAGAGCGGGCGACCGCTCGAGCAGCGCGTCTGACGATCGGGGCGACGCGACGGATGTGCCTGTGGTCTGTGGCGCCATTGACCTCCTCTCCTCGAAGGATGACGCGCTCGTCACGAGAGGCGCAAACTCGTTTTGGAGGTCCTGGATCTCGAGCTGGAACAGCCGCTCCGGACGGTCGATGTCCTTGAGCGCGTGATCGCCGAGATCGCGAACCGCAACGCCGGAAGGTAGGTCGTCCGCGACCAGCTCGCGCGTCGTGTTGGAGAGCAGGACCTGGCCGCCGTGAGCCAGTGCACAGATCCGGGCCGCACGGTGAACGCCAAGTCCGAAGTACCGCTCGTCTCCGACCTGGGGCTCGCTCGTGTGCAATCCCATGCGAACGCGGACGGCGGCTCCGTTCGGCCACGGGTGCGTGTCGAGCGCGCGTTGCGCGTCGGCGACGGCGGCGACGGCATCTCGCGCGCGCCCGAACGCCACGAAGAAGGAATCTCCCTGTGTGTCGACCTCGCGGCCGCCGTAGCTCTCGAACGCATCGCGCAACAGCCGTCGATGGGTCTCGAGCAGCACCGGGTAGACGTGCGCGTGTCGCTTGAGAAGCGCAGTCGAGCCGGCGATATCCGTGAACAGGAACGTGACCGTGCCGTCGGGTAGCTCTGACATTGGCCTCTCGCGTCGAAGGACGGGTTGACGGTAGGGCTGCGCGGGCACGACTTCATCGGAGGAATTGCCTAAGTTACGCCACCGAACGTTGGCTGCTCGGAGGCTTCGTTCTCCGCAACCGCGAAGGGGTCGACAGTCTCGTGGGTGTCATACGAGACCGCGTCGGGCCGCAGCCACGGCAGCCTCAGTCCGTGTGTGTACGTCCAGCTTGCGGAGAACGGCCGAGACGTGGTGGTCGACGGTTCTGCGCGAGACGACGAGACGCTCGGCGATCTCAGCGTTCCGGAGGCCCTCCGCCACGAGCGCGAGGACCTCGCGCTCACGCGCCGTGAGCTGGGCCGCGTTCTCGCGCGTGGCCGAGCGAGGGCCGCGGGGAATCGAGACGCCTCGTTTGCGCAGGCGCGCCCGCACGTGTCTGGCCAGTGGCCCCGCTCCGAGCGTGTCGGCCACCTCGACGGCCCGAAGAAGCTCCTCGGCGTCGTCGCTCCCGCTGCGCGCACGAGCAGCCTCGTACGGGCACGACCGCGCTTCCCACGCGGCCGCCGCGGCGCTGTGCCTGCCGTCGAGCTCCAGGCGGTAGGGCTCGGCGATCCAGTCGGGTGCCTCGTCGAGCGCGCCGCAACGCCACTGCCAGTACGCGAGCTCCCCTGCGAACCAGAGATGTCGCTTCGCGAGAGCGAGGTCGTACACGGCCTGCGCCTCGTGGAGAGCACGGTCGCGATCGCCGGCAAGCCAGGCGGCTTCGGCGCGTGCCGCATGGACATGGCCGAGGCGCTGGAGGTGTCCGCTGCCCGACGCTGCTTCCAGGGCCTCGTCGAGCGCCTCTGACACACCCGGATCACCCCGACGGGCGCGCACGCGCCCCAGTGCGATCAGCGCGGTGACCCGGCTGATGGCGCTGACGTCGTCCGCGAGGAGCTTCAGGGCGAGCGCCGCGCCCTCGTCCCAGCGGCCGCGGTACACCAGCGTCGCCGCGAGCCAGGAGCGGATGTACGAGTCATCGAGGTCGTGCTCTGCTGCGTGGACGAGGTACCGGTGGGCAGCCTGCTCCGACTCTTCGAGCTCGTACATCTCGCCGAGACCGGAGGCGAGCATGCTGTAGGCATGGCCGACGCGGGGGTGCAGACCGTGCTCGAGCGCGACAGCCAGGCTTCGCTCGAGGTAGGCACGCCCTTCACCGGTCCTGCCGGCCATGAGCTGCGACGTGCCGATCGTGTTCAGCGCGGATGCCTCGAGATTCGCGTCGCCGACCTGCACTGCGAGGTCCAGGCCGAGCCTCCCCCAGCGCTCTCCCTCCTCGTTGTCGCGGCTCAGCATCCGGAGGTATCCCTGGATGGTGTAGGCATGGGCGAGCTCTCTCCCCGCAGGAAGTTCCTCGAGAATCTCGATCGACTCGAGGCTCGCTTCTTCGGCGAGGTCGTTCAGGCCGAGCGCGATGGTCGCCGACGGCACCCCGGCCAGGTTCTCGCCAAGCCGTAGCCGGTCGCCGAGCTTGCGCGCGATCGCGATCGCCTCCTTTCGCGCTTCGAGCGACTCGACGTAGCGGCCGGTCAGCCCGGCCTCCCGTGCGTACCCCTCGAGGAGGGTGAGTCGCCGCTCGTCCTCGGTGACGTGGTAGCTCAGCGCCCGCGCCCATAGCTCGGCTGCCTCGCGGTGAGCGCCGACCGCGGACGCGCCTGCCGCCGCCGCGGGCGCGAACCGGAGGACGGCTTCGGCGTCGCCCGCCATGTCGGCGTGGTGCGCGAGTGCAGCGAGGTTCCGCGTCTCGGCAGGCTGCTCGGCGAGCACGGCGAACGCCGTTTCGTTCAACGCGATCCGGCGGTCCGGGGTCAGCGCGTGCTCGATGGCGAGGCGGCCGAGCTCGTGCCGGAAGCCGACGCCCAGGCTGGTCGCGGTCAGCACGCCGGAGGCGAGGCACTCCGCGAGATGGGCCAAGTCGTCGCCGGCGAGCTTCTCGAGGAGCCCGATCTCGACCGAGCCGGGCACGATGGAGGCGGCATCCAGGAGCCGTCGCCCACCCGGGCTCAACCGGCTCGCCCGCGCGAGCACGGCGTCGCTCACGGTCGTGGGCACGTCCCCGCTCTCGCCGGCGAGCACTTCGGTGACGTAGAAGGGATTCCCGCCTGTCGCCGCGTAGAGCCCCGTCGACGACTTCCCGGCGCGCCACGCGAGCTCCTCGACGCCTTCGGCCGAGAGAGGGGCCACGGAGATGCGAGTCGTGACGGCCGGTGGGAGGTCGCCGAGGAGCTGGCGCAGCGGGTGGACCGCCCCGATCTCGTCGTCGCGAAATGTCAGGACGACGAGCGAAGGCGTCGTGTCCACGCGGCGACCGAGGAACTTGAGAGCGTCGAGCGTCGCCTCGTCGGCCCAATGGACGTCCTCGAACACCGCGATCGTCGGTTCGGATCGGAGCTCCTCGAGAAGCGCGCTGAAGTACCGCACACGCTCGGAGTCCGTCGTCGGAGGCTCGGCGGGGAGCCCGCCGAGGCTCTGCGCGATGTCGTGGACGGGCCCGAGTGGCCGTGGCGTGAAGAGCGCTTCGCACGCGCCCGCGACTACTCGAAGATCGCGTTCGTGGTGGGCGACGAACGCGCGCACGAGCGACGTCTTGCCGACACCCGCCTCCCCGGCCACGAGGACCGTCCGTCCCGCGCCGAGACGTGCCCGTTCGAGCGCGGCGTCGAGCTGCGCACGCGGCTCGTCGCGCTCGAGGAGGAAATCGAGCTGGCTCCCCTCCGCCACAGACGGATCCTGCGCAGGTCCCGCGGTCTTCGCAACCGTCGCGGCGCTAGGATCGTCCGCTGTGACGGCGACGGAGGTGAATCCGAACCTCGGAGCGCAGATCGTCGAGGACGCGAAGGAGTACGTCCTCTACTCGTGGTCGACGCAGGACGCGATCAACCCGATCCCGGTCGCTGGCGCCGAGGGCCGGTACTTCTGGGACTACGAGGGCAAGCGCTACCTCGATTTCGCCTCACAGCTCGTGAACGTCAACATCGGACACGGGCACCCGAAGATCATCGCGGCCATCAAGGAGCAGGCGGACAAGCTCTGCACGATCGGGCCGCCGATGGCGAACGAGTCGCGCTCCCGTCTCGGGAGGCTGCTCGCCGAGGTCACGCCGGGCGATCTCTGCATGTCGTTCTTCACGAATTCCGGCGCCGAGGCCAACGAGAACGCGATCAAGCTCGCGCGGCTCGCGACCGGCCGGCACAAGATCATCGCGCGCTACCGTTCCTACCACGGCGCGACGCACGGCTCGATCATGCTCACGGGCGACCCACGCCGGTGGCCGAACGAGCCGGGTATGGGCGGTGTGGTGCGGATGCTCGATCCGTACACGTATCGCTGCCCGGCGGGCCATCCCGATCCGTGCCCCGTCTGTACGGGTGCGCCGCATCTCGAGGAGATCCTCGAGTACGAGGGCGCGCACACGGTCGCCGCGGTCATTCTCGAGACGGTCACCGGGACGAACGGGATCATCCCGCCGCCGCCGGGCTACCTCCAGGCGATTCGTGAGGTCTGCGACCGGCACGGGATCCTGCTGATCCTCGACGAAGTGATGGCCGGGTTCGGTCGCACCGGCCGGTGGTTCGCCTGCGAGAACTGGGACGTCGTCCCGGACATCATCACCGTCGCGAAGGGCATCAACTCGGGCTACGTCCCGCTCGGCGCGATGATCATCCGCGAGCACCTGCGGGACTGGGTGCGCTCGCGGTTCTTCCCCGGGGGACTGACGTACGCGGGGCATCCGCTCGCGTGCGCATCTGCGGTCGCCTCGATCGAGGCGTTTCGGGAGGAGGGCGTCGTCGAGAACGCGGCCGAGGTCGGTGCGTACCTGGGAGACGGACTGCGAGCGCTCGCGGTGCGCCATCCTTCGATCGGCGAGGTGCGCGGGCTCGGGTGCTTCTGGGGGGTGGAGCTCGTCAAGAGTCGCGAGACGCGCGAGATGCTGGTGCCCTTCAACGCGACGGGAGAGGCGGCGGCGCCGGTGGCGCGCCTCGCCAAGGCGGCGCTCGAGCGCGGCCTCTATCTCATGACGCACTGGAACGTGGTCATGGTCGTGCCGCCGTTGACGATCACGCGCGAGGAGGTCGACGAAGGTCTGGCCGTCCTCGACGAGACGCTCGCGATCGCGGACGAGTACGTCGTCTAGGTGAGCGACCTCGTCGAGCTGGCCTCCCGGCTCGTCGCGATCGAGTCGATCAACCCGGACGTCGTGGCAGGCGGCTCGGGTGAGCTCGCAGTCGCGCGCGTCGTCGCGGAGTGGTGTGAGCGGGCGGGGCTCGAGACGACGCTGACGGAGCTCCGGCCCGGGCGTGCGAACGTCGTTGCGGTCGCGCGTGGCTCGGGCGGCGGTCGGTCGCTGATGCTGAACGCGCATATGGACACGGTCGGCGTCGCTGGGATGTCCGACCCGTTCGAGCCGCGACTCGACGGCGGTCGGCTGTACGGCCGCGGTGCGCAGGACATGAAGGGCAGCCTCGCCGCGTGCATGCTCGCGACCGCCGACGCCGCACGCCGCGGCTTGCGGGGCGACGTGATCCTGACGGCGGTTGCCGACGAGGAGTTCGCGAGCATCGGGTCGGAAGCGGCGGCGGCGAGCACTCGCGCCGATGCGGCGATCGTGACCGAGCCGACGGAGCTGCGGCTCGCTATCGCACACCGGGGCTTCGTCCATCTCGAGGTCGAGGTCCACGGGCGCGCCGCGCACGGCTCGCGCCCCGATCTCGGCATCGACGCGATCGCGAAGGCAGGTCGCGTTCTCGTGGGGATCGAGGAGCTCGACCGCAGGCTCAGAGGCGGCCCAGGCCATCCACACCTCGGCACGGGCAGCGTCCACGCCTCGCTCATCGAGGGCGGGCAGGAGTTCTCCAGCTACCCGGCTCGTTGCCTGCTGCAGGCGGAGCGGCGGACGGCTCCCGGCGAGTCGCGGGAGCTCGCCGAGCGCGAGCTGCGAGAGATCGTCGCGCGCGCCGGAGAGGGCGATCCGAACTTCTCCGCCGACGTCCGCGCTCCGATCTCGCGCGATCCGTTCGAGATCGCCGAGGACGCCGAGATCGTCGAGCTGGTACGCCGACACGCTGGTGCGGTGCTTGGTGATGCTCCCGAGACCGTGGGCGTGCCGTTCTGGGCCGACTCGGCGCTGCTCGCGGAGGCAGGTATCCCGACCGTCCTCTTCGGTCCGATGGGAGAGGGTCTCCACACCGAGGTCGAGTGGGTCGACGTGGAGTCGCTCGAGCAGTGTTGCGAGATCTACGCGCGCGTCGCCGGCGAACTCTGTGCGTAGCTGCGCGCGGCGGCTGTCAGCTCAGCTCAGGAAGTCGACGATCGCGGCGCTCGTCTCCTCGAACGCATCCCACGTGACCGAGTGGCCGCCGGGCACGACGACGACCTCGAGGAGGTCGCCGAGTGCGGCGCGGTGGGCGTCAAGGAGGTGGTCGTACGGCAGGTACGAGCGCTCGCCGAGGATCAGGAGCGTCGGAACCCGGACGTCCTCGAAGCGTGGCGGCTCGGAGGCCATCTCGCCGTACGCGGCGACGACGGCCGACTGGCAGTAGCGGTACCGGATGCGACCGTCGAGGTCCGTCTCGACGTGCTGCGCGAGATCCTCGACGACGAGCTCGCGCGGTGCGAAGTGGAGCTGGCTCTCCTCGTAGCGGCGATCCACGAGCTCCTCGAAGGACACGTACGACTTGTCGACGCGAGCGTTCTCCGCGGCGGCTAGCGCAACGTGTCCAGGGAGGAGGATCGCCGGGTCGAGGAGGACGAGCATCGGTACACGCTCAGGCGCTCGCGCGGCGAGCTCGAACGCGAGACGGCCGCCGAAGGAGTGGCCGATCAGGCAGGCCGAGCCGTGACCGACCGTCTCGAGGATCGCGTCGCAGTGAGCACCGATGTCCCAGGGCGGCTCCCAGGGCGAGTCGCCGTGTCCGAGAAGGTCGGGCGCGAGGACGCGGTAGTCGGTCAGACGCGCTGCGAGCGGCTCGAAGTGCCGACCGTGGTTGCGGACGCCGTGGAGGCATACGACGCGCGGCGCGTCGGGGTCGCCCCACTCGTGGAGCGCGAGCTTCACTCGGCGGCGAGAACCTCGAGCGACTCCTCGACCATCTCGGTGCGTCGCTCGTCGCGGACCTTCACGAGCGACCAGATCACCAGCCCGTCGCGGTCGATGAGGAACGTTCCGCGATGGGGCGAGCCGTTCGCCTCGTTGAACACGCCGTAGGCCTTCGCGGCCGCGCCGTGCGGCCAGAAGTCGGACGCGAACGTGTACTCGGCGCCGAGCTGCTTCTTCCAGGCCTGCCGCGCGGCGGACGGGTCGCAGGAGACGAAGACGATCTCCGTTCCCGCATCCCGGAACGACTGGAGGTTCTCCTGGAGGTCGCGCGCCTCGTCCTCGCAGACCGGAGTGAACGCGAAGGGGTGGAAGACGAGGAGGACGTTCGCGCGGGTGCGGAGCTCCGACAGCGTCACGCGCTCGCGGTGGCTGACCTCGAGGTCGAACTCCGGTGCCGCATCACCCGTCCTCACCACCATTCGAGCGCTCCTCTCCCTGACCGGACGGCCGATAGTACCGCCGTCCGCGCAGCTCTTCGGGGAGGTACGAGACGTCGAACCCGGCCGGATCGTCGTGCGGGTAGACGTAGCCCTCGCCGTGGCCGCGTGCCTTCGCGCCGGCCTTGTGACCGGTCGAGCGGAGCATCGCCGGAGGTCGTGCGTTCCCGTGCTCGCGCACGTCCCGCCGGGCCTCCCAGATCGCGACGGCCGCCGCGTTCGACTTGGGTGCGCGAGCGAGGTAGATGGCCGCCTGAGCGAGGTTGAGCTGCGCCTCGGGCAGACCGACGTGATCGAGTGCCTGGGCTGCCGCGACTGCGACCACGAGGGCGTTCGGGTCGGCGATGCCGACGTCCTCCGAGGCGAGGATGACCATGCGGCGCGCGATGAACCGCGGATCCTCTCCTGCCTCGAGCATCGCGGCGAGGTAGTAGACGGCCGCGTCGGGATCTCCCCCACGCATCGACTTGATGAACGCCGACGCGAAGTCGTAGTGCTGGTCTCCCTTGCGGTCGTACAGGAGCGGCCGCTTGCGCGACGCGTCGAGCACGTGGTCCTCCGAGAGCGGGACGCCCTCGGCCTCCGCGGTCGCATACGCGAGCTCGAGGATCTGGAGCGCTGCGCGGGCGTCGCCTCCGGCGCGCTGCGCGAGGAGCGCGAGAACGTCCGCGGCGGCCTGTCCTCCGAGCTCTCCGAGCCCGCGCTCGAGGATCACGACGAGCTCGTCCTCCGAGAGCGCCTGCAGCTCGATGACGGTGCAGCGCGAGAGAAGCGCAGCGTTGACCTCGAAGTACGGGTTCTCGGTCGTCGCTCCGATGAGTGTCACGAGCCCGTCCTCGACCGCGTGCAGCACCGAGTCCTGCTGCGCCTTGTTGAAGCGGTGGATCTCGTCGATGAAGAGGATCGTGCGGACGCCGTTGCCGCCGAGGCGGTCGCGGGCGCGGGCGATGACGGCTCGCACGTCGTCCACGCGGGCGGACACCGCCGAGATCTCCTCGAACTCGGCGCCCGTGCGCTCGGCGACGATGCGTGCGATCGTCGTCTTTCCCGTGCCGGGTGGGCCGAAGAGGATCGTCGACGGTGGTCTGTCCTCCTCGATCGCGCGGCGCAGCGCCGACCCCGGGCCGAGGACGTGACTCTGACCGACGAGCTCGTCGAGCGTCGTCGGTCTCAGCCGCACGGCGAGCGGCGCGCTCTCTGCCTGACGCTCGCGCGCAGCTTCCGAGAAGAGGTCGGCCACGGGCGAAGTATGCTCGCGGCCGCATGTCGCTCCGGGACGAGGTCACCGCGCTCCTGCAGACGCTTCTCCGGCTCGACACCGTCAACCCGCCTGGAAACGAGACGCGCGCCGCGGAGCTGCTCCGGGAGTACCTCGCGCGCAACGGCGTCGAGTGTGAGCTGTACGCGCGCGAGACGCAGCGCGCGAACCTCGTGGCGCGGATCAGAGGTGGCGACGGGCCGTCGCTCGGGTTCCTCTCGCACACGGACACCGTGCTCGCCGATCCGGCCGAGTGGGAGCGCGACCCGTGGTCGGGCGATCTCGTCGACGGCGAGGTGTGGGGCCGCGGTGCGCTCGACATGAAGGACCAGGTCGCCGCGAGCACCGTCGCGTTCGCGTCGCTCGCTCGCGAGGGCTTCCGTCCCTCGGGCGACCTCGTGCTCATCGTGGTCGCCGACGAGGAGGTCGGCGGTGACGACGGGTACGGTCTCGTCTGGCTCTGCCGCGAGCATCCCGACGCCGCGCGCTGCGACTACGCGCTGAACGAGGGCGGCGGCGAGCGTCTCGTGCTCGACGGCCGGCCGTTCTACCTGTGCGCGACCGCGGAGAAGATGTCCGCGCCGTTCACCGTGCGCGTCCATGGCCGTAGCGGTCATGCGTCGATGCCGGGTATCGCCGACAACGCGCTCGTGAAGGCGGCGCGCTACCTCGAAGTGCTCGGCTCGTACGAACCGCCGCGGGAGCTGATCCCGGAGGCGAAGGGGCTCCTCGAGGCGGTGCTCGGCGAGGCGCCTCCGCTGGAGCAGGCGCTCGACCGGGCAGCTGCAGTGCATCCTCTGCTGCCCGCGCTCGTCGAGCCGCTGCTCGCTCTCACGCTGTCGCCGACGATGATCGAGGCGTCGCACCAGCGGAACGTGATCCCGGCTCTCTGCGAGATCACGGTCGACTGCCGGTTGCTCCCGGAGACCACTCCAGCGGACGTCGAGCCTCTCATCCGCGCCGCGCTCGGGAACGGTCGCTACGACCTCGAGTTCCAGGAGGCGACGGGCGGGACGCGGTCTCCGCTCGGCACGCCCCTCTGGAGCGCGCTCGAGGAGTTCACCGCAGGGATCGAGCCCGACGCCCGGCTCGCGCCCATGGCGTGTCCGGGTTTCACCGACAGCCACTACCTCCGTGAGACCTACGGGACGACTGCATACGGCTTCTTCCCGATCCGCTCGCTGGACACCGAGCTCGCGACGAAGCTCGTCCACTCCGCCGACGAGCGGATCCCGGTCGACGATCTGGTCCTCGGTGTCGACATGTTCCGCTCGGTCGCCCACACCCTGCTCGCGCCGTGAGCGACGGGCAGCACGCAGACGCGCTCGTCGTCTTCGGGATCACCGGAGACCTCGCGCGGCGGAGCACGCTGCCGGCGCTCTACAGCCTCACGCAGCAGGGGCTCACGTCGTGTCCGGTCATCGGGGTCGGCCGGCGCCCGGTGTCGCGCAAGGACTTCGAGCAGCACGTGACTGATGCGGTCGCGGCTGCGGAGGACCGGGTGGACGAGACGGCGCTCTCCCAGCTGCTCGGCCGGCTCGAATACATCGGCGGCGACGCGGAGGAGGGGTCGATCTACGAGCGGCTGCGCGACGCGCTCGCCGGCTGCGAGCTCCCCGTCTTCTATCTCGCGACGCCCCCCGCGATGTTCGACGAAATCGCCGAGGAGCTCGCCGCGGCCGGTCTCGTCGGAAACGCGAGCCGGCTGGTGGTCGAGAAGCCGTTCGGCACCGATCTCGCCTCGGCGCGCGCGCTGAACGACCGTTTGACGTCGATCTTCCCGGAGGAACGGCTCTTCCGGATCGACCACTTCCTCGGCAAGGAGCCGGTGCAGGACATCATGTACCTGCGCTTCGCGAACGCCCTGTTCGAGCCGATCTGGAACCGCGAGCACGTCGCGTCGATCCAGATCACGATGGCCGAGGACTTCGGCGTCGAGGATCGCGGGAGCTTCTACGACCCGGTCGGGGCGATCCGCGACGTGGTGCAGAATCACCTGCTGCAGGTGCTTGCGCTGGTCGCGATGGAGCCGCCCTCGGGCGACCACGACGCGATTCCCCGGCGCCGCGAGGACGTCTTCCGGGCGATGCCTGCCGTCGATCCGCGTGAGGCCGTGCGCGGCCAGTACGCGGGATACCGGGACATCGCAGGCGTGAGCCCGAGCTCGGACACCGAGACGTTCGTCGCCCTCAGGCTCGAGATCGAGAACTGGCGCTGGGCGGGGGTTCCGATCCTGGTGCGAGCCGGCAAGGCGCTGCCGGCGACGGCGACCGAGGTCGTGATCCGGCTGCAGCGGGTTCCGCAGCTGCAGTGGGGCGGACACCGGCTCTACTCTCCGGGATTCGACGACGTCGTCCTCCGCATCGGGCGGCATGCGGGCGTCTCGATCTACCTGCGCGCAAAGACGCCCGGGAAGGCGGTCTCGCAGCCAGTGTCGCTCGACCTCGACTTCGCCGAGGAGCTCGGTGAGCCGCCGCAGCCCTACGAGCGGCTTCTCTCCGACGCCCTCCGCGGCGACCACACGCTCTTCCCACGCTGGCGCGTCATCGAGGAGACGTGGCGCATCGTCCAGCCGCTGCTCGACGACCCGCCGCCGGTGGAGCGCTACGAGCCGCGGACGTGGGGGCCGACCTCGTCGCATGCGCTTGCGGCTGCGTACGGCGGCTGGCGCGACCCGGCGTAGGGGTGCGGTTGTCGTAGGGGCGAGCTATATCTCGCCCCTACAGTGTTCGCGATGCGCGCAATCGAGATCGAGCCGTCGATCTACGCCGCCGACTTCTCGCGGCTCGGCGCTCAGCTGGAGCAGCTCCACGAGGCCGGTGCGAAGGTGTTCCACTTCGACGTCGGAGACGGACACTTCATCCCCGAGATCACCATCGGCCCCGTCGTCGCGGCGTCGATCTCGCCGTTCGTGCGCGGCTGGGACGCCCGGCTCGACTGCCATCTCATGGTCACCGAGCCGGAGAGGCACTTCGAGGCGGTGGCGAAGGCGGGTGGCGACAGCGTGACGTTCCATGTCGAGGTCTGCGACGACCCCCCGCGCGCGATCGCTCACGCACGCTCGCTGGGCCTCGGGGTCGGGATCGCGCTCAATCCCGAGACTCCGGTGGAGGCCGCCGCGGCTGCCGCAGAGGGCGCCGATCTCGTGCTCTGCATGTCCATCCATCCCGGGTACTCGGGGCAGGCGTTCATGCCGGAGGCGCTCGACCGGATTGCGCGGCTGCGGGAGCTCCTCCCTGACGACGTGCGAATTCAGGTCGACGGAGGCGTCAACCATGCCACCGTGCGCGGCGCTCGAGATGCCGGTGCCGACCTGCTCGTCGCGGGGAGCGCCATCTTCTGGAACGACGATCCGGCTGCCGCCTACCGCGCGCTGGTCGAGGCCGCCGGTGGCTGAGCTGATCGAGATCCGCGAGCTCGACGGCGCGTTCGAGCGGCTCGAGGAGTGGCTGCGCGAGCGCGGCTTCTTCGCTCGTGGCGGCGAAGCGCTCGTCGCGGACCTCTACCTCGGCCACGGCCTGTCGGAGTCGATTCGCCGCGGGACGTCCTTCGCGCCGCCCGAGCCATGCCCTCAGCTGCCGTTCGCGGCCTGCCGCCTTCTCGAGCGTGCGGACTCCCTCGCGACCCCTCGGCGCGAGAACCGCCTCGCGATCGGGGAGTGGGAGCGGTCATGGACTGCGGCCGAGTACGGCGCAGCCGTCGAGGACGTGCGAGCAGCGATCGCGCGCGGTGACGTGTACCAGGTCAACCTCGTCCAGCACCTCCACGCGCCGTTCGCCGGCGACCCGACAGCTCTCGCGGCGCGGCTCGCGCCGCTGCGGCCGCTCCATCCGGACCCCTTCGTCACCGCCGATTGGGCCGTCGCCTCCGCGTCGCCGGAGCTGTTCCTCGCGCGTCGCGGAAAGCGGGTCTGGACGATGCCGATCAAGGGGACGCGGCCGCGCGGTGAGGCTGCGGAGTTGCGCGGGTCGGAGAAGGACGCCGCCGAGCACGTGATGATCGTCGACCTCGAGCGCAACGACCTCTCTCGCGTCTGCGAGCCGGGCTCCGTACGCTGGCCCGAGCTGATGGCCACGCGCACGCTCGCGGGTGTGGAGCACATGGTCTCGACCGTGGAGGGCACGCTCCAGCAGGGCGTCGGGCTCACCGAGATCCTGTGTGCGACGTTCCCGGGCGGATCCGTCACCGGCGCCCCGAAGATCGCAGCCGTGGATCTCGTCGCGGAGCTCGAACCGGTTGGGCGAGGGGCCTCGATGGGTGCCCTCGGCCGCGTATACGGCAACGGTGACTTCGACCTCGCGCTGACGATCCGCACCTTCGCGATCGCCGACGGCACGATCCACCTCTGGGTGGGAGGCGGCATCGTCTGGGACTCGGACCCGGCGGCCGAGGTCGAGGAGTCGTGGGTCAAGGCACGGCCCCTGCTCTCTGCCATCGGCGCCCCGCTTCCCGAAGCGGTCGTCGCATGAGCGCTCTGGCCCTAGCGGTGACCGGGCGCGGCCTGGTCGACCCGACGGAGCCGGTGATCCGCGCCGACGACGAGGGTCTGCTCCGCGGGCGGGCTGCGTTCGAGACGCTCCGGGTCTACGGGGGACGCCCGTTCGGCCTCGAAGCGCATCTCGACCGGCTCGCCGCGTCGGCCGCGAGCATCGGACTGCCCGCGGTCGAGAGACGGCGTCTGCAGGTGCTCGTCGGCCTCGTCCTCCCGAAGGCGGAGGGCGGAGACGCCTCGCTGCGCCTCGTCCTGACGGCAGGACCTGCCGGGGGGATGCCCACCGCTCTCGCCCTGCTCAGCGCGATTCCGGACTGGATCGAGCCCGCCCGCGAACGGGGGGAGACCGCCGTCTCGCTGCTCGGCGTCCGCGCCTCCGCTCCGTGGCTTCTCCCGGGCGTGAAGTCGACGAGCTACGCCGTGAACATGGCCGCCGAGGCGGAGGCCCGTGAGCGGGGGGTCGACGAGGCGCTGTTCGTGGACGCCGACGGCATCGTGCTCGAGGGCACGGTGACGAACATCTGGTGGCGGGTCGGTCGAACGCTCTTCACGCCGTCGCTCGACCTCGGGATTCTCGCGGGCGTCACGCGGGCCACCCTGATGCAGCTTGCCCCGGACTGCGGCTACGAAGTCGAGGACGGCGCCTATCCGCTCGAGCAGCTGCTCGGCGCAGAGGAGGCGTTCACCTCCTCGTCGGTGCGCGAGATCATGCCGCTCGTCGAGGTGGACGGTCGTACTCTCACCCGCGGGCCGGCCGCGGACGAGCTCCAGCGGGCGCTCCGCGAGGTCGTGGGTAAGGTCTGAACGTGGACGAGACGCCGATTCGACTCGGAGGGATGGCGCTGCAGAACGGCGTCCTGGTGCACGGCCCGACCTCCTGGGGGTGTGCCGTGCGTGGGGGAGACGGGATGCTGCACGTCGCCTCCGGGCGGAAGCCCTCGCTCGCTCCTGCTGCGCGACAGCGCATGCCGATCCTGCGCGGCCCGATCGCGCTGGCCGAGGCGTTCGCGCTCCTCCCGACGGTTCGACGCGCCCTGCCGCAGGCGCGCTTCCCGTTCGAGCGTCCGAGCGTGCTCGGCGCCATGCTCGGCACCGCCGTCGCCGCACGTGTCCTCCGTCGCTCACGCATGTCGGCCGGCGCGCGCGAGCTCGCCGCCGCCGGCGTCGCGTTCCTCCCGGCCGCGCTCGCGCTGCGGGGGCCCGACCTCGCGGCGTACCACGGCGCGGAGCACATCTCCATCGGCACGTACGAGAACGGAGGCGAGCCTGCTCCGAAGGAGCATCCGCGCTGCGGCTCGCAGCTCATCGCGCCGATGGTCGCGTCCTCGCTCGCGGCCAACGTCGTCGCGACGAAGGCTCCCGCGGGGACGCGGAGCCTCGCGCGCTTCGCCGCGACTGCCGGTGCCATCGGCGGGTCGGTCGAGGTGTTCTCCTGGGTCGCCCGCAACCCGGAGCACCCGCTCGCGAGGGTTCTCGCGCGGCCGGGCTTCGAGATCCAGCGGCATCTCTCGACCGCGGAGCCGTCGTCCGAGCAGCTCGAGGTCGCGAACGCGGCCCGCGACGCCTGCCTCGCGCTGGAACGCAAGGCGGCGTAGCGCTTCAGCGGCCTTCCCCGGCTGCCGATAGGTCAGCTGGTGGATCTCGAGAACACGCTACTGACCTGGCTCCCGATCGTGTTCTTCGGGATCGTCATCGTCCTGCTGCTCTACACGCTCAAGTTCATGCCGCGTGCGAAGCCGGCGCCGGTCGTTCGCGGATCGCAGGTCGAGGTGTCCTGGGACGACGTCGCGGGTCTCGACGAGGCGAAGGAGGAGCTCGTCGAGGTCGTCGAGTTCCTGCGCGACCGGAAGCGCTTCGAGAAGCTCGGGGCCCGGGTTCCGCGAGGCATCCTCCTGCACGGGCCGCCCGGCACGGGGAAGACGCTCGTCGCCAAGGCGGTCGCGAGTGCGTCGGGCGCGAACTTCTACTCGCAGAGCGCGTCGTCGTTCGTCGAGATGTTCGCGGGCCTGGGTGCGGCGCGCATCCGGAAGCTCTTCGAGGAGGCACGCAAGCACTCGCCCTCGATCATCTTCATCGACGAGCTCGACGCCGTCGGCACCGCGCGCATCGGCGGGGGCTTTCACCGCGAGCACGACCAGACGCTGAACCAGCTCCTGGTGGAGCTCGACGGATTCAACGCCCGTGACGAGGTCGTCGTGATGGCCGCCTCGAACCGGCTCCAGGATCTCGATCCGGCGTTGCTCCGACCGGGGCGCTTCGACCGGCAGGTGCTCGTATCCGCACCGGACGTGGCCGGCCGGGAGGCGATCCTCGGCGTTCACACGCGGGACAAGCCGCTCGCGCCGGACGTCGATCTCGGCGCGATTGCCCGGCAGACCGCCGGTCTCACGGGCGCCGACCTCGCCAACCTCTGCAACGAGGCCGCCATCTTCGCGGGCCGCTCGAGCGCGCAGTACATCCGCCAGATCGACTTCGACGCGGCGATGGACCGCATCGTCGCCGGCCTTCAGCAGCGCCGCGTCGTCTCGGAGAAGGAGAAGCGCATCCTCGCCTACCACGAGGCCGGACACGCGGTGATGTCGCATCTCGTCGGAGAGCTCTTCCCGGCGCAGAAAGCCACGATCGTGTCGCGCGGACAGGCGCTCGGCTACACGTTGAACACACCCGCCGAGGATCGCTACATGCACACGCGCGAGGAGTTCCTCGATCTCATGAAGGTGTTCCTCGCAGGCCGGGCAGCCGAGGAGGTCGTGTTCGGACGCATCACCAACGGTGCGGCGAACGATCTCGAGCGGGTGACGGAGATCGCACGGTCGATGGTCTTCGAGTTCGGCATGTCCGAGGTGGCGCCCTCGCGGACGATGCGCGCCGACAACTACGGGCTCTCCGAGGAGACGAAGCGCTTGCGCGACTCCGAGCAGGCGCGTCTCACCGACTACGCGTACGAAGAGGCCAAGCGCCTGCTGCTGAAGCACCGCGCGGCTCTCGACCGCGTCGCGAAAGCGCTGCTCGAGAAGGAGACGCTCGACCGCGCCGAGCTCGGAGCGCTCCTCGCCGACGTGGAGCCGGAGTCGTACTCGTCCGAGACCATCGGCACGGTGCGTGCACTGCCCATGCGCGACTGAGCGGGCGGGGTAGCATCGCCCGCGTGCGGGGCATTCACCACCTCGGCGTCGCCGTGACCGACCTCGACGAGGCGATCGCGACCTACGAGCAGCTGTTCCACGCACGGCTCGAGTACCGCGAGCCGCTCGAGGAGCAGGGAGTCGAGGCGGCGTCGCTGCTCGTCGGCGACAGCCGCTTCGAGCTCGTCACGCCCACGGGAGACGACACGCCGGTCGGCCGCTTCCTTGCGCGGCGTGGCCCCGGGATGCACCACGTGGCGCTCCGGACCGAAGACCTCCGTGCCACGCTGGACGAGCTCGACGCGGCCGGCGTCAAGCTCGTCGACCGGGTTCCGCGCCGCGGGCTGTTCGGGCTCGAGGTGGCGTTCGTCCATCCCGATTCCGTCCATGGCGTTCTCACGGAGGTGGTTGCGAGTGGCTGACGACTTCGTTCGCGTCGAGCTGGGGTTCGCGGGAGGGCAGATCCTGAGCTGGCTCGTCACGCCCGAGAGTGCAGAGGCGCTCGACCGGAACCTCGGTGCGGGCGCATCGGGAACGCTCACGCTCGACGGTCAGGAGGGGACGATCACGGTCGTTCTCGACCGCGTGCTCTACGCGAAGCGCTTCCAGCGCGAGTCGCGCGTCGGCTTCGCGGGCTAGGCCTTGGCGCTCCGGGTCGGCATCGTCGGCCTTCCCAACTCCGGGAAGACGACGCTCTTCAATGCACTGACTCGGGCCGGCGCGCAGGTGACGGCGTACGCCGACGTCTCGCAGAAGCCGAACCTCGGGATGGCGGTGATCGCGGACGACCGCCTCGACCGCCTCGCCCAGGTGATCGGTTCGAAGAAGGTGACGCCCGCGGCCATCCGGGTGGTCGACGTCCCCGGTCGGGCGGAGATTCCCGGGGAGCTTCGCCAGGCAGACGCGCTGCTCGCGGTGCTCGACGGATTCTCGGAGGGTGCGGATCCTTCAGCGGATCTCGAGACGCTGAGGCTCGAGCTCGTCGTCGCCGATCGCGAGCACGTCGACCGCAGGCTCGAGCGTGTGCGCAAGGAGGCGAAGTCGGGCGATCGCGCGAAACGACAGGAGGTCGAGCTGACCGAGCGGCTTCTCGCGCATCTCGACGACGGGCAGCCGTTGTCGGAGTGGGACGGCGAGATCCCGTCCGAGCTCGAGCCACTGACGACGAAGCCTCTCATCCCGCTCGAGAACGGCCCGGACGGGATCGACTGCGCACTCGAGATGGAGCTCGCGGAGCTGCCGGAGGAGGAAGCTGCCGAGTTCCGGTCGGGAGCGTCGGCTCTCGACGACGTCGTCCTACGGCTGAAGGAGGCGCTGGGCCTGATCACGTTCTTCACAGTCGGCGACACGGAGGCGCGCTCGTGGACGCTCCGCGAAGGCCAGACTGCGCTCGAGGCCGCGGAGGCGATCCACTCCGACATCGCGCGCGGCTTCATTCGCTGCGAAGTGATCCGCTGGGACGACTTGCTCGAGTGCGGCTCCCATGCCGAGGCGGCGCGGCGTGGACTTCAGCGGCTCGAGGGGAAGGCCTACGTCGTGACGGACGGCGACGTCCTGAACGTCCGCTTCAACGTCTGACCCAGAAGGCTTCGCGTCCGGGGGTGGCGCTACGGTCGGATCATGCGGCTCGCTCCGGCCGCCGTCGCGCTCGCCGTCCTGGGCCTCGCCACCTCGTCGGCTGTCCCTGCGACCCCGGTCGCGACCGAGTGGGTCCTCACGAAGACCGAGATCAATCCGGCTCGGGCGCCGCAACCTCCCCACGCTCGGGTCACGACGAGAAACGGGCACATCGACTACGACTGGCCTGGAGCGCCTCAGGTCGAGTTCGACATCGGCTGGAACCTACCCCCGTCGCGTGTGAAGCCGGGTGCACCGATCGTCATCACGGCGACCCTCGTGGGGCGAGTCACGGGAGGCACCGACGCGACCGGCTACCGGACGGCGACGGCGATCCTGCACGTGAACGACCGCTGGGTCGACACAGCTGCCGAGATCGGTCAGAGCTGTACGCGTGCGAACTTCAGCGCGCCAATCACCTGCACGCCGCCGGTGACCGCGAAGGGAACCGTGTCCTACCGAACGCCGACGTATGGAACGACGTTCACCATCGGAATCGGCCTCCTCAACTGCAGCAACTGCGTCGTTCGTTACACGTATACCGCGAAGGCGGCGGGCACGGCGCCGCCGAAGCCCAAGCCCAAGCCGGAACCACCGCCGCCGGGCTCCGAGCCGGAGAAGGGCACGCTCGACATCTCCTGGACGATGGTGCGCCGCTTCGGTGAGCGCGGCCCGAACGGGCTCGTCAAGTACCTGAGGACGGCGGGTGAGATCTCGCCCGGTCGCTATCGCGTCGAGCTCGTGGTGCGGCCGAAGGGCTCGCGTCCGTGCCGCGCGAGCGACGCGATCGTCTGGAGCGGGCCGAGCTCGGGAGCGGTGAAGCGCACGACGGGGTGCCGGTTCGTCGCCCACCTTCCGGGCGAGGGGACGTACCGCTTGACCGCGAAGCTCTCGGGCAAGGACGGGGCGAAGCTGTCCGGCACCGAGGACGTCGTGGTGCAGGACTGGCTGATCTTCGGGCTCGGTGACTCGAACGGATCGGGCGAGGGTTCACCCGACATCCCCTCGCCGCCGCTGCCCTCGACGACCGCTCCCGTCTGGCAGTCGCTGCAGTGCGACCGCTCGACGTACTCGTACCAGGCGCAGACGGCGCGCGCGATCGAGAACCGGGATCCGAAGACATCCGTGTCGTTCGTACACCTCGCCTGCTCGGGTGCCTCGATCGCCAGGGGCATGATCGGCCCGTACGGGGGTATCAACCCGAAGGCGGGCCCGGCACTCGGCGCTCAGGTGTTCCAGATGCAGCGACTCGCCGGGAAGCGCGAGCTCGACGCGGTCATCGTCTCCATCGGGGTGAACGACCTCGAGTTCGGCGCCATGGTCGAGCACTGCATCCTCTTCCCGTCCTGCTTCGACCGCGGCTATCCGAAACTCTCGTCGGCCGACACCCTCGACGAGTCCATGCAGGAGAAGTTTCGGAGGCTGCCCGGGCTGTACGACCAGCTCGCGGGCGCTTTCAAGCGAGCCGGCGTGCCCGCCGCACGTGTCTACCTCACGCAGTACTTCGACTCGACGCGCGATGCGAACGGGGGCTTCTGCAACCCCCTGATCCGCGTGGAGGCCAGCTCGCTCGCGAAGGTTGCCGCGGTCGTGCCCCACCCGTTCGTCAGCCGGCTCCTGCTCGCCGCCTCGAGCGCCTCGCTCGACTTCGACCAGGCGGAGGCGCAGTGGGCGCACGACAAGGTACTCGCGCGTCTGAACCGCCAGGTGCGCTCGGCCGCGTCGAAGCACGGGTGGGGACTGATCTCCGGCGCCGACGTGGCGTTCCGCAACCACGGCTACTGCTCCGGCAACGGCTCCTGGATCGTCGGTCTCTTCGAGTCGTTCGAGCGGCAGCACGACCACAACGGCACGCTCCACGCGAACCCGCTCGGTCACTCGCAGCAGGCGAAGCTTGCGATCCCGATCGTGCTGAAGGGTCTCTACCCCGGCGGCAAGGCGCGCTCTCCGCGGTAGGCGTCACCCTGCCGCGACGAGCGTCGCACCACCGAGCGCGACGAAGCCGCCGGTGCGTTTGGCCGCGCTCAGGTGCTCGCCGACCACGAGCCGGGCGAGGAGGATCGTCACGAGCGGGTACAGGGAGCTCAGGACGGCCACGATGCCCGCGGCGCCGTGCGTCGTCGCCTCGGCGACGAGGACGTTCCCGAACATGTCGATGAACCCGATGGCGACGAGCATCGGCAGCAGCGCCCTCGGCGGACGGAGCGACGTCGACGTGGCGAGCGCTGCGAGCACTCCGAGCGTCACGACCGTCGCGCGAGCCGCGATCACGGCCCAGGACGCGCTCTCGTCGGCCCCCGCGTCGATGCCGACGAAGTAGAACCCGAACCCGAGCGCGGCGATGACGGCGAGACCGGTCCCCGTGGCGAGTCGGGCGCTTCCCGACGACGAGCGCTCCCACGACAGCGTCGCGATGCCGACGAGGATCAGTGCGATACCGAGCCACTGCAGCGCGGTCGGTATCGATCCGTGTGCCGCGTCGAAGGCGAGTGGGACGACAGGGCCCGCTGCCGAGATCGGCGCGACGATGCCCATCGCGCCGATCGCGAGCCCTCGGTAGAACGCCGTGATCCCCAGCAGGACGGCGACGCCTGCCCCGACGGCCGGGAGCAGCGCGCCGACTCCCGGGAACGACTCGCCCGTGAGCAGCACCACGACGAGGAGGCCTGTGAGCCCGATCGCCTGCGAGACGACGACCACGGCGAGCACCGCGAGCCGACGGGAGGCGAGCCCGCCGAGGAAGTCTCCGACGCCCCAGAGGAGGCCGCCGCAGAGCGCGAGCAGCGCTGCCACGTGGGTCTAGTCGTCGCCGACGGGCCGGGTCGCGGCCTGCGCGTCGAGCTGGTTCGCGTGGTAGAGGACGGCTGCCTCGGCCGTCCGGGCTGCAGACCGGTCGTGGTGACAGGCGACCGCATGCAGCAGCTCGGCGAGGACGGCGGGATCGAGGTCGCGTGCGCGCTCCTCGATCATGCGCAGCCCGAGGTGGACGTGTCCGAGGAGCCGTCCTTCCTCCGTCTGCCGGAAGCTCGGCCCCGGACCGAGCTCGCGGATGCGTCCGACGTCGTGGAGGAGAGCGGCGGAGAGAACGATGTCCGCGCGGAGCCGGGGGTGGAGCTGTGCCGTCTCCCGGCAGAGCGTCGCGACGCCGACCGTGTGCTCGAGCAGGCCGCCCGCGTAGCCGTGATGCCCGTCCACGGAGGCCGGGAGCGAGCGCAGCGCCTTGCGGATCGTCGGGTCGCGGAGGAACGCGTCGACCACTGCCGCGAGACCCTCGTGCGCGATCTCGGCGGCGAGGAACTCGGCGAAGCCGTCGAGCTCGTCGGCGTCGCGGCGCAGGGTCGGCGTGAGCAGCGCCGGGTCCGCGTCCTCCGCTGCTTCGACGGAGCGCACCTGCACCTGGAGCCTCCCGCCGAACCGCTCGACGCGGCCGAGTACTCGCACCGCGTCACCCTCGGCGAAGCGACCGTCGAGCAGATCGACGTCGTTCCACACACGCGCGTCCACTCGGCCGCTCGCGTCGGCGAGCTCGAGTGCGAGATATGTCGCGCCGGATCGGGTGCGCCGTCGCTCCTTGCGGGCGACGGCGAACACGCCCTCGACGGTTCTGTCCTCCTCGAGCTCGGCGATCGTGGTCACGTTGCGACGATATAGCGAGAACCCATTGGTACGCTCGCCCGCGATGGCCGACATCAAGCCGTTTCGCGCCGTCCGCTATGCCGGCGCGGCCGGCTCGCTGACCGATCTCGTCGCTCCGCCGTACGACGCGGTCGACGAGGAGGAACGCGCGGCCCTCTATTCGCTCAGTCCCTACAACGTGGTCCACGTGACGCTGCCGGAGTCGGCGGAGGAGGCTGCGCGTCTCTACCACGCGTGGCTCGAGGAAGGGATCCTCGAGAGCGAGGAGAGCCCGGCTCAGTGGCTCGCGGTCGAGGACTACGTTGGTCCGGATGGTGTCGCGCGTCAGCGACACGGTCTCGTGGTGTCGCTTCTCGCGGCGCCCTACGGCACGGGCGCAGTCCTCCCGCACGAGCGCACGCACCCTCGCATCCGGGACGAGCGGCTCGAGCTCCTCCGCGCGCTTAGGGTGCAGCCGGAACCCATCTTCCTCCTCGCGGACGCGGCCATTCCCCTCGAGCTGCCGGCGCGGCCGGCCGATCTCGAGGTCGGTGGCACGCGCTTGTGGCGTACGCACAACGGCTCGGCGCCAGGGCTCGAGACGGCGCAGCTGCTCGTCGCCGACGGGCACCACCGGTACGAGAGCGCCGTCGCTCTCGGTGAGGAGCTCGACGCGCCGGTGCGCATCATGGCGCTCGTCGTCTCGGTCGAGGATCCCGGCCTGCACGTGTTCCCGACCCATCGAACGTTCAGCGGACGTCCTGACTTGCGCGAGCCCGCCGGTGCGCAGCGGTGCGACTCTTTGGAGGAGGCGCTGGCGCTCCTCGCGCTCGAGCCGGACGGCCGCGCGGCTGCGGTCGCCTTTCGCCGGGGCGGCATCGAGCTCGTCCGTGGCGCCGAGGGAGAGCTCGACACCGAGCTGGTGGATCGCCACGGTCTGGACGGGATCGGCTACACACCTCGCGCCGACGACGTGGTGGCCGCGGTGGACTCCGGTCTTGCAGACGTGGCGTTCCTCCTTCGCGAGCCACGGGTCGAGACGATCTTCGACGCTGCGCGCTGCGGGCGGCGCATGCCGCCGAAGAGCACGTACTTCTTCCCGAAGCCGCTGTCCGGCCTGCTGTTCCACCCGGTGACGACGTGACACCCTGGCTCGAGACCTGCCGCGGCTGCGTCGCGGACATCCGCGAGGTGCTGGAGCGTCTCCCGACGCGCGTCGAGCGTGAGCCGGTGCTCCAGCAGGGCCTCGGCGGTGACGACACGACCGCGATCGACCAGGCGGCCGAGGACGCGGCCGTCGCGCGGCTCGCCGCGCTGAAGGAGGACTTCGTCCTCGTCTCCGAGGAGCTCGGCGAGCGCGTGTTCGGAGCGGGAGGGAGCCGACGCGTCGTCGTCGACCCCATCGACGGCTCGGTGAACGCGAAGCGTGGGATCCCGTTCTTCTCCTTCTCGCTCGCGGTCGCAGAAGGCCCGGCCATGGGTGACGTCGTCTTCGGCTACGTCTTCGACTTCGGCTCCGGGGAGGAGTGGACGGCCGAGCGAGGCGCTGGCGCCTTCCTCGACGGCGCCCGGCTCGGCGCGCTCGGACCCAAGGACACGATCGAGATCCTTTCCTTCGAGGGAACGACCACGCCGGCGATCGCCGAGCGGATCGCCGCGATGGTGGACGTTGCCGGTCGCGTCCGCGTGATGGGCTCCCTCGCGCTCTCGCTCTGCCATCTCGCCGCGGGCCGGGTCGACGGCGTGGTCTCGTTGAAGCCCGCGAGGTCGGTCGACATCGCGGCGGCGCAACTCCTCGTCCGTGAGTGCGGGCTCGCCATCGAGCTGTTCGAGGATCCCCCGTTCGGCAATGCCCCGCTCGATCTCGGCGCACGCTCACGGCTTGCCGCCGCCGGATCGCCCGAGCTCGTCGCCGATCTCTCGCGCGCGCTCCGCTCGGGCTAGGTCGGCGACTCGCGTGGGGCGGCCGGCGCCGGCTCGGCCGGGAGAGGCGTGCCCGCATGGTCCCCGCACTGGATGACGCCCTGCTGCGAGGTCGTGCAGGTGATTCCGCCCTGCGTGCCGTACCAGATGCCCGCGAGGTAGGCGGCGCAGCACAGGAGCGTCACCGCGAGGAGGACGAGCGGGCGCCGAACGAGCCGAGCCCAGCCGGGCCGTCCGACGCGCTGCAGCCCTCCCTCTTGGATGCGAAGCTCGACCATTCCCCTTCCCCCTTGCCTGACACTGAACTCAGAGTGAGACCGGCTGTCAACCGCGTGGAAGGTCGCTGGTACGCTCGCCGAAGAATGAGGGCCGACCGCGATGCGATCCTGAGGGCGCTCGAGAACGTCATCGACCCGGAGCTCCGGCGGCCGGTGACGGAGCTCGACATGGTGCGCGACGTCCTCGTCGAGGACGACGGCTCCGTCTCCGTGACGATCGCCCTCACGGTGGCCGGCTGCCCGTTGCGGGACTCGTTCCAGGAGCAGGTCGCGACGCACGTCGGCGAGGTTCCGGGCGTCACGAAGGTCCGGCTCGGATTCGACGTCATGACCCCCGAGGAGAAAGCCGCGCTCGTCTCGCGCCTGCGCGGTGGTACGACGCAGGAGCGGACGATCTCGCTGTCTCCGGGTACGCGTGTCGTTGCGGTCGCGTCGGGCAAGGGCGGCGTCGGGAAGTCGACCCTCACCGCGAACCTCGCGTACGCCCTGTCCGCGCTCGGCGAGCAGGTCGGTGTGCTCGACGGGGACATCTACGGCCACTCGATCCCGCACATGCTCGGCGTGCACCAGAAGCCGATCGCGGTCGACGAGATGATCGTCCCGCCTGTCCGAGGCGATCTCAAGCTCATGTCCATCGGCTTCTTCCTCGAGGACAACGCGCCGATCATGTGGCGCGGCCCGATGCTGCACAAGGCGCTCGAACAGTTCCTCTCGGACGTGCACTGGGGCGAGCTCGACACGCTCCTCGTGGACATGCCGCCTGGCACCGGCGACGTCGCGATGTCGCTCGGCCAGCTCCTGCCTCGCGCTGAGGCCCTCGTCGTGACGACGCCCCAGCCGGCCGCCCAGCAGGTGGCCGTCCGCGCCGCGCAGATGGCGCAGAAGACCGGGATGCGCGTCCTCGGCGCGGTCGAGAACATGTCGTACCTCGCAGGGACAGGCGACGAGCTCTTCGGTTCGGGCGGCGGGCAGGCGCTGGCGGACGAGATGGGCGTGCCGCTGCTCGCGAGGATTCCGCTCGACCCGGTGATGCGGGAGGCGGCGGACGAGGGCAAGACGGTCGCCGAGGTCGCTCCCGAGTCGGAGGCTGCGATCGCAGTGGCCGCGCTCGCCGAGTCGGTGGCTGCGCTCCGCGCGGGCTCGATCCGCAAGCCGCTCACGGTTCTCTCGTAGGCTGCGCCCGTGCCGGGCGCGGCGTTCTTCGACCTCGACCGGACGCTGATCTCGCGGTCGAGCTCGCTCTCACTCGCGCCCGTCTTCCACGAGCGCGGGCTGCTCGGACGGCGTGATCGGCTCACGGCGGCGATCGCACAGCGGATCTTCATGCGCTACGGCGCGGGGCGAGCGCGCGTGGGCCAGACCGCCGACAGCGCGATGGCGTTCCTGAAGGGCGTGCGCGTGGAGACGATGCGCGAGATCGTCGAGGCATCTCTCGAGTCGACGTTCAGGCCGCACGTCTATCCGGGCGCGCTCGACCTTCTCGAGCGGCACCGCGAACGTGGCGAGCGCACGTTCATCGTCTCGGCCGCGCTGCAGGAGATCGTCGACGTGCTCGTCGCTGCGCTCGGCTTCGACGGTGGGCTCGGGTCGGCCGCGGAGGTCGAGAACGGTGTCTACACGGGCAGGCTGGAGCGGCGCCTCGACGGCCGGGCGAAAGCCGAGGCGGTCACGAACCTCGCTGCGGCGGAGGGCATCGACCTCCAGCAGTCGACTGCCTACTCCGACTCGTCCAGCGACGTGCCCTTCCTCGAGGTCGTCGGGTACCCCGTCGCCGTCAATCCGGACCGCAGGTTGCGTCGTATCGCCGCCGAGCGGAGCTGGCGCGTGCTGCACCTCCGGGTGGACGAGGCGACGGGAGGATGACCGAGCGGGAGGCCCAGCGGCGACTGCTCGAGCTCGGCTACGAGCAGGGCGCCGTCGAGGTCCTCGTCGCGCACTTCGCCGACGCCGAGCGGCGCGGCAAGACGTTCCATGGCTTCTCGCGCGTGCGCTGGCTCGAGACGCTCGACGTGGATCCGGCGGCGAGGCCCATGCTCCTGGAGTCGGAGGACGGCTTCGAGCGCTGGGACGGCCACGGCACGCTCGGCTACCTCGTGCTCGACGAGATCGTGCGGGCGACGCTCGCCGATTCGCCCGCGCGCGCTCGGGTGGTGGTCGCACGGCGCTGCTTTCCCACGGGGATGCTCGGCCACTGGGTGCGCAGGCTTGCCGACGGAGGGCTGGTCGCCGCGCTGACCGCCACCTCGCCGCGCCGGCTGATGCCGCCCGGCGGCGGAGAGCCGCTGACGGGAACGAACCCCCTCGCGATCGCGATTCCGTCGAGCGACGGAAGACCTCTCGTCGCCGACGTCTCCATGGGTGCCGTGACGCACGGTGCAGTGCTGGCCGGCGTGGCGCGTCCCGAGGACCTCGTGCCCTTCGGCGGCGAGCAGGCGCACAAGGCCTTCGCGATCGCGGTGGGCCTGGAGCTGTTCGTCGGTGCCCTCGCCGGCCCCGAGCACGGCGCCGTGCTCGTCGCCGCGCGACCGGATCACGATCCCGTACCGGGCTTCCGAGAGCTGGCCGACGGTCGCCGGCTTCCCGGCGAC
>DASUCN010000104.1:0-16989 GCA_036276015.1 Gaiellaceae bacterium | reverse complement strand
TTCTTCCGGCAGATCGCGTGCCAGACGGCCTCCCGCGGCCCCGCGTAACGCATAGCCGCAGGGAACGCGGAGAGAAGCACGCGATCCTCGGGGTAGTAGCCGTCGAGGAGCGTCCGGTAGCAGGCGACGCGCACGTCCACCGGGACGTCGTCGGACTTCGTGTCCCCGACGAGCGGATGGACGAGGAGGCCGTCGACGGTCTCGAGCGCGACCTTCGTGAGGTACTCGTGCGCCCGGTGGATCGGGTTGCGGGTCTGGAACCCGACGACGCGCCTCCAGCCTCGCTCCGCGAAGATCCGGCGCGTCTCGGCGGGATCCAGCGCGAGCTCGCCGATGATCGGCGCCGGCCGGTCGAACACCGTGACCCGGCCCGAGAGGTACAGCGGCTTCTGCGCGTACAGACGTGCGACGCCGGGATGGGCATCGTCCGTCGTCCGGAAGCAGAGCTCCGCCTCACGCTCGGCGTCGTACTCGAACGTCTCGCCGACCTCGAGCACCGCGACGGGCTTTCCCGCTTCGTCGGTCAGCGCGACGCGATCGCCCGTCGGAGCCGAGTCGACCGCGAGGCAGACGGGAAGCGCCCACGGCAGGCCGTTCGCGAGGTGCATCTCCTCGACGACTCGCTCGTAGTCCTCCTTGCCCATGAAGCCCTCGAGCGGCGAGAGCGCACCTGACGCGATCATGTCCAGGTCGGAGAGCTCCCGCGAGGCGATCGAGACGACCTCGAGCGACTCGAGGTCGGCGGGCGCCTCGCCCGTCCGGTCGACGAGGACGCCGCCGTGCGGCGCGATCAGGCGCTCGGTTGTCGTGACGGCCGTCATGCCCGCACCTCCGCCGCGATCAGGCCCAGCTCCTCGAGGCGTGCGACCACCATGGCGGCCGCCTCCTCCTCGCTCGTCTCCTCGGTGTCGACGACGATCTCCGGGCTCTCGGGCTCCTCGTACGGGTCGTCGACGCCGGTGAAGCCCTTGATCTCGCCGGCGAACGCCTTCGCGTAGAGGCCGTTGACGTCGCGGCGGGCGCACTCCTCGACCGAGGCCTTGACGTAGACCTCGACGAACGGCCCGAACTGCTCCACGAGCTCCCGCGCCTTCTGCCGGGTCTCCACGTACGGGGAGATGGCCGCGCAGATCACGGCGCCGCCCTGGCGCGTGAGCCGCGAGGCGACCCAGCCGATCCGCTCGATGTTCGTGTCCCGGTCCTCCTTGGAGAAGCCGAGGCCCTTCGACAGGTGCGTGCGGACGGTGTCGCCGTCCAGGTACTCGACGATGCAGCCGCGCTTGTCGAGCTCCGGCCCGACGAGGTGCGCGATCGTGGACTTCCCGGAGCCCGAGAGCCCCGTGAACCAGAGGGTGAACCCACCTCCGCGCGAGTGCTCCGACTCGGGGTGCTCGTGGGCATAGATGTGTTCTTGGGTCATGTGGTCCTTTCCAGCTTCGAATCGACGTGGATGCCGCACTCGAGCTTGTCCGAGCCGGCCCAGCGGCCGGCGCGCTCTTCCTCGTCCGGGGTCGTCGGCCGGGTGCACGGGATGCAGCCGATCGAACGGTACCCCGCGTCGTGCAGCGGGTTGAAGGGGATCTCGTTCACGTTGATGTACGCCCACACGCGCTTCTCGTCCCAGTCCGCGAGCGGGTGGATCTTGAAGACCTGGTAGCGCTCCGACCACTGGATCTTCGGCGTGCCGACGCGGCTCGGCGACTGGTCGCGGCGGATGCCGGAGATCCAGGCGTCGTACGGCTGGAGCGCCTGCACGAGCGGCTCCACCTTGCGGATGTGGCAGCACCGGTCGGGGTCGCGCTCCCAGAGGTTCGGCCCCTCCGCGCGGTGCTGCTCGGCCACGGTCGGGATCGCCGGCTGGATGAGCTTCAGCTGGTAGCGGTCGACGAGCGCGTCGCGCGTGTCGTAGGACTCGCGGAAGAAGAGGTGCGTGTCGAGCTCGACCGTGTCCATCCGCAGGCCGAGCTCCGCGACCATGTGCACGAGCACCGACGACTGCTTCTGCCAGGAGCAGGTGAGGCAGATCCGCGGCCAGAAGAACTGGTGCGCCCACGAGATCAGCTCCTCCGCCGTCATGGCCTCGAAGTCGAGGTCAGGCAGCTGCGGCGGGCGTGCGGTCTGGATGGCCATCAGTCGCCTCCCCCGGCCGGAGCAGGCGCCTTGGCCTCCCGGAGCAGGATCTCGCGGAGCGTGTCGCCGCGTAGGCCGAGACGCAGCGTCTCGAGCGCGATGACCTCCTCCGGCGGGATGTTCCCGAGGTTGACCTCGGAGCCGAAGTGCTTGACGAACCAGGCCTGCGAGGCCTTCGTCGGTGCTTCCCAGATCAGGTCGTGGAACGAGATCGAGTGCTCGATCTCGTCGACGAGACCGGTTCGGAGCTCGCCTGTCGGGCGGTAGATGCCGGCGGTCCCGCCCTCGCGGCCCTCGGCGATCACCTTCCAGGCGCCCGCCTCGAGCTCCTCCTTGATCCACTGCACCCAGAGATAGGGCGCGATGTTGACCTCGGAGTCCTTCGAGCCGACCTCGGAGAGGACGACGAAGTCGCGCGCGAACTCGGCGATCAGCTCGAGCTTGCGCTCGCGCGGGATCTCGAGCGTGCCGTCCGAGATCTCGACGTGCGAGAAGCGGAAGTGCTCGAGCCAGCGCTTGAACTCGTCCATCTTCGACTGCCCGTAGACCGCCTCGAAGAGCGTGCCGCCGCACACGACCGGCGTCGAGAACGACCGGTAGAGGGCGATCTTCTTCTCGAGGTTGTTCGTGACGTAGCTCGTGCCCCACCCGAGCTTCACGATGTCGACGTACTCGCCCGCGGTGTCGAAGAGGCCCTCGATCTCGCGAAGGTTGAGGCCCTTGTCGATGACGTGGGTCAGTCCGCGCTCACGCGGCTTGCCTTCACGCGTCGGAACGGTGAGGAAGTCGTGGACGTCAGAGCCGTGCATAGATCTCCTCCAGCTTCTCGCGGGCGCGGTCCTGCACCTCGCGATAGAGCGAGTTTCCGTGCGCGTCGATACCGACCGTGAGCGGTCCGAAGTCCTTCACGCGGAACTTCCACAGGCACTCGGGCATGAGCTCCTCCCACGCGACCTCCTCGATCTCCTCGATCTGGGTCGTCTCGAGAGCGGCTGCTCCGCCGACGATGGCGAAGTAGACCATCCCGAGGCGGTGCATGGGCTCGATCGCCTCGTCCGGGAAGCCGCCCTTGCCGCAGATGGCACGCACGCCGTACTGCGAGCCGAGCGGCTCGGTGAAGCGCACCATCCGCGCGGACGTCGTCGTCCCGATGCAGAGCTTCTCGTACTTACCGGGACCGAGCTTGCGGACGTTCGGCGCGGTGTGCAGGAGGAAGGCGCCGGAGAGATCCATCGGCGGCTCCACACCCTGGTCGAAGATGCGAATCTGCGTGCGGTCGCGGATCCCGATGATGTGCCCCTGGACGACCACCTCGTCCCCGGCGCGGAGCTTCAGGATCTCGGCAGGGTCGGTGACCGGGAACGTGACCTCGTGCGTGGCCATCAGCTGTGGGCTCCTTGGCACGCTCCTGTCGCCTTTACAGTGCCGGGCACTGTAAAGAGCACCGCCGAAAATAGGGCTTTTTGCAGCATCTTTTGTGCCATCATGCGTCCCTTTCGTACACGACCGTTCCGTCCGCCGCGACGTGCGCCGATGCACGTCGCGCGGCCCAGCACTGGTAGTTCACGGCCACCGGATTGAGAGTCATGTGCGTGTCGGCGTGCTCGACGTGCACCGAGAGCACCGTGACGTCGCCGCCGAGCCCCATCGGCCCGACGCCCGTCTCGTTCAGGAGATCCTTCAGGTCGTCCTCCAACTGCGCGACGAGCGGGTCCTCGTTGCGCGTGCCGACCGGCCGCGCGATGGCCTCCTTCGCGAGATGCATCGCGTAGTCGGCCGACCCGCCGATGCCGACACCGACGATCCCCGGAGGACACGGCTTGCCGCCCGCCCCCACGATCGACTCGAGGACGAACTTCTTGATCCCGGTCACGCCGTCGGCCGGGACGCACATCTTGAGGAAGCTCATGTTCTCGGAGCCGGAGCCCTTGGGCACGCACTTGACGTCGAGGCCGTCCCAGTCGGGAACGAAGTCCCAGTGGACGATCGGGACGCGGTACCCGACGTTCGGCCCCGTGTTCTCGCGGGTCAGCGTGTGCACGGTGTTCGAGCGGAGCGGATGCTCGACGGTCGCGCGCTCCGTGCCCTCCTTGAGCGCTGCGTAGATGCGCGCCGGATGGAGAGGGAAGTGCTCGCCGACCCTGCAGTAGTAGACGGCGATGCCCGTGTCCTGGCAGACGAGGTTCTTCTCCTCCTCGGCCACCGTGACGTTCCTGAGGATCGTCTGCAGCACGCGCTGGCCGGTCACGGAGGTCTCGCGGTCGGCGGCGGCGCCGAGTGCGTCGCGAAGGTCCTGCGGTATGTCTTTCAGCGCCCACACGTAGAGGTGCGCAGCGGCGTCCGAGACAGCCGTATCGAGATCGGTCGCGACGACGGTCATACGCGTGCCCTCTCGGCTGCCGCCTTCCCGGCGCGCCGTCCGAAGACGACGCACTCGAGCAAGGAGTTGCCCATCATGCGGTTCCTTCCATGGGTACCGCCCGCGATCTCGCCGCACGCGAAGACGCCTTCGAGAGTCGTCTCCGCGTCCTCCGAGATCACGAGCCCACCGTTCTGGTAGTGGAGGACGGGGTAGGTGTAAATCGGCTCCGAGAGGGGATCGATCCCGGCGGCCCGGTAGCGGCGAAGCATGTACGGAAGCGAGATCTCGGCGTCCTCGGGCCTGATGCGCGTGGTATCCAGCCACACGGCCGGACGCCCATCGGGCGTCTCCACGCCTCGGCCGGCGGCCACCTCGTCGAAGATGGCTTGTGACACCGTGTCACGAGCGGCCAGCGAGTCGGTGAACTCCTCACCCTCGGCATTCAGCAGCACGGCGCCATACGCGCGGGTCGTCTCCGGGATGGAGTATCCCTGCATCGTCGCGGGCCAGGCGCCGCCGTTCGGGTGGTACTGGAGCGCATCGAGGTCGCGCGCCTCGGCGCCGGCGTCCAGCGCGATTCGCGTGACCTCGCCGGTGGCATTCGGATGATTCGTCGAGAGCTCGCCTCGCTGCTCCGCCTCCGCGAAGCACCGCCCGCCTGCCGCCAGCACGACGGCAGCGGCATCCACCGTCGCTGGGCCTTCCTTCGTCTCGAACGACGCCCGCCACCCGGCGTTCGTCGGCTCGAGCACCGCCAGCTGATGATGGGGAAGCTCCGTTCCGGAGCTTCCCTCGTACGCCTCACGCAACGACTTCGTGATCGCGTGTCCCGTCCGGTCGCCGACCTGGAGCAGACGCTGTCGCGTCGCCCCGCCGCAGCGCGCGAGCCGGTAGCCACCGTTCGACTTCGTGAACTCGACGCCGAGCTCCTCGAGCCAGTGGATCGCCTCGGGCGCCTCGCTCGTCAGCACCTCGACGAGACGGACGTCTGCGGTGTCGTGCGACGAGCGCATGACGTCCTCGGCATGGAGTGCCGGCGAGTCGTCCTCGCCGAACGCAGCCTGGATCCCGCCCTGCGCCTTGGCCGAGTTGCACGCCTGAAGCGTCGTCTTCGTGGCAACGCCGACACGCGCACCGGCTCGCTCGGCGGCCACTGCCGCAGCGAGCCCCGCCGCGCCGGAGCCGACGACGAGCACGTCGAGAGGGACGCTGTCGCGCACGCCGGAGATCGTAGCGCAGATTCTTATTCCTGTCATTAGCCGACGTTATCGGCAGATACCAGCCCGACACCAGACGGTTACGCGGAACGCGTTACACTCCCGCGTTCATGGGAACCCTGCCCCTGTCGCGAGCATGGAGAACCTCGCGGTTCCCCATGCCGCGCACTCATCAGGCAGGCGCTGCCTGATGGGAACCCTGGGCGAGATCGTGAAGCCGACCTTCATCACGGTCGCCCCGGAGGACACGCTCGGCGAGGTCGCCGAGCGCATGAGCGCGCAGAACGTCGGCGCGGTGGTCGTCAAGGATTTCGGCCGGCTCATCGGGATCCTCACCGAGCGCGACATGCTGCGTGCGATGGCGGCGCGGGTTCACACGAGCGACGCGCGCGTCCGTCAGTGGATGACCGAGAATCCGATCACGGCGAGTCCCGAAACGACGTTCGAGGAGGCCCAGCAGGTCATGCTCGACAAGGGCTTCCGTCACCTTCCGGTGGTCGACGGCGAGACGATCCTGGGAATCGTCAGCCTTCGCCGCGTCATGGGCGGCAGGCGACCCACCGGGACCTGAGTCAGGCGCAGGCGGAGACGACGCCCTTGGTGACCGCGGTCGCCGCGGCCGAGACCGAGACGCCTCGCTTCCTGAGCTGCGCGACGAGCTTCGCGTTCGCCCGCATCTCGCGCGCGGCCTGCTCCTTCGCGGCGCCCTCGCCGAGGAGCGTCAATCCGCACTGGCCGGGATTCTTCGTCCCGCCGATCCAACCGAGCGCATAGAGGTACTTGAGCGCCGGCTTCGCGTACGGCGCCCGCGTGTAGGCAGCACGTGCCCCCGCGGGCGAGATCTTCTGCGCTTTCGCGGCTTTCGCCACCGCCGCGACGCCGACGTTGCTGCTCGTGAACACGGCGGTCACGTTCTTCCCGTACGCGCCGGTCAGCGTGATCGCCATGAGCGAGACGGCGGCGAGGATGCCCGCGTACTCGACTGCCATGCGTACATCGTCCGCCCATGCGCCCGATCCGTCAACGTCTCACCAGATCGAGCGAAGCAGGTCCTCGACCTCCGCGGGTGAGGCTGGGCGTGGATTCGAGCGAGCCGCAGGTCGCGCAGCGATCTCCGCCGCGACCTCGGCGAGCTCGCCTTCCGGTATCCCGAAGTCGCGGAGCCGCTCGAAGCCTCCAAGCCGCGCGAGCTGCTCGACCCGGCCGGGCGCGTCCTCGACCTTCATCGCGGCGGCGAGTGCGGCGATCGCGTCTGGTACGACGAGCGCGTTGAACCGCAGCGCAGGAGGCAGGCAGAGCGCATTGAGGGCCCCGTGCGGAAGCCCGTAGCGGCCTCCCAGCCCCTGCGCCATTGCGTGGCCGAGGAAGAGCCCGCGCTCGGCCAACGCCACGCCCGCATGCATCGCTCCCTCGAGCAGTCGCGTTCGGGCTCGGAGGTCGCGGCCGTCGGCCACGACGTGCGGGAGCCACTCCGCGATCAGCGCAGCGCCTTTCGATGCGTCGACGCACGACCCCGCATATAGCGCCTCCGCCGTATGCGCGAGCGCGTTGAGTGCGGTGCCGACGGTCTCGTCCCGCGGAAGCTCGAGCGTGAGCTCGGGCTCGTAGATCACGGCAACCGTGTTTGCACCCGACCCACCCGTCTTCGCGCGCCGAGCCTCGTCACGGATCCCGAAGTAGGGCGTCCACTCCGATCCGGCGTACGTCGTCGGGAGGGCGACAAGCCGCAGTCCCGTCGTGGCCGACACGGCCTTCGCCAGGTCGATCGCACTCCCCCCGCCGAGACCGACGAGGCCGTCGGCGCCGGACGCCGCTGCCGTTGCCGCCGCGACCGCGTCCGACGGGGCATGTCGCCGGACCCCGGCGAAGCGGCGCTCGACCGGCACGTCCAGCGAGGCGAAGCGTCGACTCGTCACGAGGAGCGGGTCGGTCAGGCCGAGCTCGTCGAGGAGCGGCCCGAGAGCACGGATCCCCCAGCGCACGATCACGCGAGCCGCTCCCGCGCGAACGTCACGAACGCGTCGGCGACGCGCGTGCGGGCCCTGCCGGTCGCCGACGCGAGCGAGATCTGACGGGTCACCTCGAGGCCCTCCACACGCGCTTCGGCGAGCCGACCGGCGGCAAGCTCGGCCTCGACGGCCGTCCGGGAGATGAACGTGACTCCGTAGCCGGCCTCGACAGCCCGCCTCACCGACTCCTGCAGCCCGAGCTCGAGGCGGACGTCGAAGTCGCGAAGCCGTGCACCCTGTCCACGGAGGGCGTCCTCGACGATCTGACGCACGCCCGCGCCTTCCTGCATGAGGATGAGCTGCTCGCCCCGCAGCTCGTCGAGCGTCACCGTGGCCCCGGCGAAGCGATGACCGGGCGGGCAGACGAGGATGACCTCGTCGGAGAAGAACGGCTCGAAGCGGATACCTCGGTGACGCCGTGCAGCGCCGACGATGCCCAACTCGAGCTCCCGCTCGGCCACCCGCTCGACCACCGTGTGCGTGTCCGAGACGGTGAGGAAGACGCGAACGTCCGGGTTCTGGCGCTGGAACTCGCCGAGCACGACGGGCACGGCGACCGCCGCCGGGCCGGTGGACGCTCCGAGCACGAGATCGCCGGCGAGCGCACCCTCGCCGGACGCCGCGACCTCCGCGAGCAGCTGATCCTCGAGCGCCAGCATCCGCTGCGCCCCGCGATAGAGCTGCCAGCCCGCCTCGGTCGGCTCGACGCGCCGACCCGAGCGATCGAGGAGCTGCGTCCCGAGCCGCTTCTCGAGCGCACGGATCTGCAGTGAAACAGCCGGCTGCGTCACCCCGAGCCGCTCGGCCGCCTGCGAGAAGCTCCGTCGCTCCACGACCGCGCAGAATGCGGCGAGCTGTCGCGTGTCCATAAGCGAACGTTATCGCGGTCTCAGAAGACTCCGCGCTCCGCGAGCCAGTGCTCGAGCAAAGGGTCAGTGAGAACCGGCCCTGCGGGCGTCTGCCTTGCCTCGGCTTTGCCGACGAGTCCGGCGAGTGCGCGATCGACGCTGCCCTTCTTGAGGCCCAGGAGCCGAAGGGTCTCCTCGGTGTAGAGGTTGCGTACCCGAGTCGCCAGCGCCACGCTCACGCGCTGCTCGTTGACGGAGAGCGCGTCCCACCGCGCGCGCAGGGCGGTCTCGGCACTGGCGAGCGAACGGCTCCTCGCCTCGACGAACGCGCTCTCGTCCGCGACGGAGCCGCGTGGGACGACATCCCAGAGGTGGTGCGCGACGAGCATGGTGCGCTGCGGGTGTCCTCGCGTGAAGGCCAAGAGCGGATCGAGCGCGTTCCCGATGTCCCGGGCGGAGCGCAGGAAGCGGTCCTCGAGGTACGTGGCGGTGGCGGTGGCCGAGAGTGGCTCGAGCTCCACCGTCACGGCATGCTCGAGCAGCGGCCGCGACGGATCCTGGAACAGCCGCTCCATCAGCGTCGGCGCCGATCCGGAGAACACGTACGACGCGGCGGCCGTCTGATGCTGGAGCACGCTGCGCAGGATTCCGTCGGCGCCGTCGACGCGCAGGAGGTCCTGGAACTCGTCGAAGGCGACGAGGCTTCGAACGCCACTCCGCTCGTGGAGCTTGCTCGGGAGGTCCAGCAGGCGCAGGAGCACGCTCTCGACGTCGATCCTGGGGTTCGACTGCAGGGTCGCTGCAAATCCCCCGGCGCCGAGCGACAAACCCACCTGCCACGCGCGGAAGAGCCCGTCGACCGTTCGCCGGACGACGCCCTTGAGCTCGCGGTCGTACGCACGCTCGATCCTCACGACCAGGCTCGACAGCGAGAGTACTCCCTCGAGATCGACGAGCGCGGTCGCCCAGCCGTCGCCCGACGCGCGCGCCAGCACGGTGCGGAGCAGGTTCGTCTTGCCGTATCGGCGCGGTGCGACGAGCCGCGAGGCGTGCCCCCCAACGGCCAGTGCGAAGAGTCGGTCGGAGACGTCTCCACGGTCGATCGCCTCACCTGGCAGCAGCTCGCCGGCGATACGAAACGGATTGGACTCGGCGGTCGCCATAGGCGCAGTCTGCACGAAGTAGGCGGATTTGTCTACATCATGTAGTGCTTATTGTCTACATCATGCAGACCGGTCTGCTAGGGTCACATCGTGCGCGTGTGGATCGACGTGTCGAACTCGCCGCAGGTTCCGTTCTTCCGACCGCTGATCGCCCTCCTGCACGAGCGCGGGCACGCCGTCGAGGTGACCACCCGCGAGTACGCGCAGACGGTCGAGCTCCTCGAGCTCCACGGGATCGACCACGACGTCGTCGGCCCTCGCCACGGCGGTGCGGGACGAGCCGGGAAGGCGCGCGCCATGGCAGGACGTCTCCGCGCGCTGCGTGCCTTCGCGCGCAGGCGGAGCTTCGACCTCGCACTGTCCCACGCCTCCCACGAGCTTCCGCTCGTCGCCCGGTCGCTCGGGATCCCGTCTTCCTACGCATTCGATTACGAGTTCGCCCGTGTCCAGCACGGCCTGGGCTGCCGCGCGGCGCGGCGCGTCGTCGTCCCCGACGCGATCCCCCAGGATCGTCTCGAGCACCTCGGCGCGAGCGCGTCGAAGGTTCGGCGCTACCCCGGGCTCAAGGAGGAGTACTACCTCCACGGCTTCACGCCCGACGAGTCCGTTCTGGGCGAGCTCGGGCTCCACGCGAACCGCGTACTCGTCGTCGTGCGAACGCCGCCTGACGTCTCGCTCTACCACCGGCACGAGAACCCGCTGTTCACGGACGTGCTCGAGCGGCTGGCGAGCGACACAGCCGTTCAGGCAGTCGTCCTTCCGCGGACCCAGGAGCAGCGCGCGTCACTCCGCGCGGACGGCCGACTGGTCGTCCCCGATCACGCCGTGGACGCGCAGAGCCTCGTCGCTCTCGCGGACGTCGTCGTCTCCGCAGGCGGGACGATGAACCGTGAGGCCGTAGCGCTCGGCGTGCCGGTCTACACGACGTTTGCAGGACGGCTCGGGGCGGTAGACGAGCTTCTCGTGAAAGAGGAACGACTTCGGATCCTGACCTCGGCGGACACACTCTCCCTCGAGAAGCGCCGGACGGGAAGCGTCCCTGCGACGCGCGATCCCGCGCTCATGCTGGACGCGCTGCTCACCGCGCTCGAGAGCTAGGCACGAATGTGTCCAACTGATTAGGGTCCTCGCGTCAGACGAGGGAAGGGGAGATAAGAATGCGTCGACTTTACGCCGGAGCGCTGGGTATTGCGCTCCTGACCGCAGTCTTCGCCGCAGCTGCGGCGGCAGACAGCGAAAAGAAGGAAGGCTTCGTCACGAGTCAGCCGTCGATGCTGACGATGGCCGCCGGACTGCCGGCCGCCGTTCCGATCATCACGGTCGGAGACGAACTTCCGAATGGCTACCGATTCGAGGCGATCCCGGACGGGCTCTCCGTCTTCGGAGCGAGTAGTGGCGCCCAGGAAGAAGGCGACACCCCCGGCGGGGGTGCTCGATTCGACCTCTTCGTCAACCACGAGACCTCGACGGTCGCATTCCGTTATGGCTTGCCCACACCTACGATCGTGAATTCGGAGAACGACTTCGATAACTCGCAACTCAGTCGTCTCACGATCGGAACCGACCTGGAGGTCCTCGATGGCGAGTTCGTGATTGCGAGCTCCGCTGGCTTCCATCGCTTCTGCTCGAACTACATCGTCTCTGGGCCGGAGGGATTCAGTCGGCCAGTCTTGTTCACGAACGAGGAGGCGACGGACTGGGTCGATCGGGACGGGCAGTGGCTTACGACCAATCCTGCGAATACGCCGGGCACCGAGCAGCTCGGACTCGTCGTTGCTTACGACATCAAGAACGGCACCTACAAAGCGATCTACGGGATGGGACGACATAACCACGAGAACTCCGTCGGCCTGCAGCGATACGGCCATCCGGTCGTCCTCTCGGGAGATGACACGTTCGCCGCTCCGTCGTCCCAGCTGTACATGTACACAGCCCCCAATGTCGACGCACTCTTCGCCGATACGTACTCACCGGCAGATCAGGCGGCGTACTCGCGCACGAACCAACGACTGTGGGCGTTCAAGGCGAACGGCTCAGACAATGACTACGGTGATCTCACGCCGGGCGAGGTGATCTCGGGGTCGTTCATCCCAGTGCCTGAGAACGTTGCGAAAGGCGACCAGACGGGGCTGGAGACGTGGTCGAACACCCACAACGTGTTCCAGTTCATCCGCGTCGAGGACATCGCGCCCGATCGCAACGATCCGAACGTCGTGTACTTCGCCGACACGGGCGAGCCGCGGGCAGTTGCAGACGCGGGGACGACGCGCCTTCGGCGCGGTTCGACATCGGACGGTCCCTATCCGAACGGCCGGATCTTCAAGATGGTGCTCGACAAGAAGGATCCGACCAAGGTCGTGGCGCTGTCGGTGCTCATCGACGCCGACTCCGTCGCAGGGGCGCCGGTCTACTACGCCGCAAACGCTAACTACCCAGCGCGTCCGGAGGCCTGGCGCGGCGTCATGCACAACCCCGACAACATCGAGACGACGGAAGACAGCCTGCTCATCCAGGAGGACCCTGGTTCCCACAGCAACCGAGCGGGTGAGACGACGGCACGGATCTGGCTCTTCGATCTCAGCAGCCCCGCGGGCCCAAGCAATCCGAGGGTTGTCGCATCGGTCGATCAGTCCGCCGACGGCGGGCCGACGGACAAGCTCGCCACTCAGACGACGGCCGCGTCGCCCGCAGGCCTCCCGGGATCCTGGGAGACGAGTGGGATTGTCGATGCCTCGTCGGTCCTCGGGAAGGGCTGGTTCCTCACCAACGTCCAGGCTCACACGCTCTGGATCGACACCGCTCCAGGGCCGGACCACCTACAGCCAGGGAACGGGCCTGACTGGACGTATAAGCGAGAGGGCGGCCAACTCTTGGCGTTCCACATCCCCGGCGCGTAGCACGAAGCGCTAGACCGTCTCGGATGCGGGCGTCGCTTCGGCGACGCCCGCTCCGTCTCCGGCGGGAACGCCGTTCCGCTTAGGCGCGGCGACGATCGTGTTGAGGCGCCCGATGAGCTCGAGCGTCTCCCCGGCATCCACGAGCCGCGCGAGCTCGTCGAGCTCCACCTCGAGCCAGTGCCGATCGATCGGCGGTCGGGTGACGAGCATGATCCCCTCGTGCGGCGAGGGCGAGACGTTCTCGTTCTCGGACCACAGCTCCTCGTGCAGCTTCTCGCCCGGCCTCGCTCCGACGAACTCGATCGGGATGTCGATTCCAGGCTCCTTGCCCGAGAGGCGGATCATCGTCTCGGCGAGGTCGGTGATCTTCACGGGCTCGCCCATGTCGAGCACGTAGACCTGCCCCCTGCCGCCGATTGCACCCGCCTGGATGATGAGCTGCACCGCTTCCGGGATCGTCATGAAGAACCGCGTCATCTCCGCGTGGGTCACCGTCACCGGGCCGCCCCGCGCGATCTGCTTGCGGAAGATCGGGATGACGCTGCCCGAGGAGCCGAGGACGTTCCCGAAGCGGACGCCGCAGAACTTCGTCGTCGTGTCGTCACGATGACCCCACGACTCGACGATCCATTCGCACAGCGCCTTCGACTGGCCCATGACCGTCTTCGCGTTCACCGCCTTGTCCGTGGACACGAGGACGAACCGCTTCGCGCCGAACTCCACGGCGATGTCCGCCACCGTGCGCGTGACGAGGGTGTTGTTGCGCACAGCCTCGAGCGGGTTCGCTTCCATGAGCGGAACGTGCTTGTAGGCGGCCGCATGGAACACGACGGCGGGGCGGTACTTCTCGAAGACCTGTCGCATCTTCGTCGCGTTGCCGGCGTCGGCGAGCACCGCCGCCGTCGCATGGAACTCGCGCTCGTCGACGAGCTCGCGCTCGATCTCGAAGAGCCCCGGCTCCCCGTTGTCGACGAGAACGAGCCGCGTCGGCCCCATCCGCGCGATCTGGCGGCAGAGCTCGGACCCGATGGAGCCGCCCGCGCCCGTGACGAGAACGACCTCGCTCGCGAGGTAGCCGGCGATCGACTCGAGGTCGGCCTCGACGGGCTCACGGCCGAGGAGGTCCTCCACCTCGACCGGACGGAGCTGGCCCGTGAGGTTGAAGTCGCCGGCGATCAGCTCGTTCAGCGCAGGCAGGGTCTTCACGGGAACTCGCTCGGCGCGCGCGGCCTCGACGATGCGCTCGCGCACGTCTCCCGCCGCTGACGGGATCGCGATGAGGAGCTCGTCCGGGCGGCGATCACGCAGGAGCGCGGGAAGCTCCGAGGTCGTGCCGAGGACGCGGATGCCGTGGAGGCGCAGGTTCTTCTTGCGCGGATCGTCGTCGACGAGGCCGATCGGCGTGTACCCGACGGCGGGGTTCCTGAGCATCTCGCGCAGGATCAGCTGGGCGGCGTCGCCCGCACCGACGATGAGCACCTCCTTGCCGCGCGCCACGATCGAGCGCGCCGCAGGCCGCTCGATGATCGAGCGTGCGAGAAGCCGAACTCCCATCACGAAGGCGAGGAGGAGCAGGAGGTCGACGATCCAGATCCCGCGCGGCACGGACGCGGGATGGAAGTCGAGCAGCGCGAAGACCAGGAAGGCCGCGATCACCGCGGCGGTGACGCCACGAAGGACACCCCACATGTCCTGCGTCGAGACGTAGCGCCACCAGCGGTTGTAGAAGCCGAAGGCGACGAAGACCGGGAGCATGATCCCGACGACGAGGACGACGACGTCCCATTCGAGATAGCGGTCGTAGTAGCGAGGACGCGAGTCGCCTTCGAAGCGCACGTACCACGCCGCGACCCAGGCAAGTGCGATCAGAGCAGCGTCGATGGCGACCTGCCACAGGCGATGCCTGTTGACGGGACTGCGCATCGTCAGGCGGGCACGCCGGCCGCCGAGCGAACGGCGTCGACGACGCGCTCCTGCTGCTCGAGCGTGATGCCTCCCCACATCGGGAGGGCGAGGTTCTCGGCAGCCGCGCGCTCGGTCTCGGGAAGCGAGCCTGCCGGGACGCCGAGGTAGCTCAGCGCCGGCTGGAGGTGGAGCGGCCGGACGTAATACGAGGCGCACGCGATGTTCGCCTCGGACAGCGCCGCTGCGATCTCGGCGCGCCGCGACGAACGCACGACGTACATGTGGTAGACGTGACCGGGCTCGTCCGCGGGCAGCTCGACCGTGTCGCCCAGCCCGAGCTCCGCATACCGAGCGGCCGCCTCGCGCCGTGCCTGGTTCCAGCCCGTGAGGCGCGGGAGGAAGACGCGAAGCATCGCAGCCTGCACCGCATCGAGCCGCGAGTTCGTCCCGACGAGCTCGAAGGTCTTCTTGTCGCGGGAGCCGTGGAAGCGCAGCATCCGCACCCGCTCCGCGACGTCGTCGTCGAGACAGGTCACGAGCCCGCCGTCCCCGAGCGCGAAGAGGTTCTTCGTCGGGAAGAAGCTGAACGTCGAGCAGATTCCGGTTTGCGCAACGCCCTCGGCGCCGAACGCCTGCGCGGAGTCCTCGATCATCGGCAGGCCGAGCTCGCTCAGCTCGGCGACACGCGCCGGCCGCCCGAACAGGTGGACGGGCATGAGCGCCTTCGTCTTCGGCGTGATGCGGGCCGCGACGTCCTCGACGTCGAGGTTCAGCGTCACCGGGTCGATGTCGGCGAAGACCGGGGTCGCACCCACGCGCGCGATCGCCTCGGCCGTCGCATAGAAGGTGAACGACGGGCAGATGACCTCGTCGCCGCGCCCGATCCCCAGCGCCTCGAGAGCGAGGACGAGGGCGTCCGTCCCGTTCGCCACGCCGATCGCGTGAGGGACGCCGAGAAAGGCCGCAGCCTCTCGCTCGAACGATTCCACCTCAGGCCCGAAGATGAGACGCCCCGACTCGAGGACGGCCGAGAAGCGCGCCTCGAGCTCGGGAATGAGCGGCGCATACTGCGCCTTGACGTCGACGAGTGGGATGGGCTGGGTCACGCGGGCGAGTGTAGCTCCCGTGCCTTCGCTATCCGGCGGACGACTCCTCGGCGAGACGGGCCTTGCGCTTCTTGAGGTAACGCCAGCCGAGCCACCCGCCGATCCCGAGGATCGCCGCGGCGACCACGTACTCGACGTAGCGGAACGCGTGGTGGAAGTCCTCCCAGGCCTCGCCTGCCGCGAAGCCGGCGCCGGCGAATGCGAAGCACCAGATCGCAGAGCCGAGCAAGGTGAGCAGCGTGTAGCGGGCGAAGCGTGCCTCGAAGACGCCCGCAGGCACGGACACGAAGGACCGGATCACCGGCGTGAGCCTGCCCAGGAAGACGGCCCAGTCCTCCCACCGCTCGAACCACCGCTCGGCGCGGTCGAGCTTCTCCTTGCTCAGGTGGAGCCACCGTCCGTGCCGCTCGAGGTAGGGCCGACCGCCGTAGTAGCCGATCGCCCAACCGGCCATGGACCCGAGGGTGTAGCCGATCGTCCCGGCGAGCGCAATCGCGAGATATGCGGTCCAGCCCTCGTCGATCGTCCGACCGAAGAGCGTGACCTCCTGGTTCGCAAACGCACCCGCGGCGAGCGCGCCTCCGTAGACCATCACGAGCTCGCTCGCCGCGGGCAGCACCGCGTCGATGAACATCAGCCAGAAGACCGCGTACAACCCGTAGTCACCGATGACCGACGTGATCGCGTCGGAGAGCTCGCTGAGGATCGACGCGACGACGAGGTTCGGCACCGGCGGCACTGTACTGACGACGCTGGACTGGCTAGCGCGCTACGCGACGCACGACAAGATCCTTCGCGAGCGAGACCGTGCCGAGCTCGTTCGTCGCCGTCACCCGGATCACGTAGCTACCGCCGCCGACCGGCTTGCGGTCGCCACCACGCCCGTCCCAGACCACCGCCTGCTCACCCGGCTGGAGCGTCGAGCTCGCGAGCGTCCGGACGAGGATGCCCTCGGGCGACTCGACGGTGACCTTCACGCGCGCTGCGCGAGCCTGCGCCCAGCGGACGTCGGCACGCCCTCCGCTGCTGCGAACGACGATCCGCACGGGAGCGCGGAGTGACGCGAGCGTCGAGTTGACGGCGAAGCGGCGCGTCGTCGTCGAGGTGAGGCCCTGGTCGTCGAGCGAGGTGACGGTGAGCGACCAGCGACCCTCGGCGGGTGGCGCAGGGGTCGTCGGCTCCGGGGGCGGCTGACCCTCCGGAGGCGGCGGTGGAAGCGGCGGGAACGCGACCTCGTAGACCCCGGGCTCGCGTGCTCCCGCTTCCTGCCAGGCGATCGATCCGTCCGGCGCGGTGAGCGTCGCGGTCACCGTGGACGGCCGCACGACCTTGTAGGAGAGCTCCTGCGTCTC
>DASUCN010000103.1:0-6484 GCA_036276015.1 Gaiellaceae bacterium | reverse complement strand
CACCTCACGGACGAGCGCGGCGCGAAGGTCGACGACTGGTCGTGGCGTCGGACCCGACGACGCCTCCGCACGCTCGCACGGCTCGCCCGCCCGTACCGCGGACGGGCACTGATGGCGGTGGTCACGCTCGTCGCCTTCACGGGTGTCGCGCTCCTCCCGCCCCTGTTCGCGAAGGTCGTCATCGACGACGGCATCGGCGCGGGCGACACGCGTACGATCGCGCTCGCCGTCGTCGCCTTCCTGGTGACGGCCTTCGCCGTGTTCGCGTTCTCGGGGGCGCAGACGTACTACACGGGCTGGGTGGGCGAGCGCGGCCTCGCCGATCTCCGGATCGACCTCTTCCGCCATCTCCAGCGCCTCTCGCTCGGCTACTACGAGCGCAACCGGACCGGTGCGATCGTGAGCCGGATCACCAACGACGTCGAGGCGCTCGACCAGCTCGTCACCGACGGGGTCTCCAGCCTCGTCCAGAACTCGCTCGTGCTCGCGGGGACGGTGGTCTTCCTCTTCCTGCTCGACTGGCGCCTGGCGCTCGCGACCCTCGTGATCCTGCCGCTGATGGGCCTCGCCACGGCCTGGTTCCGATCGCGTTCGAACCGCGCCTACCGCCGGGTCCGGGAGCGCCTGGGGCTCGTCACCGCCACCCTCGCAGAGGACATCTCCGGGATGCGCGTCGTGCAGTCGTTCACGCGCGAGCCCACGAGTCACACGAACTTCCGGGGCGTGAACCACCGCTACCGCGAGGCCAACTTCGAGACGGTGGTCCTGAACGGGATCTACTTCCCGGCCGTCGACATCCTCTCGGCGCTCGGGAGCGCGATCGTCCTCGCCTACGGGGGCTGGCTCGTGGTCGAGGGCGACCTGACCGCGGGAACGCTCGTCGCCTTCCTCCTCTACCTCGCGAACTTCTTCGACCCGGTGCAGCAGCTCTCGCAGCTCTACAACACCTTCCTCTCCGCGACCGCGGCCCTCGACCGCATCACCGCCGTCCTCGACGAGGAGCCGGACGTCGTCGACGACCCCGCCGCACGCGAGCTGCCGTCCATCGAGGGCCACGTCCGCTTCGAGCACGTCCGCTTCGGCTACGGCGAGCTGCCCGACGTGCTCCACGACTTCGACCTCGACGTGCCGGCGGGGACCACCGTCGCGCTCGTCGGGCACACGGGCGCCGGCAAGTCGACGATCGCGAAGCTGCTCGCCCGCTTCTACGATCCGCGCGAGGGCAGGATCACGATCGACGGGGCCGACCTGCGCGAGGTCACGCAGGCGTCGTTGCGGCGGCAGCTCGGCATCGTGCCGCAGGAGGGGTTCCTGTTCGCCGGGACCATCGCCGACAACATCGCGTTCGGCCGGCCCGACGCGACCCGCCTCGAGATCGAGCGCGCGGCGGCCGCCGTCGACGCGGACGCCTTCGTCGCAGCGCTGCCGGAGGGCTACGACACCGAGGTCGGGGAGCGCGGCTTCAAGCTCTCCCTCGGCCAGCGGCAGCTCGTCGCCTTCGCGCGCGCCCTGCTCGCCGACCCGCGCATCCTCATCCTCGACGAGGCGACCTCCTCCGTGGACATCGGGACCGAGCGGCGCATCGACCTCGGGCTGCGCCGTCTCGTCACGGGTCGGACCGCGTTCATCATCGCCCACCGGCTGTCCACGATCCGGCGGGCTGACCTGATCGTCGTGCTCGACCACGGCCGGATCGTCGAGGCGGGCACACACGACGAGCTCATCGCGCGCCCCGGTCCGTACACCCGGCTCTACGGCGACTGGGCAGCGGACGTCGCGTGAAGCCGGAGAGCTTCTAAGCTCACCGGATGGCGTCCGAGCGAGAGCCCGAGCACGAGACCGAGGAGCTCGTCGAGGTACCGGCGACCGACGTCGTCGCCGAGGCGCGGCTGACGCCGGCCGAAGCGGTCGAGCCCATGCACCTGCGGGTTCCGGTCCGCGGGAACCGGAAGCTGCGGCGCGTGGTCGAGCGCGTCAACGCCGACGCGCAGATCAAGGCGTGGTGGCACGTCTCGAACGTCAACGCCGTGCTGCGGCTGCAGATCAACGACCACTCGTGGGTGCACATCCAGATCGTCTCCAACATCGCGCTGCGGCTCCTCCGGCTGCTCGTGAAGAACGGCGTGCGGCCGTCGCTGCAGACGGACTTCCGGATGACGGCCGACGACTCCGAGGTGGTCGTGATCCTCGCCGCGCTCCTCCACGACGTCGGCATGTCCATCCACCGCCGCGATCACGAGGACTGGAGCCTCTTCCTCGCCGAGCCCAAGATGCGCGAGCTCCTCGACGGCGTCTACGAGGAGCCCGAGCTGACCGTCGTCGTCTCGGAGGCGCTGCAGGCGATCACCAGCCACCGCGCCGACGGCGAGCCGCTCTCGCTCGAGGCGGGCGTCCTGCGCGTCGCCGACGCGCTCGACATGGCCAAGGGCCGTTCTCGCATCCCGTTCGAGCGCGGCTCCGTCTCCATCCACTCGCTGTCGGCGGCAGCGGTCGACGAGGTGCGCATCACCGACGGCGATGCGCGGCCGGTCATGGTCGAGATCGTCATGAACAACTCCTCCGGGATCTACCAGGTCGACGGCCTCCTCAAGGCGAAGCTCCGCGGCTCCGGGCTCGAGCCCTACGTCGAGGTGGTGGCGCGCATCGACACGGAAGCCGAGAAGCGGCTCGTGCCCGTCTACCGCCTCGAGATCGGCGACACGAAGGGCGGGTAGGCACCGGCTACACTCCCTCGGCCGTTGCGGGGTCGTCTAACGGCAGGACGCCTGGCTCTGGACCAGGAAGTTGGGGTTCGAATCCCTGCCCCGCAGCCTCGTCGGCCGTTGTCATGCGCGGTTACGCTCGTGGCAGGCTTCCTTAGCCATTTGTAAGGAGAACGGCCGCTCCATGTGACGTCTCGTGTACCGTCCTCCGATCGAGAGACACGAGCGAGCCACGTAGGGGCCCGCGAGCGGACGATCTCGCGCGAGCGAGGCGGACGCGCGTCGGCCCAGCCGCTCGCGCCCCTGTCCCCGCTCAGGAGGTACTTGCTTGAGAGCCCTACTCGTTGGCCTGTTCGCGCTCTTGGTCGTGACACAGGCCTCTGCGGCAACGATGAAGGCCGATGCGACGTCCGCCACCCGCCAGAACGCGAAGGTGGAGCAGCGGGCGCTCACGCTCGACCAGCGTCTCGAGCGCAAGCTCGCAGCGCTCCGGAAGTACCGCGGCGCCGTCCGCTTCTTCGAGAGCCGGCGCGCGCTGCTCACGGCGGGACCGAACCGGTCGCCCGCGAGGTCGAAGCTGGCGTACGCCCGCGCACGTGTGCGGCAGCTCACGCGAACGGTCACCGTCCTGCGCGCCAAGATCCGCGTGCGAGACGAGAGGCGGCTGGCGAAGCTCCCACCGCGGCAGGCGATCTGCAGCGTGTTCCGGGCGTATTGCCAGGAGGCCGTCGCCGTCGCCTGGTGCGAGTCGCGTCTACGCACGACGGCGCAGAACGGTCAGTACCTCGGCCTGTTCCAGATGGGCTCCTACGAGCGCGACCTGTTCGGCCACGGGCGGAGCGCACGGGCGCAGGCCGTCGCGGCGCACCGGTACTTCGTGCTGTCCGGCCGCGACTGGAGCCCGTGGTCGTGCAGGTGGGCGATCTGAGGCTCGCGTTTTGCGCAAACTGCGGCGCGGCGGCCCTTCCGTGGGTATCGCCGGGGCGGTCGATCTGGTAGGTGTCCCGGGAACGTGTGGGGACAGCGGAAGCGCGACCGCCTTCGGCCCCTCGATGAGGCCGCCGCGTACGCGCGCTGCCACGGCGACCGCGACGACAACGTCCGCATCGTGAAGCTCCCCCCACGCCGAGCGCGCTACGACGCGGTGCTCTCGAGCGGGGAGTCGATCCGCCGCGACTTCGAGTCGAAGCTCGACACGCGCGAGCCGGAAGCCGTCTAGCGTCGCCTTCGATTCGCTACCCTAGGCACCCGCCACGGCCCATTCGTCTAGTGGCCTAGGACACCGCCCTCTCACGGCGGCGGCACGGGTTCGAATCCCGTATGGGCCTTAGCCGATACAGGCTGTAGGACATGCAATCCTCGCGAGTGCGGGGTTTTGCCTTTCGTGAAGCCAGATCTCGTGCGCTCAGCGGTTGGCTCATTCCTCGTGCATGCCCCCTTTGCTCGTCGCGTGCGTGCCGGGGCGGACCTGGGCGCGACGATCGCATCGAGACGCACGTAGCCGCCTCCACTGCGAGCCAACCGCATTGGGGCAGAGGCCGGGGACGGGCTTGCTATCGCCGCCAGCCGGTAAGAGAATGCGACCGTCAACGACGCACCGAGGAGGGGGAACACATGCGGAAGCTCTCGGTTCTGATCGTGTTGGTGGGAGCGGTGGTAGTCGGGATCGCAGCAAATGCGGCTATGGCCGATCCGAATCTCAACAACATCGGCGCGCACCGCCACTTCATCAACGGCATCGAAGTGGGGCCGCGAATCTGTGATCACCCAGGCAACGCGGGTGTGCAGGCAGCCTTCAATCAGTTCCACGCGAACCATCACAGCCACGCCGTGACGGGCGGGCAGGGACCGATTGCGCCCGGCATCAACGACGACGCCGGTGTCGAGCTCACGGCACTAGGAGGCTGCGGCTAGAACGAACGGCACCGCATGAGGGAGCCGCTGCAGGCGGCTCCCTCATGGGTGGCTCCCATCCGCTGCTGCTCGTCAGGCTCGCACCGAAGGAGCCACCCACGCGCCTCACGAATCGCCGGTGCGAGATCGTCTCTCACCGGACTCATGCGCCGCTCCAGCGCGCATCGTCTCGTCTCCACTCATGAAGTCGGCAATCACCCGCTCAATACCTGCGCGACCAATCACCGCTCGGCCACGTCGGTAGACGCCATCCGCGTCGTCGCCGCATTGGCGTGCGACGTTCCACCGAGCAACGGCCGACCGTCCTGGGAGCACGAAAGCAGCACAAGGGCATCTCAAGACCTGCGCGCACGTCGTCATGGATCGAACGGAGATCGACTACGTGTTCGATCGTGCCCGCCCGGTGCGTGCCTCCGCGCTTCCTGGCTCAGAAATCGCCAGATAGCAGGGGTTCAGACCCCCGTAATCGGCTCTCGGGAGATCTAACGTGGGCCCGCCCCGGGCGGGGTTCTTCGATTTCTCGGGGCATTCACGTCGGCGCGCACTCGTGCCGATAGGAACGACATGCCGAAGTGGTCTCTCCGTGGTCTCCGCGGCAAGCGAACCGAGAAGCAGGCGCTCTCGCCCGAGATGCGCGAGATGCTGCTGAAGCTCGACGGGGTCTACGATCCGAGGGTCGCGCCCGCACCGGCACCCGATGCTGCGCGCGGCACCGACGCGCCCGAGACTGCCACCAAGAGCTCGTAGCTCGACGTCGCTTCCGGCGACGCCGGTACCGCCGCCCGGACGGCAGCGCCTACTTACTTCTTGGGCTTCTTCGGCGCGGCGAGGATCGTGATGCGGAGCGTCTTGAGCGCCGTCACGCCGAGCGAGTCCGTCGCCTCGAAGGTCACGCGGAAACGGCCGGGCCGCCTCGGGAGGCCGGACAGGACGCCCAGCGTCCGGTCGAGCCTGATGCCGCGCGGCAGCGGACCGCGGACGACACGCCAGGTGGTCGGCCTCAGCCCGCCCACCGTGACGAGCTTGCGCTGGAAGAGCTTGCCGACACGTCCGGGCTTGAGCAGGCGCGTCACGACCGACAGCTTCGCGAGGACGACGATGCGCGCGGGGTAGTTCGCGACACGACCCTCCGCGTCCGTGACGCGCGCGGTGAAGCGGTAGACGCCGGGCGTTCGCGGCGTGCCGCTGATCGCTCCCTCGGCGAGCAGGAGGCCGGGCGGAAGCGTTCCCTCGGCGAGCGACCACGTGTACGTGCCGTCGCCGCCCGTCGCCGTGAGCATCGCCTCGAACGGGACGCTGACCTCCCCTGTCGCGGTACGGGCGGTCGTGAACGGATCCTCCGCGGCGATCGCCAGCGGGTCGCGCACGACGATCGCCAGCGCCTTCGTGTCGGAGCGCGAGTCGGAGACCATCTTCGCGTACACCTGGAAGCTGAACGTCCCCGCGGCGGTCGGGGTGCCCGAGATAAGGCCGGTGTTGGCATCGAGCGCAAGACCGGGCGGGAGCTGGCCCGAGCTGATCGACCAGGTCTTCGGCTCCGCAACGGTCGCGGTCATCTGTAGCGAATACGGCGTTCCGACCGTCCCGGGAGAGGTCGACTCCGGGCCGAGCGTGAGCTTGGCGAGGCCCGGGTTGATCGCGATGCGGAACGAGTCGTCGGACGGGTTCTTGAAGGGACAACTCGTCTCGCGGTTGTACGTGACGTTCAGATAGAAGTCGTAGGTCCCTGCAGTCGTCGGGGTGCCTTGGATGCGCGCGGCGTCGGAGTTGACGCTCAACCCCGGCGGCAGGCTCCCGGAGCTGACGGTGTACACCGCGCACGCTTCGTCCTCGTCGCCGAGGAGCTCGATCGGCATCGAGTACGGGAC
>DASUCN010000102.1:0-2484 GCA_036276015.1 Gaiellaceae bacterium | reverse complement strand
GCGAGCTCGTGCCCGTGCTGATGGACCGAGGGGTCGCTCACGAGCCGGTCCTCGCGGGAGTGGGGAGGGGTGAGGGGAACCGGGAGGTTCCCCACGAGCTCGGAAAGAAGGGGGCACGCGGGGGAAACATGATTTCCCCCGCGACCGCGAGCCGAAGGCGAGCGGTGCTCACGACTCGATCGTCCGCAGGTCGTGGATCTGCGCGGTCGGGTTCGCCGCCAGCTCCTCCTCGGCCTTGATCGCGAGGAGCCGTTTCACCTCGGACAGGATCTCGCGCTCGGTCTGGCCGACGGTGTAGGTCGTCCCCGCGAGCGGCACGCGCGCCATGGCCGAGGCCTCGACCGTGAGCGCCGCGAGGTCCTCCGGCTCGAGCGAGTGCACGTTCGTCTTGCCGCAGGCGCGCGCGAGCATCTGCAGCTCCATGGTCATCGCGGTAAGGAAGTTGTAGACCCGCTCGGACGCCTCCTCGACCACGAGCCGCTTGCGCAGCTCCGGATCCTGCGTCGCGACGCCGACAGGACAGCGGCCGGTGTGGCAGTGGTAGCACTTGCCGGCCGGGACGCCGACGGTGCCCTCGTAGTCGGTGACGCCGGGGATCTCCTTGTTGCAGTTGAGCGCCATGAGCGCGGAGTGCCCGATCGCGACCGCCTTCGCGCCCAGCGCGAGGCACTTCGCGACGTCGGCGCCGTTGCGGATGCCGCCCGCGACGACGAGGTCGATCTCGTCCGCGAGGCCGACGTCCTCGAGCGCGCGCCGCGCTTCCGGGATCGCAGCCATCAGCGGGATGCCGGTCTCCTCCGTCGCGATGTGCGGCCCGGCGCCCGTGCCGCCCTCGGCGCCGTCGAGGTAGATGATGTCCGGCCCGCACTTCGCGGCCATGCGCACGTCGTCGTACACGCGCGAGGCGCCGAGCTTCAGCTGGATCGGGATGCGGTAGTCGGTCGCCTCGCGGATCTCCTGCACCTTCAGCGAGAGGTCGTCGGGACCGAGCCAGTCGGGGTGCCGCGCCGGGGAGCGCTGGTCGATCCCCGCCGGCAGCGAGCGCATCTCGGCGACCTGCTCCGTGACCTTCTGCCCCATGAGGTGCCCGCCGAGGCCCACCTTGCACCCCTGGCCGATGAAGAACTCGCAGGCGTCGGCCAGCATCAGGTGGTGCGGGTTGAACCCGTACCGCGACTGGATGCACTGGTAGTACCACTTCGTCGAGTAGTCGCGCTCCGGCGGGATCATCCCGCCCTCGCCCGAGCACGTCGCCGTCCCCGCCATGGACGCACCCTTCGCGAGCGCCATCTTGGCCTCGAGCGAGAGGGCCCCGAACGACATGCCCGTGATGTAGATGGGGATGTCGAGCTCGATCGGGTTCTTCGCGAAGCGCGCGCCGAGCACCGTCGTCGTGTCGCACTTCTCGCGGTAGCCCTCGATGACGAAGCGCGTCAACGTCCCCGGCAGGAAGACGAGCTCGTCCCAGTGCGGGATCGGCTTGAAGATCGAGAAGCCGCGCATGCGATAGCGGCCGAGCTCCGACTTGATGTGGATGTCGTTGATGACCTCGGGCGTGAAGATCCGGCTCTGCCCGAGGACGTCCTTCTGGGATGGAGCGCCGTTCGTATCGGACATCAGATCACCAGCTTCTTTTCCGAGGGCTCGAGGGAGTCGTAGTTGTAGAGCACCTTGCCGCAGACGAACTTCTGGAACTCCGGCGGCGAGCCGAGGCCGTAGATGCGGAACTTCCGCTCGATGAGCTCCGTGTCGGCGTCCGTCCACTCGCCGGGCACGCAGTCGATGCCGAGCGACTTGACCTTGCCGGCGACGTAGATGGTCCCGTCGTACATGGAGTCGCCGAGGCCGGGGCCGGCGTCGCCGCAGATGATCTGGCGCCCGCGCTGCATCATGAACCCGGTCATCGAGCCGACCGAGCCGCCGATGATGATCGTGCCGCCCTTCTGGTCGATGCCCGTGCGCGCGCCCACGCGCCCCTTCACCACGAGGTCGCCGCCGCGCATGGCCGCGCCCGTGAGCGAGCCGCCGTTCCCGTCGACGACGACGACGCCGGACATCATGTTCTCGCAGGCCGACCAGCCGACGCGTCCGGTGATGTGGATCTCCGGGCCGTCGACGAGCCCGCACGCGAAGTAGCCGAGCGAGCCCTCGAAGCGGATCCTGCAGCGGCGCAGGATGCCCACGCCGAGGGAGTGGCGCCCCTGCGGGTTCCGGACGACGACCTCGTTCACGCCTTCCTCGTAGAGGAGGCGGCGCAGCTCGAGGTTGATCGTGCGCGTCGTGAGGTCGTGCGCGTCGAAGGTCGCGACGCCGTTCGCGTCGACGACTGCCGTCCGCGGCGCCTCCGCGACGGGCTCCGCGAGCCCGCGCGCGTCGTAGGAGATCTGCCGCTCACCGACCGCTGCCACGTGCGTTCCTCCTCGAGTGCTCGGGATCCATGGAGAGCGAAGGCTGGGGGCCGAAGGGCGATTCACTCGCCCGCAG
>DASUCN010000101.1:0-15721 GCA_036276015.1 Gaiellaceae bacterium | reverse complement strand
CGTCCTCGGCCTCGCCCCCTCCCGGACAGGTCCGAGTGAGCGCCCAAACCGACGTCACCACTTAGAGTCTGATCATGGCCAGGATCGTCGTGGAGGGCGGTCCCTTGGAGCTCCGCTTTCATCGCGAGCAGTGGGAGGCTGTCGCCTCGGAACTCGTGGAACTGGGCCACAGCGTCGAGCTCGAGCGGTCCATCGAGCAGCGGGGTTATCTCCCCGAGATCCCGCCGGGGGAACCATTGCGCATCATCGAGATCGTGAATCCGCGCGCGGGTGAGCCGCCTCTATTGCGGGTTGAGGTTCCCTACGTCGACGTCGACGCCTAGTTCCCAGGTACCACCGAGGTACGCAGGAGACGAGCAGCCCGGCATAGGCGGCATCTCCGGTCAACCCACCACATGGACCTAGAATTGGCTCCAACAAAGGCAAAACCCCGCGTTTGCGGGGCCTTGCAGTTCTTCCAGTGTGTACGGGCTAAGGCCCATACGGGATTCGAACCCGTGCCGCCGCCGTGAGAGGGCGGTGTCCTAGGCCACTAGACGAATGGGCCGTGGCGGGTGCCTAGAGTAGCGGAACGCGCCTGCCGCACCCGAAGCAAAGGGTCGACGCCCTACGCGGCCGGCTCGGGCTCGCGCGTGTCGAGCTTCGTCTCGAAGTCGCGGCGGATGGACTCGCCGCTCGAGAGCACCGACTCGTAGCGGACTCGCCGCGGCGGGAGCTTCACGATGCGGACGTTGTCGTCGCGGTCGCCGTGGCAGCGCGCGTACGCGGCAGCCTCATCGAGGGGCCGAAGGCGGTCGCGCTTCCGCTGTCCCCACACGTTCTCGGGACACCTACCAGATCGTGCCCCGTCGCGGTAGCTGCGAGCGTGCGGCGCGGCCGCACTTTGCGCGAAACGATGCCATTACGCAGCCCAGCGGCAGCTCCACGGGCTCCAGTCGCGTCCGGAGCGGACGAAGTAGCGGTGTGCAGCGGTCGCCTGCGCGTGTGCACTCGACCCGTGACCGAATAGCCGGCGCTCGTACGAGCCCATCTGGAAGAGGCCGAGGTACTGGCCGTTCTCCGCGGTGGTCCGCAGGCGTGACTCACACCAGGCGATGGCGACCGCCTCCTGGCAATACGACCCGAACACGGTGCAGATGGCCGCCCTGGGAGGGAGCGTGGCGAGCTCGCGCTGATCGCGCGCACGCACCTTTGCCTCGAGCGCGACGACCGTCTGGGTCAGCTGGCGCACCCGCTTGCGTGCGTACGCCAGTGAGGACTTGGCCTCCGCGCGCTGCTCGCCGGAGACGAGGACGGACCGGCGATTCTCGAAAAATCGAACTGTTCCCTGGTACTTCCGCAGTGCCGCGATCTTGCGCGCCAGGCGCTGGTCGAGGGTCTGAGCACGCTTCTCGACCGTTACCGTCCTCTGTGTCCGTGTCTTCTCTCCCTGCATCGCTGCCGCAGTGGCTTGTGTCACGAGAACGAGCGCGACCAAGCCAACGAGTAGGGCTCTCAAACGGTTACCTCCTGAACGGGGACAGGGGCGCGGCCAGCCGAACGAGGCCGCTCGTGTCTCTCGGTCAGCGCACGGTACACAATCGACCGGCCGGATCCGCACGGTTCCTTACAATTGGCTAAGAACTCGCGTCACGAGCGTCACCGACGCTGGCAACTAGGGCGAGGCTGCGGGGCAGGGATTCGAACCCCAACTTCCTGGTCCAGAGCCAGGCGTCCTGCCGTTAGACGACCCCGCAACGGCGGGTGGCAGTGTACCGAGAGCGCCTCGCTACTTCTCGCCGAGCTCGAGCCGGTAGACCGGCACGAGGCGCTTCTCGGCGTCGGTGTCGATGCGCGCGACGACCTCGACGTACGGCTCGAGGCCGGAGCCGCGGAGCTTCGCCTTGAGGAGCCCGTCGACCTGATAGATCCCCGAGGAGTTGTTCATGACGATCTCGACCATGACCGGGCGGGTCTCGCCGTCGAGGATGCGTACCTCGTCGATCGCCGCCGCCGAAAGGGAGTGGATCGAGACCGAGCCGCGCTCGAACGGGATGCGCGAGCGGCCCTTCGACATGTCGAGCGCGTCGGCCACGCGCAGGACGCCGGCCTCGAGCGTGAGCGGCTCGCCGTCGGCGCGATGGCTCGTGATCGCTTGCAGCGCCTCGGAGACGACGACGGTGAGCTCCGGCTCCTCGTACACGCCGTCGAGGAGCTCGCGCATCTTCGGCTCCGCGAGGAACAGACTCCAGTCCTCGTGGTCGCGGCGATGGATCGACATGCCGACGTCGTGGAGGAGCGCTGCGAGCACGACGGCCACCTCGGAGTCGTCCGCAGTGAGGCCGTAGTCGCGCTGCAGCGATGGCTCGACGCCGTTCTTGACGAGGAGGCGCAGGAGGCGCAGGGCGATGTTCGTCACGATCTGGATGTGCACCCACGAGTGGTCGTTGATCTGCAGCCGGACGACCGCGTTGACGTTCGAGACGTGCCACCAAGCCTTGATCTGACCATCGGCGTTGACCCGCTCGAGGACCCGCCTGAGCTTGCGGTTGCCGCGTACCGGGACGCGCAGCTGCATCGGCGCGACCGCCTCGGCAGGCGTGAGCCGTGCCTCGGCGACGATGTCGGCAGCGGGGACCTCGACGATTCCTTCGGGCTCGTGCTCGGCAGCCACGGGAGTGAGCTTAGGCGACCTCTGCCGCCCAGTCGCCATACAGCTGCGTGTACGGCCCCGGCCTCGCCATGAGCTCGTCGTGCGTGCCCGCGTCGACGATGCGTCCGTGGTCGAGCACGACGATGAGGTCGGCGCGTCGAATGGTGGACAGGCGGTGGGCGATGATGAACGCCGTCCGCCCGGCGACGAGGCGCCGCAGCCCGCGGTCGATGCGTCGCTCGGTCCCGATGTCGACGGACGAGGTCGCCTCGTCGAGGATGAGGATTCGCGGGTCGGCGAGGAGCGCGCGCGCGAATGCGAGCAGCTGGCGCTGGCCGAGCGACAGGCGGAACCCGCGCTCGCCGACCTGCGTGTCGTAGCCGTGCTCGAGCGCGCCGATGAAGCCGTCCGCGCCGACCGCTCTCGCAGCGTCCTCGACCTCAGCCCGTGACGCGCTCGGCCGGCCGAACGCGATGTTGTCCGCGATCGAGCCCGCGAAGAGGAATCCCTCCTGCGGCACGATCCCGAGCTGCCGGCGGAGAGACGCCTGCGTCACGCGTCGGAGGTCGACGCCGTCGATCGTGATCCGCCCCGAGCGTGGGTCGTAGAAGCGGGCGAGCAGCTTCGCGATGGTCGACTTGCCGGCGCCCGTGTGGCCGACGAGGGCGACGGTCGTTCCGGCCGGTACGTCGAGGTCGAAGTCGTGCAGCACGTCCGGGAGCTCGCCGTAGCCGAACCGCACGTGGTCGAAGTGGACGTCGCCGCGAATCGTCGCCAGCTCGACCGCGTCCGGCTCGTCGACGAGGTCGGGCTCCTCGTCCAGGACGGCGGTGATGCGGTCGAGCGCGGCGGTCGCGGAGAGGAACGTGTTGTAGAGCTGCGAGAGCTGCTGGACGGGATCGAAGAAGTTCGCGAGGTAGAGCAGGAACGCGACGAGGGTGCCTGCGGTCAGGTCGCCCTCGATGACGAGCCAGCCGCCGTAGCCGAGGACGACCGCCGTCCCGACCGCCGAGAGGATGTCGACCGCCGGGAAGTAGATGCCGTTCAGGACGACGGTCTCGTAGTTGGACTCGCGGTAGCGCTGGTTGACGCCACGGAACGTCGTGTGGCTCGTGGGCTCGCGCGTGAACGACTGGACGACGCGCATCCCGGAGATGTCCTCCGCGAGGGTCGCCGTGACGAGCCCGAGTCGCTCGCGAACGCGGCGGTAAGCCTGGTTGGAGCGCGATCGGAACCACGCCGTCGCGAGGCCCATGAGCGGCAAGATCACCAGGGTCGCGAGCGCGAGTCGCCAGTCCAGGATGAACAGGAAGATCACGGTTCCGCCGAGGACGAGCGTGTTCTGGACGAGGCTGGAGACGCCGTCGGTGACGAGCGTGTCGAGCGCCTCCACGTCGTTCGTGATCCGGCTGACGATCGCGCCGGTGCGGTTGCGCTCGTAGTAGCCGAGCGACAGGCGCTGCAGGTGGCCGAAGAGCTCGATCCTGAGGTCGGCGAGGCCGCGCTCGCCCACCCACCCCGTGTAGTACGTCTGCGCCGCCGAGAGGAGGAAGACGGCGAGTGCGGTCACGAGGAAGCCGACGACGACGAGCCCGAGCGTCTTCGTGGACTCGGCGTCGATGCCGTCGTCGATCGCGGTCTTCGCGAGGAGCGGCGGCAAGAGCGCAACGCCGGTGTACGCGACGAGCGTGACCACGGCCATGACGGCCCGACCGCGGTACGGTCGCGCGAGACGGAGGAGCGTCCGCAGGCGACGGTGCGTCCGGCGCCAGGACCAGTCGTCCACGCGTGCGCCGCGCTCATCCGTCAGGTGGCTCGAGTACTGCCACACCTTCATCCGGCGACCACCTGCTGCAGGAGCCCGTGCTCGTGGATCTCGCGGAAGACGGGACTCGACTCGAGCAGCTCCGCCTGCGAGCCGCGGGCGGCGATGCGGCCGTGGTCGAGGACGACTATCTCGTCTGCCAGGGCGATCGTCGACAGGCGATGGGCGATGATGATCGTCGTCCGGTCGCGCATCACCTCGCGCAGGCCGGTCCGGATCTTCGCCTCGGTCGTCGCGTCGACCGAGGCGGTGGCGTCGTCGAGGACGAGAATCCGTGGGTCGATCAGCAGCGCCCGCGCGATCGCGATCCGCTGGCGCTGTCCGCCGGAGAGCGTGATGCCGCGCTCGCCGACGACCGTGTCGTAGCCGTGGGGAAGCTCGAGGATGAAGTCGTGCGCCTGGGCCGCCCGGGCCGCCGCCTCCACCGCCTCGAGTGGCGCATCGGGCGTTCCGAGCGCGATGTTGTCGCGGATCGAGGCGGAGAAGAGGAACGGGTCCTGGGAGATGACCCCCACCTGGCTGCGCAGCGAGCGGCGTACGAGGTGGCGCACGTCGACGCCGTCCACGATCACGCGCCCGTGCGTCGTGTCGTAGAACCGGGGCACGAGCGCTGCGAGCGTCGTCTTGCCGGAGCCCGTCGGCCCGATGAGGGCGACCGTTCTCCCGGCGGCGATTCGCAGGTCGACGTCCTCGAGAACGGGACGACCGGTCTCGTAGCCGAACGAGACGTCCTCGAACACCACCTCGCCGGGGCCGTCGGGCAGCGGGAGCGCGTCGGGCAGGTCAGCGACCTCCTCGGGCTCGTCGAGCACCTCGAAGATCCGCTCCCCGGCCGCGACCGCACGCTGCGCCTGGCCGATCCACATTCCGAGCATCCGCAGCGGCATCACGAGCATCGCCAGCAGGAGGTAGAAGGCCGAGAACGCGCCGAGCGAGAGCGAGCCTGCGATCACCATCCGCCCGCCGACGAGCAGCACGAGCGCCTGCGCGACGAAGGGCAGGAACGTGAGCAGTGGGACGTAGGTCGCGCGCTGGCGGTTCGCGGCGAGCGTCTTCGTGAAGACGTCGTCGGCGGCCCGCTCGAAGCGCGCGTTCCTTCGATCCTCCTGCGCGAACGACTTGACGACGTGGACGCCGGTGATCGACTCCTCGGCGACCGTCGAGACCTCGGCGAGCGACTGCTGGACGTCGCGCAGGACCGGGTGCGAGACGCGGCTGTAGCGGAACGCGGTGAGCACGATCACGGGCGTGATCGCGAGCGCGACGAGCGCGAGCTCCCACGAGTACACGAAGAGGACGATCGTGACGGCGACGATCGTGATGACGTGCTGGGCGAAGAAGATGAGGCCGTAGCCGAGGAAGAAGCGCACGGCCTGCAGGTCGATCGTCGCCCGGGACATGAGCTGGCCCGTCTGGCTGCGGTCGTAGAAGCCGAACGAGAGCCGGAGGAAATGCGAGTAGAGCTCGTCGCGGAGGTCGTACTCGACGCCGAGCGCCTGCCGTCCGGAGATGATCCGCCGCCCGTACGTCAGTGCGCCGCGGACCAGCCCGAGCACGACGATCACGCCGGCGTAGGCCAGGAGCACGTCGAGCGCCGGATCGCTCTCGACCTCGTCGATCACGACGCCCGTCAGGACGATGACGAGGATCGCCGCGACCTGGGCGCCGATGGCGAGCAGCGAGGAGACGATCAGCGACGCCCGGTACGGGCGCAGGAAGCCGAGCAGGCGCACGAAGGTGCGCCAGCCGCTCGGAGACGCGCTTCGGGGATCGTCCGCAGGCACGGCTTCGTAGGGTACGGATCGTGCTCGAGGCCGTGCCCAACGTCTCCGAGGGCCGCGACGCGCGGGTGATCGCGGCGATCGGGGAAGCGTTCGAGTCGCACGCGACGCTGCTCGACGTCCACGCCGATCGCGACCACCATCGCTCGGTGTTCACCCTCGTCGCCGACGAGATGGAGATCGTGGACGCGCTCGTCGCGGGGATCGCCCGGGCGGTCGAGCTCGTCGATCTGCGGCTCCACGAAGGCGTGCACCCGCGCGTCGGCGTCGCGGACGTCGTGCCGCTCGTGCCGCTCGAGCCCGCGGACATGGCGCGAGCCGTGGGGCGCGCGCGCGTACTCGCGGAGCGCCTCGGCGACGAGCTCGACCTGCCGGTCTTCCTCTACGGCGACGCGGGGAGCGATCTTCGGCCTGCGTACTTCCGGCGCGGTGGGCTCGTGGAGCTCACACGCCGCGTCGAGGCGGGCGAGCTCGTGCCGGATGCGGGGCCAGCGCGGATCGACCCGCGCTCCGGCGTCGCCCTCGTCGGCGCTCGTGCGCCGCTCATTGCGTACAACCTCGTGCTCGACACCGACGATCTCGATCTGGCGCGCGATACCGCCGCCACCGTGCGTGGGTCGAGCGGCGGGCTGCCCGGTCTCCAGGCGATCGGGCTCCGCCTCCCGGAGACGGGTCGCGTCCAGGTCAGCATGAACGTGATCGACCTCGAGGCTGCGCCGCTCCACCTCGTCGTCGAGCGGGTGCGCGCCGAGGCGACGGCGCGCGGGGTCGAGGTTGCGGCGGGCGAGCTCGTCGGCCTCGTGCCGGAGCGGGTCGTGCGCGCCGCGGAGGCCGCCGGCGTCGAGCTTCCCGGTATCGACGAGTCGAGAATCCTCGAGAGCGCGCTCCGCTCTAGACTCGCGGAGTGACCAGGCCCGTCGTCCTCACGGGCGAGGATCTCACCCTCGCGGAGGTCTGGGACGTCGCCGTCCACGGTGCCGGCGCCGAGCTGTCCGATGCCGCGCGCGAGCAGATGGCTGCGGCGCGCGCGCTCGTCGACGGCGTCCAGGGCGAGCACACGTACGGCGTCAACACGGGGTTCGGGCGCTTCGTGTCGGCGCACATCCCGGAGGAGCTGGGAGAGGAGCTGCAGCTTCGCCTCCTGCGGAGCCACGCGTGCGGTGTCGGAGACCCGTACCCCGACGACGTGGTCCGCGCGGCGATGCTCCTGCGCGCGAACGCGCTCGCGAAGGGCTTCTCGGGAGCGCGCGTCGCCACCGTTGAGCTGCTGCTCGAGTGCCTGAACCGCGGCGTGCTGCCGTGGGTTCCGGCGCGCGGGTCGGTTGGGGCCAGCGGTGACCTCGCCCCGCTCGCGCACCTCGCGCTTCCGCTCGTGGGCGAGGGGCAGGCGCTCGTCGACGGAGAGCTGCTCAACGGCACTGCGGCGCTGCGCGCGGTCGGGCTCGAGCCGATCCATCTCGCGAGCAAGGAGGGACTCTCGCTCGTCAACGGCACGCAGTTCATGGCCGCGATGGCGTCGCTCGGCGTCGTCCGCGCGCGGCGGCTCGCGGCGACGGCGGATCTCGCCTGTGCGCTCTCGCTCGAGGCGCTCCAGGGCTCGCGCACGAGCTTCCTCCCCGCGGTGCATCGCGCGCGTCCCCTGCGCGGCCAGCAGGACTCGGCCGCGAACGTCTGGAGGCTCCTCGACGGCTCGGCGATCCTCGAGTCCCACCGCTGGTGCGACCGCGTGCAGGACGCCTACTCGCTGCGCTGCGCGCCGCAGGTGCACGGTGCGTCGCGCGACCTCCTCGACTACGTCGAGGCGACCGTCACCGTCGAGCTGAACTCGGCGACCGACAACCCGCTCGTGCTCGTCGACGAGGCCGAGATCGTCTCGGCGGGGAACTTCCACGGGCAGCCGCTCGCGTTCGCGCTCGACGCGCTCGCCATGGCGGTCGCCGAGCTGGCGAGCATCTCCGAGCGCCGCGTCGAGCGGCTCGTCAACCCGACGCTCTCCGAGGGCCTGCCGCCGTTCCTCGTCGAGGAGGGCGGGCTCAACTCCGGGTTCATGATCCCGCAGTACGTGGCCGCGGCGCTCGTGTCCGAGAACAAGGTGCTCGCGCACCCGGCGAGTGTCGACTCGATTCCGACGAGCGCCGGCCAGGAGGATCACGTGTCGATGGGGAACGCGGCCGGGCTCAAGGCGCTCCGCGTGCTCGACAACGTCGAGCGGGCGCTCGCGATCGAGCTGCTCGCGGGGACGCAGGCGATCGAGTTCCTCGCGCCGCTCCAGCCGGGCGGCGGCGTGCGGGCGGTGCACGACGCGGTGCGCGAGCTCTCGCCGCGACTCGTCGAGGACCGCTCGCTGAGCACCGACATCGAGCTCGTCGCCGACGCGATCCGGTCCGGGAGGATCCTCGCGGCCGCAGAGGCCGAGGTGGGCCAGCTCGCGTGACCGACGCGCTGGTCGAGTCGCTGTGCGGCGACCTGAGCGCGATCCGTGCGCCGCGCGGGTCGACGCTGAACGCACGGTCGTGGCTGACCGAGGCTCCGCTGCGCATGCTCCTGAACAACCTCGACCCGGAAGTGGCCGAGCACCCCGAGCGGCTCGTCGTCTACGGCGGCAGCGGCCGTGCCGCTCGAAGCCACGACGCGCTGAAGGACATCGTGCGCACGCTGCTGCGTCTCGGCGACGACGAGACGCTGCTCGTCCAGAGCGGCAAGCCCGTCGCCGTCTTCCGCACGGGCGAGTGGGCGCCGCGTGTGCTCATTGCGAACTCGCTGCTCGTTCCGCGCTGGGCGACCTGGGACGAGTTCAGGCGGCTCGAGGCGGAGGGTCTGACGATGTTCGGCCAGATGACCGCTGGTAGCTGGATCTACATCGGCACGCAGGGGATCCTGCAGGGGACGTACCAGACCTTCGCGGCGGCGGGCGAGCAGCACTTCGGGACACCGGATCTCAGCGGACGGACGATCCTGACGGCGGGCCTCGGCGGCATGGGAGGGGCGCAGCCGCTCGCTGCGACGATGGCGGGCGCGGCGATCCTGTGCGTCGAGGTCGATCCCTCGCGGATCGAGCGAAGACTCGAGACGCGCGACCTGGACGAGGTCGCCGACTCGCTCGACGACGGGCTCGCGCGCGTGCGTACCGCCGCGGGCAAGCGGCGAGCACTCTCGGTCGGTCTCCTCGGCAACGCGGCGACCGTGTTCCCCGAGCTCGCGGCGCGCGGCGAGCACTTCGACCTCGTGACCGACCAGACCGCGGCGCACGACCCGCTGACCGGGTACGTGCCGGCGGAGGTTCCCTTCGAGGAGGCGGCTGCACTCCGCGAGCGCGATCCGGACGGGTACGTGCGGCTCGCACGCGAGTCGATCGTGGCCCACGTGCGGGCGATGACGGCCTTCGCGAGAGCCGGCTGTCACGTGTTCGACTACGGCAACAACCTGCGAGGGGAGGCCCAGGATGCGGGCCTGACCGACGCGTTTTCCTATCCGGGTTTCGTCCCCGCCTACATCCGGCCGCTGTTCTGCCGCGGGATTGGACCCTTCCGCTGGGCGGTGCTGTCCGGCGATCCGGCCGACATCGGCGCGATCGATCGCGAGCTCGCGGCGCTCTTCCCGAACGACGTGTTGTTGCAGCGCTGGCTCGAGCTGGCTCCGGGCCGCGTGGCCTTCCAGGGACTCCCGGCGCGGATCTGCTGGCTCGGGTACGGGGATCGCGCGAAAGCCGGCCTCGCGATCAACGAGCTCGTGCGCTCGGGGGCGGTCTCCGCCCCGGTCGTCATCGGGCGCGACCACCTGGACGCGGGCTCGGTCGCCTCCCCGTACCGCGAGACGGAGGCGATGCGCGACGGCTCCGACGCGATCGCCGACTGGCCGATCCTGAACGCGCTCGTCAACGTGGCCGCCGGGGCGACGTGGGTGAGCGTGCACCACGGAGGCGGAGTCGGCATCGGCAACTCGATCCACGCGGGCATGGTCGTCGTCGCCGACGGCACGAGCGAGGCCTCCGAGCGCCTGGAGCGCGTGCTGACGACCGACCCGGGCATGGGCGTGGTGCGGCACGCCGACGCGGGCTACGACGAAGCGCTCTCGGCCGCGCGCGAGCACGCCGTCGATCTGCCGTCGCTCCCGTGACGACGCTCGTCCGCGATCTCGCCCAGGTTGCGTCTCCGGCCGGGCGAGAGGCACCCCTGCGCGGGAAGGCGCTGCGTGCGGTCGAGGTCGTCGAGGACGCGTACGTGCTGGTGGAGGACGGTCGGATCGTGGCCGTCGGGCGGATGCGCGATCTCGCGCCGCTGGGCGACGACGTCGAGGAGGTCGACGGACGCGGGCTCTCGGCGATTCCGGGCCTCGTCGACTGCCACACCCACGCGTGCTTCGCAGGTGACCGCGTCGAGGAATTCTCGCTAAGGGCCGGGGGCGCGTCGTACGAGGAGCTGCACGCGCGAGGCGGCGGGATCCTCTCGACGGTGCGTGCGACGAGAGCTGCGGGCGAGGAGGGTCTTGCCGCGGCGCTCGCGGAGCACGTGGGGTGGATGCGGAGTGCCGGGACGACGACGTTCGAGGCGAAGTCGGGTTACGGCCTCGACCGTGACACGGAGCTCGCGCAACTGCGCGCGATCCGTGACGCCGGCGGCGTACCCACCTGGCTCGGCGCACACGCCGTGCCGCCCGAGTTCGAGGGCGCGGATGCGTACCTCGACTTCCTCCTCGCCGATGTGTTGCCCGCTGCAGCGGCGATCGCGGAGGCGGCAGACGTCTTCCTCGAGCGCGGAGCCTTCGACGCGGCGCAGGCGCGTCGCTATCTCACCGCCTGTCGTGACGCCGGACTCTCCCTGCGCCTCCATGGCGACCAGTTCACGGAGTCCGGGGCGATCCCGCTCGCGATCGAGCTCGGCGCGCGCTCCGTCGACCATCTCGAGGCGACCGGTGCGGACGGTGTGGCAGCACTCGCTGCGAGCGACGTCATGGGAGTGCTGCTTCCCGCGAGCGCGCTCTTCCTGAACCGACCGATGCCTCCCGCCCGCACGCTCGTCGATGCCGGCGCCGCGGTCGCGCTCGCCACCGACTTCAACCCCGGAAGCGCGTTCTGCGAGAGCCTCCCGCTCGTGTGCTCGCTGGCGGCGACGCAGCTGGGGATGGCGCCGGAGGAGGCGCTCACGGCGTGCACCGTCAACGCGGCGCACGTGCTCGATCTCGCATCGACCAAGGGCCGTCTTGCGCCAGGGTACGACGCCGACGTCGTCCTGGTCGCGGCCGACGACTGGCGCCATATCGCGTACCACCTCGGCGGCCCGGTCGTCCACGGCGTGATCGCAGGCGGGAAGCTCACCTGAGCGGCCGGGCATAATCGGCCCTCATGGCCACGAGGAAACAGCGGCGGCGGCGCGCGAAGGAGCAGCGCCACGACTACGTCTGGGTCGACGACGACGGCACCGAGATCGAGCCTCCCGAGTCGGGCGAGTCGAGCAACGGTCGCCGGGAGAGCACGAAGGCGTTCCAACGCGAGCCGCAGGCGCCGTCGTGGAGGCGCACGTTCAAGCGCGGCGCGATCTTCGCGCCGATCATGCTCGGTACCGTCTTCCTGCTCTCTCCGAGTCTCCCGCTCGCGACGAAGCTCACCCAGACGCTGTTGATCGTCGCGGTGTTCGTTCCCTTCAGCTACTTCATCGATCGCCTCTTCTACCGCTCGTATCTCCGGCGCCAGGCTCGGCGCGGCTGACCGGCGAGACGATGGCGCTACGCGTCGACCAGCTCTCGCTCGGACCGATCGGGACGAATTGCTACGTCGTCAGGCGGGATCTTGGCGCGCCCGAGGCGGTCGTCGTCGACCCGAGTGGCGACGCGACCGACCTACGGCTCACGCTTGCGCGGCTCGGGACGAGCTGCACCGCCATCCTCGTGACGCACGGCCACTGGGACCACCTCGTCGGCGTCGGTGACCTCGCGCAAGGGACGGGAGCACCGGTGCACATGCCCGAGGGCGAGCGGGTGCTCCTCGAGCGTCCGGGGGAGCTCGCGCCGGTGGGCAACGGCTACCCGGCCCACGTTCCGGAGGTCACGCTCGTGGGCGGCGAGACGGTCGACGTGGCGGGCATCGCCTTCGAGGTGCTGTCGGTCCCGGGACACTCGCCGGCTCATCTCGCGTATCACGCCGACGGCTGCCTCTTCTCCGGGGACGTCCTGTTCGCCGGCTCGGTGGGCCGCACCGACATCCCCGGAGCGAACTGGGACACGCTCATGGCCTCGATCCGCATGCTCGTCGAGACGCTGCCGCCCGAGACGGTCGTGTACCCCGGACACGGTCCGACGACGACGCTCGGCGACGAGCTCGCGCGCAACCCCTTCCTCGGCGAGCTGCGCGCGGAGCGCTCGACGTGAGCTCGAGGATCGAGCGTCCGCGCGGCACGCACGACGTCGTCCCGTCCGAGCAGCCGCTCTGGCGCCGCGTCACCGGGGAGATCGAGCGCCTGTGCGCGCTCTACGGCTACCGGCCCATCCAGACCCCCGTGTTCGAGGACACCGCGCTGTTCGAGCGGACGTCGGGCTCCGGGTCGGACGTCGTACAGAAGGAGATGTACACGTTCGCGGACCGCTCGGACCGGTCGCTCACGCTGCGCCCGGAGGGAACCGCGCCGATCTGCCGCGCGTACGTCGAGCACGGGTTGCACCGTGAGCCGCAGCCGCAGAAGCTCTTCACGATCGCGTCGATGTACCGCTACGGCGCGCCGGGCAAGGGTCGGCACCGCGAGCACTGGCAGGCTTCCGTCGAGGCCGTCGGCAGCGACGATCCGGCGATCGACGCCGAGCTCATCCAGCTCTACGACGCGCTGCTCGGGCGGCTCGGCGTCTCGCGTTACCACCTCGAGCTCAACTCGATCGGCTGCCGCGAGTGCCGGCCTGCGTACCTCGCGACGCTCCGTGCCTGGCTCGACGCCAACCTCGCGCGGCTCGACGAGCCCACCCGCGAGAAGGCGGCGACGAGCCCGCTGCGCGTCTTCGACAACTACGCCGCGAAGCCCGAGGAGACTCGCGCAGCGCTCGACGAGGCGCCGAAGATCGGCGAGTCGCTCTGTGAGGCGTGTGTCGAGCGGTTCGCGGTCGTACGGCGCGATCTCGACGCCGCAGGCGTCTCGTACAGGCTCGAGCCGACGCTCGTCCGCGGTCTCGACTACTACTCGCGCACGACCTGGGAGTTCATCGGGCCGCTCGAGAACGAGAACGCGACGCTCTCGGGCGGTGGGCGCTACGACTACCTCGTCGAGGAGATCGGCGGCCCTCCGACGCCCGGTGTCGGGTTCGGCGCCGGCATCGAGCGGCTGCTGCTCGCCATGGACGAGGAAGGGGTCGCCGACGCCGACTCCCCGGCGATCGACGTGTTCCTCGCCGTCGAGCCGGGCGCGCCACGGGAGCTCGTGACGACCTGGCTGGCGGCGCTTCGCCGTCGTGGGGTCGCGTGCGACACCGACTACGCCGGCCGCTCGCTCAAGGGTCAGCTCACGCAGGCGGGCAGGCTCGGCGCCTCGACGACGGTCGTCGTCGGGGCCGACGGCGCCACCATCCGCCGTGCCGGTGATGCGGACGCCGCCGTCACCCATACAGAGCTTCTCGACAGACTGTCGCGATGAGCTGGCGCGACTTCATGTGCGGCGACACCCGTCCGGACCACGTCGGCCGGACGGTCACGCTCGCCGGCTGGACGGACACGCGGCGGGATCACGGAGGTCTCGTATTCGTCGACCTGCGTGACCACACCGGCATCACCCAGCTCGTCGTGAACCCCGAGCGCGCCCCCGCGGCAGCCGAGATCGCGAAGGAGGTCCGGAACGAGTTCGTCCTCCGTGCGCGGGGCGAGGTCGTCGCCCGCGACCGTGCCACGGTGAACGCCGCCATGCCGACCGGCGAGGTCGAGCTGCAGGTGGACGAGCTCGAGATCGTCTCGCGCTCGACGCCGCTCCCGTTCCAGCTGGACGAGGAGAGCGTCGACGAGAACCTGCGCCTCCGCTACCGCTGGCTCGACATGCGCACGACGCGCATGCAGCGGAACCTCCGGCTCTCGCACACGGTCATCTCGTCGATCCGGGGCACGATGGACGGGCTCGGGTTCATCGACGTCTGGACGCCGAGCATGACGCGAGGGACGCCCGAGGGCGCGCGCGACTTCCTCGTCCCGGTCCGTCTGCAGCCCGGCCGCTTCTTCGCGCTCGCGCAGTCGCCGCAGCTCTTCAAGCAGCTCTGCATGGTCGGCGGGCTCGACCGCTACTACCAGATCGCCACGTGCTGGCGCGACGAGGATCTCCGGGCGGATCGGCAGTTCGAGTTCAGGCAGCTCGATCTCGAGATGGCCTTCGTCGAGCGCGACGACGTGCTGGACGTGCTCGAGACCGTCGTGGTGGACGCGTTTGCCGCGCTCGGTCGGCGCGCCCCGAGTCGTCCGTTTCCGCGCCTGACCTACGCCGACGCGCTCGCGCGGTACGGAACGGACAAGCCGGATCTGCGCTATGGGCTCGAGATCCAGGATGCGACGGAGGTCACGCGCGGCTCTGAGTTCGGCGTATTCGCGGGCGCGGAGTGCGTGCGTTTCCTCGTCGCGCCGCGTGCGTTCTCGCGCGCGGAGCTGCAGCGGCTCGAGGAGGTCGCGAAGGAGTGGGGGGCGAAGGGGCTCGCCTACCTCGTCCACGACGCGGGCGAGGTGCGCTCGCCGATCGCGAAGTTCCTCTCGGAGTCGGAGCTCGAGGTGTTCCGGAGCGAGCCCGGCTCGACGGTGCTGTTCGCAGCCGGGGACGAAGCGACGGTCGTGCGCGTGCTCGGCGGTCTGCGGATCCACCTCGGCCGAGAGCTCGAGCTCGCGTCGGACGAGGAGGTGTTCCACTGGGTCGTCGACTTCCCGCTGTTCGAGATCGACGAGGACACCGGAAACTGGACGTTTCTCCACCATCCGTTCACGGCGCCGATCGCCGGCCACGAGGATCTCATCGCGGATGACCCCGGAAGCGCGCTGAGCCAGCACTACGACCTCATCTGGAACGGCTGGGAGCTCGGTTCCGGGTCGATCCGGATCCATCGCTCGGAGGTGCAGCAGGAGGTTTTCCGGACGATGGGGATGTCCGACGAGGAGGCGCATGGGAAGTTCGCGTTCCTCCTCGAGGCGCTCGCGATGGGGGCGCCGCCGCACGGCGGGTTCGCGATGGGGATCGAGCGCTTCGTCGCGCTCATGGCGGCGGAGCCGAACATCCGGCAGGTCGTCGCGTTCCCGAAGATCTCGAGCGGGTCGGATCCGCTCACCGGCGCGCCGTCGCCCGCCGCGGAGGCGCAGCTCCGCGAGCTCGGCATCCGGACGATCGTCGAGACCTGAGCCCGGCCCGCGCGGTGCGCGCGCTGGGCGCGGTGTCGTCGATGCCGAGGGCGGTCGACGGGTCGCCGAGCAGGCCGCCCGACTGCGGTCACGCTCTTGGCACAGGTTCGTGACCCACGCGTGCGCAGATCCTCGCTACGGTGACC
>DASUCN010000100.1:0-7903 GCA_036276015.1 Gaiellaceae bacterium | reverse complement strand
ATCAAGCCGGGCGAGCGCGCTGCGGTCATCGGCTCCGACGACGAGACGCTCGCCATCGCCGACGAGCTAGCCGAGGTCGGGATCGAGGTGACGAAGGTCGTGGATCTCCGCGAGATGCGTCCGCGGGAGCTCGCGGCGCAGGGAGGTAAGGGCCGCGTCGCGCGCCTCGCTCTCGACGGCGAGCACTACGGCTGCGACCTGCTCGTCGCCTCGGGCGGGCGCCAGCCGGCGTACTCGCTCCTCGCCCAGGCCGGCGCGCGGGTGGAGTACGACGACTCGCTCGGCGTCTTCGTCCCGACCGAGATCCCGGATGGGATCGAGGCCGTCGGATCCGTGACCGGCGAGGGGCTCTCGAAGATCGCGCCGGAGCCCACGTACCCCGGCAAGGGGAAGTGCTTCGTCTGCATCTGCGAGGACGTCACGACGAAGGACATGAAGCGCGCGATCGGCGAGGGCTTCGACTCGATCGAGCTCGCCAAGCGGTACACGACGACGACGATGGGCCCGTGCCAGGGGAAGCTGTGCCACCTCTCCTCGATTCGCGTGTACGCGCAGGAGAACCGGATGTACGAGTCGGCCATCGGCACGACGACGGCGAGGCCGCCGTGGGCGCCGGTCGAGCTCGGACTGCTGGCCGGTCGCGAGCTCACGCCTGCGCGGCGCGGCTCGATCCACTGGCGCCACGAGGAGGCCGGCGCGACGATCCAGTGGGCGGGGCCGTGGAAGCGCCCGTACGCCTACGGCGAGCATCCCGAGGACGAGGTGCGTGCCGTGCACGAGTCGCTCGGCGTCATCGATGTCTCGACGCTCGGAAAGCTCTTCGTCGAAGGTCCCGAGGTCGTGCAGCTCCTCGAACGCCTCTACCCGAACCGCTTCGGCGACATGAAGCCCGGCCGGATCCGGTACGGCGTCCTCACCTCGGACGGCGGTCGGATCATGGACGACGGCACGATCGCACGGCTCACCGACGACCTCTACTACGTGACGACGACCTCGACGGGCGCCGACTCCGTCACCGCGTGGTTCGAGTGGTGGAACGCGGTATGGGGATACGAGGCGGAGATCGTGAACGTCACCGGTGCGCTCGCCGCGGTGAACCTCGCCGGGCCGCGCTCGCGCGAGGCGCTCGGGCGGCTCGTCGACGACCCGGACGACGTCTCCGCAGAGGCGTTCAAGTACCTCGACGCGAAGGAGCTGGTCGTCGCGGGTGTGCCGACACTCGCGCTGCGCATCGGCTTCGTCGGCGAGCTCGGGTACGAGCTCCACTTCCCGAGTCCGGCGGGCGAGCACCTCTGGGACGCGCTCCTGTCGGAGGGAGCCGCGCCGTTCGGCCTCGAGCCGCAGCGCGTGCTCCGGCTCGAGAAGGGGCATGTCATCGTCGGCCAGGACACGGACTCGGAGTCGAACCTCTACTCGGCGGGGATGTCCTGGCTGCCGAAGATGGACAAGGACGACTTCGTCGGCAAGTTCGCGCTCGAGCACTTCGCACAGCGCGAGGAGAAGGAGAAGCTCGTCGGCTTCACGATGGAGGAGAACGTGCTGCCGGCCGAGGGCGCCCAGCTCGTGGTCGAGGGGCGACCGGCAGGCCGGGTGACGAGCGCGCGGCGGAGCGAGGCGGTCGGCGAGGTCATCGGCCTCGCGTGGGTGCCGATCGAGCGCTCGGAGCCGGGGACGCGCGTCGAGATCGTGATCGACCGGCTGCGGAGGGGCGCGCGCATCACGCACGGCGCGTTCTACGACCCCTCCGGGGAGCGGATGCGGTCGTGAGTCGAGCGTTTCTCTCGCCGTCGCGCTGCGAGCCGGGAACGACGACGTCGCCACTCCGGCGTGCGCTCGGTCGCGAGGGCTGGTCGGCCTACCTCGGCGATCCCGAGCAGATCCGCGACGTCTCCCTCCAGGGCATCGTCGAGATCCGCGGCGATGTCGCTGCTGTGGCTCCGGCAGCGGGTGAGGAGCTCGTCCGCCTGTCTCCCCGGCGGGCCTTCCTCTTCACGGACGGCGACGCGCCGGTCACCGCCGAACGAATCAGGGCGGCGGGGGTGCTCGCGTACGACATGACGGGCGCGTACGCCGGGGTCGCGATCGCGGACGAGCGCATCATCAGGCGCCTCACCGATCTCGACCTGGCGCAGATCCCGACCGCCGGCCCGTTCGCGCACGTGAGCGCGCTCTTCCGCCGCGGGGCCGACGGCTGGATCCACGTCCACGTCCACCAGGAGCTCGGCCACTACGTCGCCGAGGCCGTCCTCGACGCCTTCGCGGGACTCGACGGAGAGCCATGGCACTGAGGGAGATCTTCTTCCCCAAGCGGATGTGGCGGCAGCGGCCGGAGCTCAAGCGCCGGTACGAGGTCGTCATCGTCGGCGGCGGGTCGCACGGGCTGGCGACCGCGTACTACCTCGCGAAGCGGCACGGGATCACGGACGTCGCGATCCTCGAGAAGTCCTACATCGGGGCCGGCGCGTCGGGCCGGAACACGACCATCATCCGCTCGAACTACCGCACGCCCGAGGGCGCGGCGTTCTACGGTGAGAGCGTCAGGTTGTACGAGCGGCTCTCGAGCGAGCTCGACTTCAACCTCATGTTCTCGCAGCACGGCCACCTGACGCTCGCGCACTCCGACCGGGCGATGATCACCATGCAGGAGCGCGCCGAGGTGAACAAGCTGCTCGGGATCAACTCGAGCGTGATCTACCCGCCGCGGATCGCCGAGCTCTGCCCGGAGCTCGACCTCTCGCAGCGCCCTGCATACCCGATCGTCGGGGCGCTCTACCACCCACCGGGCGGGATCATCCGCCACGACGCCGTCGTCTGGGGCTTCGCGCGCGCGGCCGATCGACGCGGGGTGGAGATCCATCAGGGCACGGAGGTGACCGGCTTCCAGCGCGACGGCGACCGCATCACCGCCGTCGAGACGAACCGCGGACGTGTCGAGTGCGGTCAGGTCGTCAGCGCGACTGCCGGCTGGTCGTCCCAGATCGGCCGGCTCGTAGACATGCGCCTGCCGATCACCACGCACATCCTGCAGGCGTTCGTCACCGAGCCGGTGAAGCCGTTCCTCGACGTCATCCTCGTGTCGTCGCAGCTCCACGTGTACGTATCGCAGACGGACCGCGGCGAGTTCCTCATCGGAGCGGAGATCGAGCCGTACACGACGTACAAGTCCACCGGGACGCTCTCGTTCCTCGAGTACTCGGCCGGGCACGCGATGGAGCTCCTCCCGCAGCTCGAGCGCACGAGGGTGCTGCGCACGTGGACCGGGCTCTGTGATCTCTCGCCCGACTACAGTCCGATCCTCGGGAAGACCGAGATCGACAACTTCCACGTCTCGACCGGGTGGGGGACGTACGGCTTCAAGGCCGCACCGATCGTGGGAGTGACGATGGCCGAGCTCGTCGCGAGCGGCAAGACCCCCGACCTCATCGCCCCGTTCGCGATGGAGCGCTTCCACACCGACACCCTCGTCTCCGAGCTGGCTGCCGCGGCGGTGAGCCATTGACGGCGGGCGAGGCAAGCCTCGCCCCCACGGGGGCATGTAGGGGCCGGGCTTGCCCGGCCCGGACGAACAGGAGACGTCGATGACCACCATGCCAACCAGCCTCGAGATCGCCCAGGCCGCGACGCTGCGTCCGATCGGCGACATCGCCGACGAGCTCGGCCTTCTCCACGACGACGTGGAGCCGTACGGGCGGTACAAGGCCAAGGTCGACCTCTCCGTCATCGACCGGCTGTCCGACCGGCCCGACGCCAAGCTCATCAACGTGACGGCGATCACGCCCACGCCGGCGGGCGAAGGCAAGACCACTACGTCGGTCTCGCTGACACAGGGGCTCGGCGTGCTCGGGCGCAAGCCGGTGCTCTGCCTGCGGGAGGCCTCGCTCGGCCCCGTGTTCGGCGTGAAGGGTGGGGCCGCAGGCGGTGGCTACGCGCAGGTCGTGCCCATGGAGGACCTGAACCTCCATTTCACCGGCGACCTTCACGCCATCACGGCGGCGAACAACCTGCTCGCCGCGATTATCGACGCGCACCTCCATCACGGGAACGCCACCGGGCTCGACCCGCTCACGATCTCGTGGCGGCGATGCATGGACATGAACGACCGCAACCTGCGCAACGTCGTCACGGGTCTGGGCGGTCGCGCGCACGGCGCCCCACGCGAGACCGGATTCGACATCACCGCTGCGAGCGAGGTCATGGGCCTCGTCGCCGTCGCGCGCGACCTCGGCGACCTCCGCGAGCGGATCGGGCGCATCACGGTCGGCCAGAGCTACGGGGGCGAGCCCGTGACCGCCGAGGACATCGGCGCGGCCGGCGCGATGGCCGTCGTCTTGAAGGATGCGATCAAGCCGAATCTCGTGCAGACGCTCGAGGGCCAGCCGGCCTTCGTCCACTGCGGGCCGTTCGCGAACATCGCCCACGGCAACAACTCGCTCGTGGCCGACCGCGTCGGCTTGAAGCTCGGCGAGTACGTCATCACCGAGTCCGGGTTCGCGTCGGACATGGGGATGGAGAAGTTCTTCGACATCACGTGCCGCATCGGCGAGCTGCGGCCGAGCGCAGTCGTCCTCGTCGCGACGGTCAGAGCGCTCAAGCACCACGGTGGCAACCTCGAGGGCGGGCTCGCGGAGATCGAGACCGGCGCGGCGAATCTCGCGCGCCACATCGGGATCATCAACGGCTTCGGGCTCCAGGCGGTCGTCGGCGTGAACAAGTTCCCGACCGACACGCAGGAGGAGCTCGAGCTCGTGACGCGCCTCGCCGTGGAGTCGGGCGCGTACGCGGCCGAGATCAACACGGCCTTCGAGAACGGCGGGAAGGGGGCGACTGCGCTCGCGGAGGCTGCCATCGCCGCGGCCGAGGAGCCCAACTCGTTCGACTTCGCGTACGCGCTCGATTCGCCGATCGAGGAGAAGATCCGCGCGATCGCGACGCGCGTCTACGGCGCTGACGGCGTCGAGCTCCTCGGTCCGGCGAAGAAGAAAGCGGCCGACTGGGCGGGCACCGACCTCGCGCGTCTCCCGATCTGCATGGCCAAGACACATCTCTCGCTCTCGCACGATCCGGCGCTGAAGAACGCCCCCACCGGCTTCACGGTGACCGTGCGCGACCTGCGGCCGTACACCGGGGCGGGCTGGATCGTCGCCCTCTGCGGCGACATGATGACCATGCCCGGCCTCGGGAAGGTCCCGGCTGCGCTCGCGATCGACATCGACAAGTCGGGCGAAACCGTAGGGCTGTTCTAGCGCGGAGGCGGGAGCCCCGGCGTCCTTCGGGGGCTCCCGCACGTACCCTCGGCGAGCGCGAGCTCGCACCTCGCTCGCGACTAGCGCAGAACGATGTTCGTCACGACGTAGGTACCCGCCTGGTCGGCGATGATGAACGGAGTTCCGCCGGAGTTGGTCTTGTAGGTCGGGTTCGCCGCTGCGAACGCGTCCCAGTTGGCGTAGTCGGTGCCGCTGAAGTTCACGGCACACGCCGGGTTCTGCGTGCTGACGAGGGTGGCTACGCTCGTCGGATTGTCTCCAACCGTAGCCCCGCAACCAGCGGCGTCGAGGAACGCGAAGCCGTTGGAGGTCTGCGGATTGCCGTCAGTGTCGATGCCGATGCTGAACCTGGGTGCTCCACCAGCAACGTCACCGCGGCTGGTAAACGCGAACACGACCTTGCTCAGCGGCTTGCTGCCCTGGGACTTGGAGTTCAGGAACACCCCGCCGGACTCACCGGCGTCGTTGACGATGGTGGCACTGGCGCCATCCGTGCCTACGGTCACGTCGCCGGTCCCGAACGTCTGGAGCTTGGGCCCCGGCGCGGCGCCGGCGACCGACGCCACCGTCAGGAGCAGCACCGCAAGCAGTGCTACCGCAGAGAACCGCCTCATCTTTCCTCCCTTGCGCCCTCCTTCGTCCCGGCTCGGCGTTCGTGAGCACACGCGGGAAGCGAGTCGAGCGAAGGAGCGCGGATCGGACACGTGTGCTCGATCGGGCTCACCCCGTACATACGGCGTCAATCGCGACGCGGTTTGGGTCGCGCCGTCAGTGAACGATCAGCACGTCGCAGTGCGCCATCCGCTGCACCTGCTCGGAGACCGAGTGTCCGAGCATCCGCTCCACCTGGCTCGGCTCTCGCGTCCCGATGACGATGAGGCCGACGTCGTGCGTGTCGGCGACCTCCACCACGGCCTCTGCGATGTCACCGATCGCCTCGACGAGCTCCGCCTCGATTTCCAACTCGCGCAGGTGGGCATCGGCTCGCTGCAGCTCCGGCCCCGGATCCATGCTCGGAACGGTGCCGACGACGACCGGGGTCACGCTCGTGACCACGAGCTTCGCGCCGTAGAGCTTCGCGAGCTGGGCTGCCCGCTCGAGCGCCCGATTCGAGACGTCGGTGTCGTTGTACGCGAGAAGGATGTTCATCGGGCCTCCCTGGTCGTGGTCACACGGGATCGTCGCCGGCTCCGACGCCTCGGGAATCCGCGGAGGCTCGGCCGGAGCGCCGGGTTTCTACTGAGCAGCGGCCTGCGCCGAACCGCCGTACGACGACAGCCCCAGCGACTCGAGCAGGCTCTCCTGCCAGTCGGGGTGTCGTTGCACACAGGAGGGACAGCAGCGGAAATGCGAGCCCTTCAAGGCCGGATGCTCGACCTCGGCGCCGGGCGGGAGCTCCAGTCGCCCCCACGCGGCACCCGAGATCAGTCCGTCCGCCTGCCGCCTGCTGCAAACCGCGCAGACGAGATAGAGCCTCGACATCTACGCCAGGCTACCTGCCTCTACCACGGCCCCAGCCAGGGGCCGTCGAAGACGTCGGTCGCGAGGATGATCGCGACGATGACGATGCAGGCGAGGGAGAGGAGGAGCATGAACGGCGCGACTCGCGAGTCCTCCTTCTGCATCGGCGGGAAGTCGATCTGCTTTGCGCCCATCGCGTCTCCCTCCTAGGCCCCGGTCGCGGGTCGGTCGAGCGCGCCCGAAGCCTTCAACGTGGCCTCCTGGTGCGCGAGCTTGCGGTTCTCCAGCCGGACGAACCCGATGAAGGCGACGAACATCACGGCGATTCCGACGGCCGTGAGGATGTAGGTCCCGGTCGAGGAGCCCGGCCCCCAGGTCCAGAAACCCGCGATGTCCTCGCCCCACTCGTCGTACGGGAACGTGTCGAACATCGCCTAGCTCCTTTCCTCGGCGCCGACACCGGCTCCCGCCGGCGCCCTGCCGTTCGTCTGCCAGTACGCGTCGAGCAGCACCGGTGCGCTGTCGACCTCGCGCCCGTCGGGCTCGATGACGATCTCGGGCACGCGCTCGAACTCGGGGTAGAAGTCCTGGCCGAACTCCGCCAGGTCGAGTCCCTCGAGCTCCACCTCGGGCGGCACGCGCAGCAGGTTCAGCTTCTTCAGGATCCAGCTGCAGAAATAGCCCGGCAGGAACGCGAGCGGGATGAACGCCATGATCCCCATGAGCTGCCCGCCCATCGAGGACTCGACGTTCGCGAGGCCCGTCGGATAGCCGCCGGCGAAGATGCCGACGAGGAAGACGCCGTAGAAGCCCGTCACACCGTGAACGGCCACCGCCCCGACGGCATCGTCGACGCGCAGCCGCTTCTCGATGAAGTTGCCGGCCCAAACGGCGACGAACGCGCCGGAGATGGACAGCAGGTACGCGAGCGACGGGTGGTACACGTCGGCGCCTGCGGACACCGAGATCACGCCTGCGAGACCGCCGGAGAGCGTCCAGAACGGGTCGCCCTTGCTCGCGAACCAGCCGCCCGTGAATCCACCCGCGAAGCCGACGGTGATCACGAAGGCGATGGCGCCGAGCGTGGTCGGCGAGCCGTAGATGTTCAGCCAGCCGGGGAAGATCGTCGGCGTGATGAAGAGGCAGGCGGCGTAGAAGCCGTAGAAGCCGGTGAAGAT
>DASUCN010000099.1:0-3281 GCA_036276015.1 Gaiellaceae bacterium | reverse complement strand
ACCTCGATCGTGGGCTACGTCCCGAACGTCGACCAGACGTTCGGCGGCTACTTCGGCCCGAACAAGCCCGCGCCGGGCCGGAACTATCCGCCCTGCGTGAAGCGCAAGCTCCCGTGGCAGGGGAAGATCAAGGTCGTCAAGAACGGCGTCATCACCAAGCAGAACCTGAAGTAGGTCGTTGACCGAAGCAGCACCGTCCGTCGAGCACGCCGCGCCGACCCTCCGCTTGCGGGGGGTCGGCCGGCGGTTCGGCGGGCTCTTCGCGTGCGACGGCGTCGACGTGGTCGTCGAGCGCGGCGAGCGTCGTGCGATCCTCGGCCCGAACGGCGCCGGCAAGACGACGCTCTTCAACGTCATCTGCGGAGACATCCCCGCGTCCACCGGCACCGTCGAGCTGTTCGGGGAGGACGTCACGAAGCGCCCAGCCCGATATCGCGCCAAGCTCGGGCTCGCACGCACGTACCAGCAGTCCCGCCTGTTCAACGGGCTCACCGTCGAGGACTCGATCTACCTGTCGATCGTCGGCGTCGAGGGAGGCCGCCTCCGTCCAGTGCTGCTTCCGGGCAAGGAGAAGGCCATCCGCGAGCGAGCACGCGTCGCCGCCGGCCGCGTCGCGATCCAGGACAAGCTCGGCGAGCTCGTCGGCAACCTCTCCCACGGCGAGCACCGACAGATCGCGATCGCCATGGCGCTGGCCGCCGAGCCGAAGGCGTTGATGCTCGACGAGCCGGCCTCGGGTCTCTCCCGCGGCGAACGTCAGCTCCTGACGGAGCTCCTGTTGAGCCTCGACCGCGACATCACGCTCATCCTCATCGAGCACGACATGGACATCGCGCTCAACGTGGCCGAGCAGGTGACGATGATGCACGACGGGCGAGTGATCGTCGAGGGCACGCCGGACGAGATCCGCGCGAACGAGACGGTCCACGATCTCTATCTAGGACGGGGATACGGCCATGAGTGAGGCGGCCGTCGCCGCACCGGACACTGCGAGCTCGACGCTGCTCGAGATCTCCGGCCTGAACGCCTACTACGGCAGCGCCCGGGCGCTCGAAGACGTGAACTTCTCGATGGGGCAGGAGTCGATCGCCATCGTCGGGCGAAACGGCATGGGCAAGACGACGCTCTGCAACGCGATCTTGGGCATCTCGCCCCCGCGGGCGGAGGGCTCGATCCGCTTCGACGGCCAGGAGCTCGTCGGAGTTCCATCCCACAAGATCGCGCGCCGGGGGATCGGCTACGTGCCGCAGGGCAGGCGCCTCTTTCCCTCGCTCACGGTCGACCAGCACCTCCGGATCGCCAGTCGCGGCGAGGCGAACGGCAGCGAGTGGACGCGTGAGCGCGTCTACGAGCTGTTCCCGCGCCTCGCAGAGCGCAAGTCGAACGGTGGCGCGCAGCTCTCGGGCGGCGAGCAGCAGATGCTCGCCATCGGCCGAGCGCTCGTGACCAATCCGAGGATTGTCGTGATGGACGAGCCGTCGGAGGGTCTCGCCCCCGCAGTGATCGAGGGGCTGATCGAGACCTTCAAGCACCTCGAGGAAGAGGGCCTCGCGATCCTCCTGATCGAGCAGAACCTCGGTGTCGCGACCGCGCTCGCCCAGCGGCAGCTCGTGATGATCGGTGGGTCCATCGCCGCCGAGACGACCGCTGCTGCGCTCGCGAACGACCCCGACCTCCAGCGCAGGTACCTCGGCGTCGAGCCGCTCGCTCACTAGGCTCTCGTTCCCGATGCCCGCTCGCCGCCTCGCCCTACTCGCCATGCCCGTGCTCGCCGTGGCTTTCGCCGTCACCGGCTGCGGCGGCGAGGAGAGCAGTCCGGACATCGCCTTCGTCTCGAGCCGCGACGGCCAGTACGCGATCTACACGATGTCCGCCGACGGGGACGGTGAGCGAAGGCTCAGCGAGGTGGAAGACGAGCCGGACGACAGGGCTTCACCTTTCTTCCAGATCGACCCGGCGTGGTCCCCGGACGCGACGAGGATCGCGTTCACGAGTGGACGCACGGGCTCGTCCGACGTCTTCGTGATGAACGCCGACGGCACGGGCTCGAAGCAACTCACCTCGACGAAGCAGAACGACACCCACCCGACCTGGTCGGCGGACGGGGAGTCGATCGCATTCGCGCGCGACGGCGACATCTGGGTGATGGACGCCGACGGCTCGAATGCCCGGCGGATCTCCGACATCTTTGCCGAGGAGTCGGATCCGGCCTGGTCGCCGGACGGCGAGCTGATCGCGTATGTGCTGCGCACGCCGGGCACGGCGATCCAGAACGTCTGGACGATGCGCCCCGACGGCTCAGGTCGGCGTGCGCTCACGAAGCAGGACGGGCGCGCCTTCACGCCGGCCTGGTCGCCCGACAGCGCCCGCATCGTGTTCTCGACCAACGCCGAGGGCGAGGTGTACGAGCTCTTCACCATCGGGGTGGACGGGAGGGGCCTGCGCCGCGTCGCTCCAACCGCGGGCGACAACTTCGAACCGTCCTGGTCGCCCGACGGGTCGAGGATCGCCTACCAGGAGGACGGCGCAATCTTCACGGTCTCGCTCGGCGAGGAGCCCGACGTCGAGCGGCTCACCGATCAGTCGGAGAACGACTCCTCGCCTGCCTGGAACCCGCGGCCGCCGTCCGGCGACGAGTAGCTCAAAACGTGCCGTAGCGCTCGTATGCCTCGAGCGGTGGCATGCCGTCTCGCACGGAGGTGCGGATCTCGCTCTCCGTTGCGGCCTTCTGCTCCGCTTCTGCGAGGACCTCGGCCGCGATCCCTGACGGCACGACCACGACGCCGTCGTCGTCGCCGACGACCCAGTCCCCCGGCTCGATGCGCACCGCCCCGATCGTCACCGGGACCTGCGTCGCCTCGAGCTCCCAGCGCCACGTCGAGTCCTCGGGCGTCAGGAATCGGCTGAACACCGGGAAGCCCTCCTCGAGGATGAACGAGACGTCGCGACAGCCGCCGTCGAGCACGCAGCCGGCGACGCCCCGCGCCTTCAGCGACGTGACGGAGAGCTCGCCGAGGTGGGCCGACACGTCCTGGTCGCAGGCGTACACGGCCACGTGCCCCGTGGGCACGTCACCGAGCATCATGAGCACCTTGCGGAGCGCCCGGTCGTGGGCGGCCGCATCGGGGTTCGTGGCCGGAGCACCCTGCACCGTGTAGGCGGGGCCGGCCAGCCGCAGCCCGCGCTCGAGCGGACGGATCGAAGGAGGAAGCGTCTGCTCGTGGAGGCCGCGCGCGTCGAGGATGTCCGCGAGCGCGGCCGTGTAGATCGCCGAGAAGCGG
>DASUCN010000098.1:0-9167 GCA_036276015.1 Gaiellaceae bacterium | reverse complement strand
AGACGCCCGAGTCGATCGCGCTCCGGGAGCAACACACGGCCGAGCGGCGGCTCGCGCAGCCGCTGGGCGCCGACCTTGGCGGGCGCCCCACGAAGCAGGATCGCCGCCGCCTCGAGGCGCTTCGCCGAGCGCAGCGACGCGGCCGCTGAGGCGGTCTTCGCCCCGCTGTCCCGCTACCCGGTCAGGGGCGTGCGTGGGTGCGTCTCGTGCGTACCCGAGTCGACGAGTGCCGGACCCTCGGCGACGTGGCGCGCCCTCTGCTGCAGGCGTTCGGCGAGGTCGGGCGTCGCCACGTGCTCGGGCTCTCGCGTCTCCCCTTCCGCTCGCCGAGCGACCGGACTCGAGTCCGCGGCCAGAAGCGCGTCCTGCCAACCCAGGTGGCCGAGCAGGCCGGAGATGCTCAGCAGGCGGTGGACGGCACTGCCCGCCGGCGCGACGACGTGGAAGGCGACGCCGCGCGGCCGCGCGTGTCGCGCAGCGCGCGCGAGGGCGCTCAGCACGCTCGAGTCCATGAACGTCACGCGGGACAGATCGACGTAGAGCCGGTCGTACGTGCCCAGGTGCTCCCCGAGCAGGCGGTCGACGTGCGCCGCCCTGCTCATGTCGTAGTCCCCCTTCAGGCGGACGACGCCCGTGCCGGGCGATGCACCGCCTCCGCGGAGCCCGGCGCGTGCCCTGACGTCCTCTCCACCGGCCACAACCGATCAGTTGCCGGACGTACCGGTTCCAAAACCGACCGGGATGCGCGACGTGCCGCCTCTCCTCGGCGTCGGAGGCTAGGCGTCCGCGAGCGACAGCACCTCGTCGAGGATCGCCAGGCCGTCCGCTGCGGGCTGAAGTCGAGGTAGCGCCGTCCCGTGTGATCGACGAGAACGCTGCCTTCGCCGCTGACGAATGCCGGGACGTCTCGTGGGCCTTGCGCCACCCACGGGTGGAAGATCACCTGATCGAGCTTCGAGATGTCCATGGAGCCTCCAGACTCGTGACGATCAGCAGCGGCGAGTAACGCGCGTCGGACGGCAGTCGGTCGGCCACCAGCCGGCTCTCAGCCCTGCAGCCTGCCCCAACACTGGATCAGGGTGAAGGTCGTGCCCCAGCGGCCCGGCTCCGCCAACTCGGCCTCGACGTCGCGACGCAAGGATGCGAGCTCGTCCTCGCTCACTCTCTCGAGCAGGCGCGATTCGAGCGCGACGCTGAACTGCAGGGGCAGCCGCAGGTACGGGTGGCCGGGCTGGAGCGCGACCACATGTGCGTCGATCTCTGGTTCCTCGATCCCCACGCCGCGGAGCAGCTCGGGAAGTCCGCGGCCCGCCTCGCCGCCCCGGCCGGCGAAGATCTCGGAGAGCAATCCGATCAGTCGCTCGGCCGCCGGTGCAGCGGGATTGAAATGCCACGAGCCCAAATCCCACTCCTCCAGGACCAGCGAGCCACCGAGCCCGGCGAGCCGTCGGAAAGAGGCAACCTGCTCGGGGCCCCGCCCGAGCGGAGCGATCACGAAGCGGGCGTGGACGAGGTCGAAGGAGTGCGGCTCGAGCGTGCTCTGGAACAAGTCGTCGACGACGAGCTCGACGTTGGTGATCCCCTCTGCTTCGAGAAACGACCGAGCGGCACCGAGCAGGCCCTCGTCGATGTCGGTGCCCACGACCTGACCGGAGGTGCCGACCCACTCGCTGAGGATCCGCAGCCAGCCCAACGCCCCGCAGCCGACGTCCAGGGCGCGTGCGACGGATCCGCTTTCGAGCTTCGCGAGGAGCTGCCGCCCGGCGGGCTCCCAGACGAGCGACTGGAGCTGCAGGCGCGCCAACTCCGAGGGCTGGTCGGCCAGCAGGTAGGGGTCCTGCGCCATCGGCTCAGTATCCCGCCTCGTGCCGTCCCGGGCGAGGGCACTCCCAGCCGCGCGATTGCAGCGCGTGAACGGGGTACGAAACTCGATCGGCCCCTGCGCGCCACGGCGCCCCATAGGCAGGCCGCTCTCGATAGCGGGGGCGGGATTCGAACCCACGACCTCCGGGTACGAGGACGCCTCCCGGTGCAGCACAGGTCGATGGCATGGTTTCGAGCGTTCGAGGTTCGCTCACGTCGATGAAGTCACGCCGATCGGGTGCCCAAGCTCGGGACGAATCGTCGCGCGGCAGGGCGCCTCAACGAATCGCTGACCGTGCCTCAGCCCCGGCCCACTCCTGCCCGCTTCGCGGTGTCCGAAAAGGAGAAGAGCGGCCGCGAGGCCCGTTTGCAGCGCGGGCCCCGTGGGAAGCAGCCTCCCGGCGGCTCCGGGCTCCAGCCCCTTCCCCCCGCGAGGTATTGGGGACGGGTGGGCGAGCGCGTTTCCTCCCCTGACGCGCGCTCGAGGAGCAGGGGTTCGTGAGCCGCCCTTACCCGAGCATCGGGCCGAGCAGCCGGGCCTTGCGCAGCGTCGCCGGCGAACAGTCCCGCTCGCTTCTATCCCCTAGTGACCGAGTGCCGGGCCAGTTAACCGATCGGTTGTTCCGGGTCTCCGGCTGAGGCGACCCCTCGCGACGCGCACGAGCATGGACTCGGGAACGGTCAACGCCTCCCAGGGCGGGGGGTGTGTTCTGCGCGTTGGCTCTGAGCATGCAGAACCATGGACGAGGCAACCTCGGCCACCTCTCGGCTTGCCGCAATCGGGTTCCGGACCTCAATGCTCGACGCGAGTCGACGAGGTGAACACGAGTGGCGTCCCCTTGTGTTCTTGCGCTCCTCGAGTCAGGCGTGCTCCTGGACTTCGCCGACCTCGATGCTGGTCGGGGTGACCATGGGTGGCGCGCTGATCCGAAGCGTTTCCGCGGTTGCCTGCGCCGCCTCTTCCGATTCGAAGACGATCATCGACGCACCGCTGTTGTCGTCGAGCTTCACCCAGTACCCGCAGACGAATCCCGGTACTTGTGCGAGACGCGGGATGGCCTCCTCGCGCAAGAACTTCCTTCCCTGTTCGAAGTCCTCGATCGTGCTCCTGACGACGACCGCATGCATCGGGGTGCCTCCTCTTGTCGAGTTGCGCGATCCAGCCGCCGTAGACGATGCCACGACGGAAGCCGGACGGCCGGAACACATGGCGCGTGAGACTGCGGACGGACCGTCGGTCTGGCGCGCGTGGCGCGCCGTCGCGCCGTCCCGGCTGCGCACAGCCGTCCAATGATGGCGTCGCACCTTTCGCACCGCTATCCGAAAAACGCATCGCCGCCAGTCGCGTGCTCGGATTGGTCACCCGCGACGCCTCGCACGCGCTCCACGGGGCGTATGGGCAAACGTGAAACTCCGCTTTGCCGCTTCCACGCGCGCGGTCTCAACAATGCGCTTTTGATCCTCTGCCCGTCCGTAGAGCTCGTCTAGTTCCTCGGTGTTGACAGAGGGGATCTCGCGCAGGCTGACCCACAGCGCCTGCTTGCCAGTGATACCAACGACCAGCGTCTCCAACTCGAGCAGGTCGCTCAAAGGAGACCGACTCGTCAGCCGCCCGTTCAGCTTCAACCGACCCAGACGTTCGGCAACACGCGAGAGCCCATCCTTCACATGATCCGGTTTGACTCCGAGTCGGACCATGATCGCTTCGAGCGTGCGGAGGTCTTGCGCTATTTCGGCGGCGACTCGCTCGAGTTCGTCCGCTCGGGCATGGCCATGCCGCGAACGCGCAAGCCGACGGGCGACTCTGGCACCGGCGACGCCCGCAGCGTGATGATCCCTGAGATAGATGGCGAGTAAGGAACGCAACTCCCGTCGAGTGCCCGTCCGTGCAAAGGACGAAACGCACTAGGGATGCCGTTCGAGACATTTGATCGAGAGAGCGGCACCCCGCTCCCGGTGGGTCCTGAACCCGATGGTTCAGAGTCTCTCCCGCAGACGCCACGGATGACTCTCGAGCAGGCGTTCGCGGAGCTCCTCCAGATCGCCCGACGTGTTCCCCAGGCTTGCGAGGATCGCGTGTCGCTCGTTCACCGTCAGGTTGACGACCGCCCATCTGAGCCGTGCGGCAATCGCCAGCTTCTGGGAGAGCGAACCGTGCCCGACGACCCGCGAAAGAGCGAGCACGTCTTGCGCGTCCACGTCGACCCCACCCAGGAGCACTTCCCCAATCCCTCCGTGGCTCTACGATCGGTTCCAGCCTAGCTGGCTGGCGGCTCGACTCCCGCGTACCTTGCGCTTTGCGAGCGGCGCAAGGGTCTCGCCCCACTGACGACCCTTAGCAGCAAGGCCATTCCGGAAGCCGAAGCCGCCGGGAACAGGATTGCCCGTAGCCGACGCTTCGGAAACGTACGCTCGCTTGTTTCGTACCACCGGACTACTCGGGCGTCCCGCGTCTACGGCATCTCCCGCGCGTCGTCGTGGTGAGTAGGGCCTTCGTTCGCGGCCGATACCGGCGAGACAGCTACAACGGCCCCCGTGACTCCTTCGGCGCGATCGGGCGTACAGGAGCGCCCGAATCGCAAACCAGAGTCGGAGCGTGTTCGCTGCCACATAACCCAGAAACGACGAAAGGCCCTGTCTTGCAGGGCCTTTCTCAGTAGCGGGGGCAGGATTTGAACCTGCGACCTCCGGGTTATGAGCCCGGCGAGCTACCTGACTGCTCCACCCCGCGTCGCGTCACTATGGTAGCGCAATCGTGCTGGTCTGGATCCCGCTCGCCTTCTACCTCGTGGGGCTCGTCGCCGGGCTCGTCTACGTCGTGTTCCGTGGCCTCGCGCTCTGGCGGCAGGTGAAGCGCACGGGCGGCGCGTTCGGCGCCGAGAGCGCGCGGATCGCCGAGGTCTCCGAGCAGATCCAGGAGCACCTCGACCGGGCCGGCGCGTCCTCGGATCGCCTCGGAACGGTCTCCGCCCGGCTCGCCCTCTCGCGCGCAAAGCTCGGCGTGCAGCTCCAGGCGATCCGAGAGGCGCGCCACACGGTCCGACGCCTGCTCTGGTTCCTGCCCGGCTCGTGACGCCGAGGCTCGGCGCGGCCGAGCCGCGAGGGCGCGCTACTGCCTGCCCCCGGGGATCCAGTACCGTCGGCGCGTGCGCGTCGCAGCCGTCGACCTCGGCACCAACTCCACGCGGCTGCTCGTCGCCGACGTCGACCACGGCCGTGTCGCCGAGGTCGTGCGCCGGGAGACGATCACGCGGATGGGCGAGGCGGTGGATCGGCGGGGAATCCTCCTCCCCACCGCGATCGCGCGCACCCGCAACGCACTGGTCGAGTACCGCCGGGAAGCCGAGGCGCTGGGCGTCGAGCGGATCCTCGCCGTTGCGACGAGCGCCGTCCGCGACGCGGAGAACGGCGAGGCGTTCCTCGGCGAGATCGAGTGGAGCTACGGGTTCACGACCCGCCTCCTGACGGGCGAGGAGGAAGCGGAGACGATGCTCCGCGGCGTGACGAGCGAGCGAGCGCTCGAGGCGCGGACGCTCGTCGTGGACATCGGCGGTGGCTCGACGGAGCTCGTCGTCGCCGGGCCCGCAGGGATCGAGGCCACCGTCAGCACGGAGGCGGGCAGCGTCCGCCTGACCGAGCGGTTCCTCACGTCCGAGCCGCCCGGGCACGACGAGCTCGATGCCTGTGCCGCGTACGTCCGGTCGCTCCTGCCGCCGCTCTCGGTGGCGGGCGCGATCGGCGTCGCCGGGACCGTGACGACCGCGGCCTCGATTGCGCACGGCGGGATCGGCGCCGTGCACGGCCGACGCCTGACGAGAGGCGCCGTCGCGGTGACGCGTGATCGTCTCGCCGCGCTCCCTCTCGCCGAGCGCGAGCGGGTCCCGGGCCTGGCGCCCGCCCGGGCGCCCGTGATCGTGGCGGGCCTCGTCGTCCTCTGCGAGGTTCTCGCGACCTACGACCTCGACGTGTTGACGGTCAGCGAGCGCGACCTCCTCGACGGCGCCGCGCTCGAGGCCGCGGAGCTGCCGGCGCCGGAGGAGGGCCCGGCGCCGCCGGGCGCCTACACCTGCTGCTGACTGGGAATTCCCAGAACGGTCAGGCCCCGACCGAGAGCTGGGACAGGAGCGTGCGAGCCCTCGCGGCCGAGATCAGATTGCCTTTCTGCTCGTGGAAGCGAAGCGCTTCCTCGAGCGCGGCCGCCGCTTCGTGCGCGCGGCCCGCGATGCGCAGCACCTCCGCGAGGTCGGTGATCGCCCTTGCGCGAAGCTCGAGATCGTCCGTGCCCGCGGCCAGCTTCGTGGCCTCGCGCGCGAGAGTCTCGGCCTCGCTCACGTCGCCTCGGCGCGCGAGCAGCTTGGCTCGAACCGCGCGCCAGCCGACCTGCGCATCGACGTCCTCGGGCACCGTGAGAAGCTCGGGCCGCCAGCGCTCCGACAGGAGCAGCGCCTCGTCGTCGCGACCCTGCCTGTAGAGCGCCTCCAGGAGCGGTGGCACGGCGCTGGCCAGGTAGCCCAGCTCGCCGATCTGCTCGAGGCGCTCGCAGGCGGGGCGGAGCTCCCGTTCGGCGGCAGCGGCGTCTCCCGCGAGCAGCTCCACCATGCCGGCGGCCGTCGACACGTGTGAGAACCGCTCGACCTCGCGACCGCCTTCGGCCCGCTCGGCTGCGCGCGCGATCGCCGCACGCGCGTCGTCGAACCGTCCCTCCATCGCGTCGAGCCGGGCCCGGGTGTTCAGCACCGCGACGTCGAGCTTGCGATTCCCCTCCACGAGCGAACGAACGCCCTCCACGCGCGCGAGCGCGTCCGCGACGGGCGTGAAGCCGAAGACGGTCACCGCGAGGACGTACTGGTGGCATTCGGCCTCCTGGTGCCGGTCGCCCGCGTTGCGCGCGTGGCGCGCGGCCCGCTCGAGATACCCGAGCGCCTCGGCCATCTCGCCGCCCCAGAAGAGGAGCTGGCCCCCGAGCAGAAGCGCGCGGGCGAGCCCGGCCTCGTCTCCGTGCTCGCCGAAGATCCGTGTCGCGTCGGCCACTTCCTCGAGAACCTCCTGCCGCGTCGCCGCGTTGCCGTGGAAACGGAGTTCGACGAGGGCGAGCGATGCATCCGCGGCGATCACCCGGGCTCCGGTGGCCTCGGCACGCTCGACCGCCTCGGCGAGCACGGACTCCGCCTGCTCCATCCGGGCGGCGTCCCGCAGCGCGCGGCCGAGGACGGGCAGCAGCGCGATCCGCCGGGAATCGTAAGGAGGAAGCAGGGCGACGGCGCGGTCGAAGAGGTTCGCGGCAGCAGGACCGTCACCGCGGGCCCGCGCCCGGCTGCCCGACGAGACGAGGTGTTCCGCGGCCCGCTCGGCGAGACACCGCGCCCGCTCGTCGGGCGGACCGAGCTCGACGACCCAGCGATAGGCCTGCTCCAGGTGGTAGCCCACGATCTCCTCGAACTCCTCGCCCCGTCCGTCGAGCCAGCCGGCGAAGCGCTCGTGGAGCTCGGAGCGAAGCTCTTTCGGGAGCCGGCTGTAGGCGGCGTCGCGGATCAGCGCATGCCGGAAGCTGAACGTGTCCTCGATCACGTCGTGCGGGCGGATCAGCTCGTTTCGCACGAGAGCAGCAAGGCGCGCGCCGGACGGGCGGCGCCGGTCCGACGAGAGCTCGCCCAGCGCCTCCCACTCGAAGTCGTGCCCGATCACGGACGCGCGCTCGAGCAGGTCGCGGTCGTCCTCGGGCAGCGAGTCGAGGCGCGCCCCGAGGAGCGCGTGGATCGTCGGCGGCACGTGCCCGGGATCGCCTCCTTCCGCGAGCATCGCGAGCAGCTGCTCGACGTAGAGGGGATTCCCCTCCGCGACTTCCCGGATTCGCCCGCGGGCGTGATCGTCGAGCGGAGCACCGCCGAGGAGATTCTCGATGAGCTCCTCGGACTCGACCTCGGACAGCGGCTCGAGCGTCATCACCTCCCCGCTCCAGCCTGGCCGCTCGTCCAGCAGCTCCGGGCGCGCGAGGCAGAGAAGCAGCACCGGCGCGTCGCGCGTCCAGTCTTCGAGGTGGTCGGCGAGATCGAGGAAGGTCGGCTCCGCCCAATGGATGTCCTCGAAGACGAGGGCGAGGGGGCGCTCCCGGGCGCGCCGCTCGAGCGCCTTCCGCACCAGCCAGAAGACCTCCTCTGGTGCGCCGGCGGCCAGCGCGGCCTCGAGCTCATCCTCCGCGGCCGCCGCCCTGAAGATCTCGACAAGGGGCCAGTACGTGATGCCCTCTCCGTAGGGCAGGCAGCGCCCGGAGAGGACGGAGGCCTTGCTGTCCAGGGCCGTCGAGACCTCGCGTGCGAGCCTCGACTTGCCGATCCCGGGCGGCCCGAGCACCGTGACGCGACGGCATCGTCGCAGCGAGACGGCGTCGTCGAACGCCGACCGCACGCGCGCGAGCTCGTCGCGGCGCCCCACGAGCGGTGCGTCGAGCCTGCGGACGAAGGACGGGGCGCCCTCGACGACGCTGACCAGACGATACGCGGCGAACGGCGCCGTCTTCCCCTTGAGGGCGAGCGGCTGGATCTCCTCGGCCTCGATCGCGCCGCGTGCGAGGCGATACGTCTCCGGGCCGACGAGGATCTCGCCCGGCCCCGCCGCCTGCTCGAGGCGCGCGGCGACGTTGACGGCGTCGCCGGTGACGAGCCGTTCCTCGGTGCCCGTCACGACCTCGCCGGTGTTGACGCCCGTGCGCAGCTGGAGGGTCACGCCGAAGGCCGGCTCGAGCTCGCCGTTCAGCGATTCGAGCGAGCGACGGAGGTCGACGGCGGCGCGCAGAGCGCGGAGCGCGTCGTCCTCGTGTACGACCGGCACGCCGAAGGCCGCCATCACCGCGTCCCCGATGAACTTCTCCACGGTGCCGCCGTGCCGCTCGAGGCACTCTCGCGCTGCGTCGAAGTAGCGCGCCATCACGCGGCGGAACGACTCCGGGTCGAGTCGCTCTCCCAGGGCCGTCGAGCCGGTGACGTCCGCGAAGAGCACGGTGACCGTCTTGCGCACCTCCCGTGCGGCGGCGCCCGGGAGCCGGGCACCGCAGTCGCTGCAGAAGCGGGCCGACTCGGCGTTCACCCGGCCGCAGTTCGGGCATGCGCTCATGTCGCGAAGCCTACGAGGCTTTCGGCCAGGGCTCCACCGGCGCGTCGCTCCGCGCCGGGCCTGCTCAGCGGAGCGCGGTGCGGGTCGCGCCGCGCTTCGCGCGATAGACGATCGGCGAGCGCGCGAGGTACCCCACCGGCACGCTCCACACGTGGACGAGGCGGGTGTACGGCCACACCGCGTACAGGAGCCAC
>DASUCN010000097.1:0-4245 GCA_036276015.1 Gaiellaceae bacterium | reverse complement strand
CGGCACGGACGAGCCCCGAGGTGTACGCGGAGATCGTGCGGACGCCGTCGCTCGTGCGCAGGCCGTAGCGCGCAAGCGCATCCGCGAGCGGGGCCAGCGCCTTCCTGCGAGACGACCCGTACAGCCGCGCGGGAGCGGCCGGGTCGCCGTGGATGTCCGCGATCACCTTCGTCGGCACGCGCGCGAGCCGCCGCGCGAAGAGGCAGAGCGCCGCCTCCTGCGCGCCCTGGGCGAGAACGGCGTCGGGCCGGAATACACGCAGCTCGCGCGCGACGCGGAACGGGAGCAGCGCGTAGAAGGACGCTCCGTCGAGCACGCCAGGTCGAATCCGCCGGACGAGCGTGAACCGCGGATCCGAGCCGCTGCCACCTCCTGAGCTCGCAAACACCCGAACGTCGAGCTCGGACTCGAGCGCCTGGAACTTCTGCGCGAGCGACGGCGACAGCGGCAGCGAGTATCGCGACCGTCCGACCATGAGCAGTCGCTTCCTCATGCCGCTGCGCGCGCGAGCTCCGACTCGATCCTGGAGAAGACGGCCTCCTCCGAGTACGTCTCGACCGACGGCGCGGCGCTGGCGGAGAGCCGCTCACGGAGCTCCTCGTCCGAGAAGAACCGTGTGATCGCCTCCGCCAGCGCAGCGGCGTCCCCGGGCGCCACGAGCAGCCCGTTCTCGCCGCTGCGTACGACCTCCGGGATGCCTCCGACCGCAGTCGCGATGACCGGACAGCCGACCGCGAGCGCCTCGACGACGGTGTGCGGGAAGTTCTCCCAGGCGGACGAAAGCACCGAAGCGTCTGCAGCGCGGAACAGCCGGAGCACGTCGGCGCGCGGGATGCTCCCGCGAAAGGACACCTGCGCGTCGAGTCCGAGCTCGCGTGCATGCCGCTCGAGCCCGGCGCGCTCAGGCCCGTCACCCGCGACGACGAGCGTTACGCCGGACACGTCGGCAAGAGCCTCGAGCGTAACGCCGAGCGCCTTCTGCGGCCCGAGCCGACCCGCGAACGCAAGCACGTTCCCGGTCACGCCGAGCTGCGCCCGAAGCTCCTCTCGTGAGGGAAGGTCGGGAAGGGCGGGAGCCGGGTTCGGAAGAACCGAGACGCGTTCGGGGTCGACGTCCCAGCCGAGCGCCACGTCCCGGAGGTACGCACTCGGGCAGAACACGTGCTGCGCGCTTCGGAGCGCGCGATTCCGCGTGCTACGGAGGAAGCGCGTGCGCACCCCGTCGCTCTCGCGCTGGAACTCGTCCAGCGTCCCCGAGTATCGTCCGCTCCTCGTCGCACGCTCGAACACCTCGTCCGACACGAGCTTGACGACGAGCGGACGCCGCGCGAACCGCGCGCCGAGCGCCGCCCGCCGGACCATGCTCGTCGCGTAGACCACGTCGGCGCGCCGTGCTGCTCCGCGCACGAGTTGCGCGACGCGCACGTGCCGGAAGGGAGAGCGTCGCGCCGCCCAGTGCACGGGGTACGAGCGGGGCTCGGGCACGGAGTCCGCCGTCGTGACGACTTCCACGTCATGCCCGCGCGCCACGAGGAAGTCCGCGAGTGCCGGCGCATGGCTCGCCGGGCCGCCGGGGTCGGGCGGCCAGATGCCCGAGACGACGACCACTCTCATGTCGATACCGCCTCGCCCGTCGCAACCTCGTCCCGCAGGCGCAGCACGACGACCATCCAGGCTGCGGCGAAGACGAGTGTGGAGAGCAGCACCGCCACCGCCGCGCCGGTCGCTCCCCACTCGGCGCCGAGCACCGCCACCAGCGGGATCGCGACGAGCGTCTCGAGCCCGTGCGTCACGATCCGCAGTCGCGGGCGGCCGATCGTAACGGGCAACGACTTGCTCCAGCCGATGACGAAGTGGATCGCGGCCGCGAGGAGCACGATGCGCGCGGCCGTCGTCGCCTCCTCGTACTCGTCACCGAAGACGACCCGGATCAGCCACGGCATCCCGACGAAGAAGATCGGCACCGCCACGAGCATCAGCGCGGCGGCCCACTTCGAGTATGCGCGCAGTCCGGCGAGGATGCTGGCGCGCTCGCCCTTCTCCCAGTCGCGTGTCTGCTCGGTCATCAGGACAAGGCGCGCCGGCGAGCTCGCCGCTGCGAGCCCCGTGTGCGGCGTCTGCGCAATGCGGAAGAGGCCGACCTGCGTCGTTCCCGAAACGATGCCGAGGATGAGCGGAACCAGTGTCGACCGGGCCGAGATCACCCCGGTTGCGACGCTCGACAGCACCACGAAGCTCCGGATCTCGGGAACGTCCTCTGCCAGCTCCCTTTGGGACGCGGCCGGGAATCTCCGCAGAGCGACGAGACCCACGACGGAGATCGCGGCCGTCGAGATCGCCTGGGCCAGGACGATCGCGAGCAGCGCCTCGACGACTCCGTACTGCACACCGACGACGATTGCGAGCAATCGGAGTGCGGCCGAGCCCGCCTGGTAGACGCCGCGCAGGTCGTATCGGCTGTGCAGGAGGAGAGCGGTCGCCCCGACGTTCTCCGATGCCTGGACCAAGGGAAGAAGCGCGGCAGCGAGGATCGCCTGCTCGACGTCGTCGGTACCGAAGAGCGCATCCGCGAACGGGGCGAGCGCGATGAGGAGCATCGTCGCGAGGAAGCCACCCGCGAGCTTCAGGAACAGCGCTTGCCGAAACAGGCGGCGCAGCCGCCCCCAGTCCTTGCCGGCGACGTAGCGGAACCCGAACTTCGTCAGCGACTCCTCGACCGTGAGATCGAGCAGCGTCTGGAAGAAGCCCACGGTGACGAGAGCCGTCGCGAACACGCCGAAGTCGTCGAGACCCAGCACACGCGCGGCGACGATCCCGCCGGCAATGCTGCACGCGACACCGACGTAGACCCACGCAGCGGTCACCGACCCGCGTCGGAGCACCCGGGAGGACATCCGGGTGAGTGTAAGGAGGCGGCCGCTCGGAGGGATCGGCGCGGAGCGCGCCTATAGTGGCGCCGTGGCGACCGAGGCGCTCGACAGCACGGGCTCGCCTTCAGCCCTCCGGAGCCTCGTCGACCGCGATTCGCTCGGCGTGCTCGTACTCACCGCCGCGATTCCGTTCCTGTTCATGCACGAGCGCTTCCAGCCCGAGCTCGCGGTCGCCGTGGGCGACACCTCAGTTCAGATCCGGCTCGCCGACTGGGCGCTACTCGCCGTCGTCGTGGCCGCCCTCGTGCTGCTGCTCCGGCACGGTGCCACTCGGTTGCGCGCGGGACGGCTGCTGTGGATCTCGGGAGGCCTACTGCTCGGCTGGCTCGCGGTCACTGCGCTGCGCCCGGCTTCCGTGAACGACGACCGGTTCGCGGAGCACCTCGTCAGCTACCTGAAGTTCGTCGAGTACGCACTTCTCGCGCTCGCCGTCCCGCTCCTCGTACGGAGAAGTCGGGATCTAGGGGTCGTGCTTGCCGGCGTCGTCGTCTGGAGCGCTGTGGCGACGGGTGTCGCGCTGCTCCAGCTCTTCGGCAGCGACATCTTCAGCGTGTCCACGTCGGGCTGGCGCTACTCGTCGTTCCTCGGCCGCCACGACCTCGCCGCCCTGTCGATACTGGCCGCTGCGCTCGCGGCGGCAAGGATCGTCGTCGGCCGGCGACAGGCACCACTGGACGCACTCTTCCCTCTTGCAGCGGTCGCCGGCTTCCTGGGACTCGTCCTCGCAGGCTCGGTGGCAGCAGCGGGAGGGTTCGCGATCGGCGCCGCCGGCCTCTGGCTCGTAGCGAGGCGTCGCTTCCGGCCGTCGCGCAGGGAGACGGGCGCACTGGCAGCCGTGGTCGTGGCCGTCGCGCTCGGCGTCATGATGGTTCGGAGCGAAGCACTCGAGGACTTCCTCCGCTTCGTCGGCCTGCACGGCGACGAGCAGGCGCAGGGGGTCGAGACGTACTCGCAGCGCACCGTGCTCGCATACATCGGGCTTCGCATCGCGCAGGACAACCCGATCGTCGGCGTGGGCTGGCAACGGTCGTCGACGCCCGAGGTGTTCGAGCCCTATGTCCCTGACGCGCGGGCGCGCTTCCCCGACGTCGTCGACCTCGCCTTTCCCGCGGAAGGGCGCGAGTGGGGCGTCCAGAACCTCTACGTCCAGATGTTCGCCGACGCCGGTGCGATAGGGCTCGTGTTGCTGCTCCTCGTCGGTGCGGCCGGTCTCACGCTTGCGTGGCGGACGGCCTTGCGCGCTCCCACCCCTTGGGCCGCCGGAGCGGGGCTCGTGGCCCTCTGCGGGCTCCTGACGCTGGCCGCCGAGTGGGCG
>DASUCN010000096.1:0-2162 GCA_036276015.1 Gaiellaceae bacterium | reverse complement strand
GGCCTCCACATGCGCGGGCTCTGCGTGAAGACCTGGACGCAGTTCCCCCCGATCTCCTCGACGCGGTCGATCGCCTTCGAGATCCCGCCGGCGGCGGAGACATGGGCGCCGAAGAGCATGCGTCTACGCTACGCGCCCATGTCCGTCCGCGTCCGCATGGCGCCGTCGCCCACCGGGCTGCTGCACATCGGAGGAGTCCGCACGTTCCTCTTCAACTGGCTCTTCGCGCGCGGACGCGGCGGCGAGTGCCTGCTGCGCATCGAGAACACCGACACGAGCCGCGAGGTGAAGGAGTCCGTCGACCAGATCCAGCGGTCGCTGCGCTGGCTCGGAGTCGAGTGGGACGGCCAGCCCACGTTCCAGCTCGACGTCATGGACCGGGCACGGGACGAGGCGCGCCGGCTCGTCGGCGAGGGGTCGGCATACGAGGACGAGGGCGCGATCCGGATCCGCATGCCGGACGACGGCGCGACGGCGTGGGAGGACGCGATCAAGGGCCGGATCGAGGTGCCGAACGCCGAGCTCGAGGATCTCGTGCTCGTCCGTTCCGACGGCCGTCCGACCTACAACTTCGCTTCGCCGCTAGAAGACTGGCTGGACGACATCACCCATGTGATTCGCGGGGACGACCACGTGTCGAACACGCCGAAGCAGATCAACGTGCTGCGCGCGCTCGGCGCCGAGCCGCCCGTGTACGCGCACGTCCCGAACGTCTTCGGCGCGGATGGCAAGAAGCTGTCGAAGCGCCACGGGGCGGTCTCGGTCGACGAGTTCCGCCAGGCCGGCTACGTCCCCGAGGCGCTCATGAACTTCCTCGCGCTCCTCGGCTGGGCGCCCGACGGCGAGACGACGATCATGTCGCGCGACGAGCTGATCGAGCGCTTCTCGCTCGAGCGGGTCGGGGCGAGCCCGGCGACGTTCGACTACGCGAAGCTCGACTGGATGAACGGCGTGTACCTGCGCGCGCTCGCGCCCGACGCGTACGCCGACCGTCTCGTCGCGTACCTCGACGAGCAGGGCGTCGACTGGCCGGAGGAGCGCGTCCGCGCAGCCGCGCCGCTCGTCCAGGAGAAGATCGCCCGGCTCGGCGAGTTCCCGGGCTTCGCGGGCTTCCTCTTCGGCGAGGTCGAGCCGGACCCCGCGCTCCTCGACCGCAGGACCCTCGAGGCGGCCGCCGACGCGCTCGCGGCGGTCGAGCCCTGGAGCGTGGGGGAGATCGAAGCTGCGCTGAAGCGGCTCTGCGAAGACCTGGGCGAGAAGCCGCGCACCGTCTATCTCCCGATCCGCGTCGCCGTCACCGGCTCGCGGATCTCTCCCGGCCTCTACGAGAGCCTCGAGCTCCTCGGCCGCGACGCTTCGCTTGCCCGACTGCGCGCAGGCGCGGAGCTCGCTGCATGAGCCGCTTCGGGGAGATGCTCGGGCGCGAGGTCGGCCCGACGTCGTGGATCGAGGTGTCACAGGAGCGAATCGACGCGTTCGCCGCGGCGACCGAAGACCCGCAGTGGATCCACGTCGACACCGAGCGCGCGGCCGGCGGGCCCTTCGGGACGACGATCGCGCACGGCTTCCTCACGCTCTCGCTGTGCGTCCCGATGCTGTACGAGGTGCTTCCGGAGCCGGGGACGATGGCCGTGAACTACGGGACGGACCGCGTGCGCTTCCCCGCTCCCGTCCCCTCGGGGAGCCGGGTCCGCGGGAGGTTCCGGGTGCTCGACGTCGAACCGACACCACGTGGCGAGCGCGCACGCATCGAGGCGACCGTGGAATGCGACCGGACGGAGAAGCCGGTCTGCGTCGCCGAGCTCGTCGTGCTTGCAGTCTCCTAACACCCGACCGTCTCCTTCGGACGGCTCTGCTACCTTGGCGCGCCGGTGGGACTGAAGCGCCTCTCTCTTCTAGCCGCGTTCGCGGCAATTCTCGTGCTCGGCGTCGCTCCGTCGGCCGGCGCCGGGAACTTCGACGAGCAGCGCATGGGCTGCTCGGGCGAGAACCCGGGCATATGCCAGACGGGCACGGAGGGAGTCCCGTACTCGATGCCGATCGAGCTCCTCGGCGACGAGGACGAAGCGTGCGCGGTGTACACCGTCAGCTCCGGGAGCCTGCCGCCGGGGTTGAGCGTCAACTCCGACGCCGCGCGCATCCAAGGCACCCCGACGACTGCA
>DASUCN010000095.1:0-3015 GCA_036276015.1 Gaiellaceae bacterium | reverse complement strand
CGGAACATCGAAGGTCATCGATACGTTGAGGGAGAGTGTCCCCGCAGCCGCGGGGCTAGTCTTCGCGTGGAGGTTCCGTGAGCGACGTACGTGACGTGATCATCATCGGCGGCGGTCCTGCCGGATATACGGCCGCCCTCTACACCGCGCGGGCGAACCTGCGCCCGCTCCTGATCGAGGGCTTCAATTGGGGCGGGCAGCTGATGATCACGAGCGACGTGGAGAACTACCCCGGCTATGCCGACGGCGTCATGGGCCCGACCATGATGGCGGACTTCCGCCGCCAGGCCGAGCGCTTCGGCGCCGATTTCGTCACCGACGACGTGACGCGGGTCGACTTCTCCGAGCGCCCGTTCCGGGTGTACGTCGGCGACACCGAGCACCGCGCCGACTCCGTCATCGTCGCGACCGGCGCGAGCGCCCGCCAGCTCGGGCTCCCCTCGGAGCAGACGCTCCAGGGGCGCGGCGTCTCCTACTGCGCGACGTGCGACGGCGCGTTCTTCCGGGACAAGATCGTGGCCGTGGTCGGCGGCGGCGACTCGGCGATGGAGGAGGCGACGTTCCTCACCCGCTTCGCGAGCAAGGTCGTGATCATCCATCGCCGCGACGAGTTCCGCGCGTCGCCGATCATGGTCGACCGCGCCCGCGAGAACGAGAAGGTGGAGTTCGTGCTGAATGCAGTCGTCGAGGATGTCCTCGGCGAGGGCGGCGGCCACGTCACCGGCCTCCGTCTGCGCGACACCGTCACCGGGGAGACGACCGAGATCGCCGTGGACGGCCTCTTCGTCGCGGTCGGGCACGATCCGAACACCTCTCTCTTCCTGGACTGGCTGGACCACGACGACCAGGGCTACCTCGTCACGGAGCCGCGCTCGACCCGGACGAACATCCCGGGCGTGTTCGCGGCCGGTGACGTGCAGGACCACACGTATCGCCAGGCGGTGACGGCCGCCGGCTCCGGGACGATGGCGGCGCTCGACGCTCAGCGCTGGCTCGAGGAGCAGCGGCACCTGCCCGAGATCGCGGCCGCAACCGCCTAACGAGCGGCTCCGACCGGATCGCCCACTACGCTCGCGCGACGTGAGCGCGCGCTGGATCGACCTCCTCGACCCGGGGCGAGCGGAGATCGAGGCCGTGCTGCCTGCGGGGATCGATCCCGACGTCCTCGAGGAGCTCGCGGCTCCGGCTCGTGAGCGCGAGCCACGTCCCGTGCTCGAGGACCACGGCGCCTACGTCTTCGGGGTCCTCGTCCCGATCGTGGACGTCGACGGCACGCCGACGAGCCTGGAGGTCGGCATGGTCGCAACGGGAGCTCGGCTCGTCACGGTGCGGAAGACGCCCGTGCAGGGTGCGCCGTTCGAGGTCGCTTCCCTGGCGGCGGCAGACGATGCCGCGCGCCCCGTCGGCGAGCTCGTCCACCGGCTCGTGGACGACGTCGCCGACACCTACCTGGACGTGCTCGACGCGATCTACGCGGAGATCGACGGGCTCGAGGACGGGCTCGACGAGCTCGAGCCCTCGGTCGTGCGAACCCGCCTCGTCGAGCTGCGCCACGATCTCCTCCGCCGGCGCCGCACGATCTCCGCGACGCGTACCTCCGTCCGCCGCATCGTCGACGGCCGCATCGAGGCCGGCGACCCAGAGCTGTTCCCGCGGGAAGTCGAGCGTCTCTTCGCGGACACGTACGACACGCTCGTCCGCGTGACGGAGGACGTCGACGTCGCCCGCGACCTGCTCGGAGGCGTACGCGACCACCTCCAGTCGAAGATCGCCGAGAGCCAGAGCGAGGTCGGCAAGAAGCTCACCGTGATCGCCTCCCTCGTCCTCGTCCCCTCGTTCGTCGTCGGGTTCTTCGGGCAGAACTTCGAGGGGGAGTTCGAGAAAGGCTTCTGGACGCTCGGCTTCTCGACCGGTCTCATCGTTGCCTCGACGCTCCTGCAGCTGGCGCTGTTCCGCTGGCGCCGCTGGATCTGAGCCGGCTCGCAGGGCACAGATCCTCGACGACGCAGGCTTCGCAGAGCGGCCGGCGGGCGTCGCAGATCCTGCGCCCGTGCCAGATGAGGAGGTGCGGGAAGCGGGCCCAGTCGGCGCGGGGAACCACACGCTGGAGGTCGCGCTCGATCTTGACCGGGTCGTCGTGCCGCGTGAGGCCAAGGCGCTGCGAGAGCCGCCGCACGTGGGTGTCGACGACGATGCCCTGGGCGTGCCCGAGCTCGGCGGCGACGACGTTTGCCGTCTTGCGCGCGACGCCGGGAAGGCGCACGAGGTCCTCGAGTCGCCGTGGCACCTTCCCGTCGAACTCCTCGAGGAGCATCCGCATGGTCCCGCGGATCGCCTTCGCCTTCTGGCGGAAGAAGCCCGTCGCGTAGATGTCGCGCTCGAGCTCCTCCACCGGCACCGCGAGGTAGTGCTCGGGACGGCGGTACTTAGCGAAGAGCGCCGGCGTGACCCTGTTCACGTTCACGTCGGTCGTCTGGGCGGAGAGCATCACGGAGACGAGCAGCTCGAGGTCCGAGCGGAAGCGCAGCGCGATCTCGGCATCGGCGTGCTCCTCGGCCAGGCGCTCGATGATCGGCACGATGCGATCGCGGCGCCGACCCAGCCCGCGTCGCGCCTCCCGGACGTAGCTACGCGCCACGCAGCGACTCGAAGTACTCGGTCGTGGCGACGGGGTCGGGCGGCTCCAGGAGGTACTCGAGGAGCCGCGCGTCGACCGGGGCACCCATGACCTCGATCGCAGCCGCCGCCGCCTCGACGTCGTAGGCGCTCTCCCGGAGCTCGACGTCGGGGCCGAGAAGGGCCCAGAACGCGCCGCGTCGCCCCTCGTACGGCATCCCGACGCTTCCCGGGTTGACGAGGCGGAGCCCGCCCGCGAGCGCGCGGTCGTACTGCATGTGCGTGTGGCCGCAGAGGACGACGTCCGCACGGACGTCCGCGAACAGGGCATGCAGCTCGTCCTCGGGCGTGACGCTCGTGTAGATCGGATCCTCCGACTCCGGCGTCGAATGGCAGACG
>DASUCN010000094.1:0-3763 GCA_036276015.1 Gaiellaceae bacterium | reverse complement strand
CCGTTGAAGAAGTACGTGACGTGTGCGTACTTCTCGGTCTCGGCGACGTGCAGCTGCCGGAGCCCACTCGCAGCGAGCACCTCCGCAAGCGTGTTCCGGACCTTCTGCTCGTCGAAGGCGACCGGGAACGGGAAGTCCTCGCGGTAGCGCGTCATCGTCGTCAGGTCGACCCCGGACTCGAGGAGCCGCTGGGAGAGCTGGCGCGCACGGTCCGGCCGGAAGTTGAAGAAGATCGCCGTGGAGTCCTGCGGGCGGAGCCGGGCGGCACCACGAACGACCACCGGCTCGATGAACTCGTCCGTCACGCCACGTTCGTAGCTCGCACGGACGGCGGCAATCGGATCGTCGGCCTGTGCGCCCTCACCGCGCAGGATCGCCGCGAGCGCTCGGTCGGTCCGCTCCCAGCGCGAGTCCCGGTCCATCCCGTAGTAGCGACCGCAGACGGTCGCGATGCGATCCGTGGGCAACTCCGCAAGATCCGAGACCGCGGCGTGCGGCGAGACGTCGCGCCCGTCCGTGAAGGCGTGGACCCACGTGCGCTCGGCCATTCCCTCCCCCTCCGCCATGCGCAGGAGCGCGCGCAGGTGGTCGATGTGGGAGTGGACGCCTCCGTAGGACACGAGCCCCAGGAGATGGACGTCGCCGCCGCGCTCGCGAGCTCGGGCAAGAGCCGACGTGAGGGCCTCGTTGCGAGCGAACGAGCCCTCGGCGACCGCGTGGTGCACGCGCGCGAGGTCTTGGAAGAGGATGCGCCCCGAGCCGATCGTGAGATGCCCTACCTCGGAGTTGCCCATCTGCCCGTCCGGAAGTCCTACGGCCGCGCCCGACGCCGCGAGCGTCGCGTGCGGGTAGCGATCCCAGAGCGCGTCGAACACGGGGGTCTCGGCAAGGTCGACGGCGTTCCCCGGCCCGGCGGGAGCGAGCCCCCAGCCGTCCAGGATCACGAGGACGACCGGCCTCACAAAGCGTCGGCGCCCGCGCGGCAGATCGCCTCGAACGACAGGACGTCGAGCGACGCCCCGCCGACGAGCGCCCCGTCGACGGCCGGCAGCGAGAGCAACGAAAGAGCGTTGTCCGGCTTCACCGAGCCGCCGTAAAGCACAGGCGCGTCGTGCAGCGTCTTCACGAAGGCATGCGCCGCCTGGGCGATCTCCGGCGTCGCAGTCTTCCCGGTGCCGATCGCCCACACCGGCTCGTAGGCGATCACGAGCCGCTCGTGACGCGGAATGCCCGCCAGCTGCCGTGCGAGCACGGCCTCGGTCTCGCCCGCCTCGCGCTCCGCCTCCGTCTCCCCCACGCACGCGATGACCTGGAGACCTGCTTCGAGCGCGGCCTCCGCCCGGAGACGCACCGCCTCGTCCGTCTCGCCGAAGTGCTGGCGTCGCTCGGAGTGGCCGACGATCGTGCCCGTGACCCCGACCTCCAGCAGCATCGGCGCGGATACCTCACCCGTGAATGCGCCCTCGATCTCCCAGTGGACGTTCTGCGCGTACACGCGGACGCCGCTCTCGGGGCCGAGCCCCTGGAGCGTGGCCTCCAGGGAAACGTACGGCGGGCACACGACGACTTCGACGCCCGGCACCCGCGCCGCGAGGGTGCGGAGCTGGGCTGCGAACTCGCGCGCCTGGTGGGCGCCCTTGTACATCTTCCAGTTCCCCGCGACGAGCACGGTGTGATCCTAGAGGCCTGTGTGAGCCGGTAGCCTCGACACGGTGACGACCCCCGTCTGGGAGCAGCGTCTACGCGCACCGGTCTCGTACCTCCCCGAGTGGTCGCCGGCGGCACCGCGGAACGCCGTCTACGTCTCCAACGCGTCGGGCGTCTGGCAGGTACACACGCTCGACACCGAGACGGGCACCGGCCGGCGGGTGACGGACCACCCCGTGGGGCTCGTCGACGCGACGCCGACCCTCGACGGCGAGGGCGTCGTCTGGTTCCAGGACGAGACCGGGGACGAGTCCGGACGCTGGCTCGTCCAGCCGTTCCACGGCGGGGCGACGGCCCCGCTGCTCGAGCGGGTTCCACACGGCTGGAGCGAGGGAGTCGCATTCGCTCCGGGCGTGATCGCTGCCGGACTCTCGAACCGCGACGGCTTCACCGTCTACGTCTCGCACGACGGGGAGCCCGCCCGAGCGCTCCACCGCTCCGAGCGGTCGGTCCGCCTCGGCGGGGTCGACGGCGGCGGGTTCCTCCGTGGCGCCCTCTCGACCGACGGCACGCTCCTCTGCCTGGAGCACGCTGAGCACGGTGACCTCATCCATCCTGCTCTCCGGGTCGTCGACCCACGGACCGGTGCCACGGTCGCCGAGCAGCTCGACGAGGGCCTGCTGCTTCGCGCGGACTGCTGGTCACCGGTTCCCGGAGATCACCGTCTTGCCTGCAGTCACGAGCGCGAGGGCGACACCCGCCCGGCGCTCTGGGATCTCACGAGGGGGACCTTCACGCCACTCGAGCTCGATCTCGAGGGCGAGGTCGTGGTGGACGACTGGTGGCCGGACGCCTCTGCGCTCTTGCTGCGCTGCATCCACGAGGGGCGCTCGTACCTCTACCGCTGCGACGCATCCACGCTGGAGCTGACGCCCGTTCCGATCCAGCCCGGCTACGTCTGGAAGGCCCGCGTCCGACCGGACGGCCGCATCTGGCTCCTCCACGAGCAGGGTCACCGGCAACGGCTCGTCCTCGACGACACCGGTACCGAGATCGTCTCGCTCGGCGAGCTCGCGCCGACGTCGCGGCCATACGAGTCCTGGCATTTCGAGAACGAGCACGGCCAGCGCGTCCACGGCTTCCTCGTGACGCCCGACGATACGGGCGGCCCGTTCCCGGTGCTGATGTTCGTCCACGGCGGGCCGTCCTGGTACGACCTCGACCGCTGGCAGCCGGAGGTGCAGGCGTACGTGGATCTGGGCTTCGCGGTCGGGATGGTCAACTACCGCGGCTCGATCGGGTACGGGCGCGAGTGGCGCGACACCCTCATCGCGAACATCGGCGGGCCGGAGCTCGAAGACGTCAACGCGGGGCTTGCCGACCTCGTCGCGCGTGGGATCGCGGATCCGGCGCGTGCCGTCATCGCCGGCTACTCCTGGGGTGGCTACGTGACGCTGCTCGAGCTCGGGAAGCACCCCGAGCTGTGGTGCTGCGGGGTGGCCGGAGTCCCCGTGGGGGACTACGAGGCCAGCTACGACGAGCTCTCGCCGCTCCTCCAGGAGTACGACCGCGCGCTCCTGGGCGGAAAGACGCCAGCAGAGCTCCCCGAGCTCATGCGCCGACGCAACCCGATCTACTTCGCCGACGACGTCGAGGCTCCGGTGCTCTTCCTCATCGGACGCAACGACAGCCGCTGCCCGTACGGGCAGGCGATGGCCTTCGTCGACAAGCTCGCCGCGCGCGAGCACCCGCACGAGGTGTACGTCTACGAGACCGGGCATGGCTCGTTCGACGTCGGCGAGCGCGTCCTGCAGGTCGGACTCGTGCGCGACTTCCTGGCGCGCCACGTGCCGGGCCTCGCCACGTAGCGCGAGATCCGATCTGGCGTAGTCAGGCTGCGGGAATCGCCGCGACGCCCGGAAGCTCCTTGCCCTCGAGCAGCTCCAACGAGGCGCCGCCGCCGGTCGAGACCCAGGACACCTCGTCGGACAGCCCGAGCTCGTGGAGCGCGCGCACCGAGTCGCCGCCGCCGACGACCGTGAACGCGTCCGCCTCGGCGACGGCCTGCGCGACCGCCTTCGTCCCCTCCCCGAAGCGCGCCCATTCGAAGACGCCC
>DASUCN010000093.1:0-3816 GCA_036276015.1 Gaiellaceae bacterium | reverse complement strand
GTGTGGCCGGGCGCCTTCGCGCCCTTCCTCGTCGACCTGAAGGCGAAGCTCGGCAAGGAAGCGCGGCAGCACGCGCAAGGAATCATCCAGAACAACACGATCGACGGGAAGCTCGTCGCGATGCCGTGGTTCGGCGACTTCGGGATCCTGTACTACCGCACGGATCTCCTGAGGAAGTACGGCTACTCGGCTCCTCCGAAGACCTGGAACCAGCTCTTCGCCATGGGCAAGAAGATCCAGGACGGCGAACGGGCGTCGAACGACAAGTTCAACGGCTTCGTCTTCCAGGGCAACTCGTACGAGGGCCTGACGTGCGATGCGCTCGAGTGGTACCAGTCGGCCGGGGCGGGCGGGTTCATCGACAACGGCAAGGTGACCATCAACAACCCGAAGGGCGCCCGGATCCTGGATCAGTTCCGCGCCCAGATCGGGAGGATCACGCCCCGTGACGTGACGACGTACCAGGAGGGCGAGGCCCACACGGCGTTCGTCGAGGGCAACGCGGCGTTCATGCGCAACTGGCCGTACGCGTACTCGATCGGACAGGATCCGAAGTCGTCGAAGATCGTCGGCAAGTTCAGCGTCACCGTGCTGCCGAACGCCGGAGGAAAGTCGGTCGGCACGGTCGGCGGTTGGCAGCTGGCGGTGAACCGGTTCTCGAAGCGCGTCGACGCGTCGATCGAGTTCGTCCGCTACATGACGAGCGCGCCGGTGCAGAAGTTCAACGCCATCACCAACACGAACGTGCCCACGATCCCGGCGGTCGCGAGGGACAAGGCCGTCGTGAAGGCGAACCCGTACCTGAAGCCCGAGATCGCCAACGTCACGCGTGTCACGCGGCCCGCCCGTGACCTGAAGACGCGGTACAACGAGGGCTCCAAGGCGATCTACCAGGGGATCAACCAGATCCTCAACGGCCGATCCGCGAGCAGCGTGCTGCCGTCGATCGAGTCCAAGCTCGAGCGGACCCTCCGCTAGCACGAAGACCGTTGCCGGGGAGGATGGCATCTGCCATCCTCCCCCTCCACGAGATGGTTGATCGGGAAGTGGATCAGGGCGTCTCGCAGGCGTCACGCACCGCGAGGCTGCGTCCTCAGTCGCGCCAATATGCGCGCATATTGGCGCTCCCTGCGTCCTTGCCTCGCAGCACGTGCCGCGTGCCATCCACCGTGACCACTTTCCGATCAACCATCTAGATGTCGACGGTCGCGACCCCAGCACGAGCTCCCCGACGCCGGCGCAAGTCGACGAAGCTCCGTCGGAGGCAGACGCGGCTCGCGTGGTTCCTGCTCGTCCCGTCGCTCGCGGTCGTCGCGTTCGTCGCCCTCTATCCGCTCGGCAAGACGGTCTTCCAGAGCTTCACCGACGAGGCGTTCCTCGCGCTCGAGCCTGCCAACTGGCTCGGGCTCCAGAACTACCGCGACCTCTGGCGTGACACGATCTTCCGGGACTCGGTCTGGACGACGATCAAGTTCACGGTCATCACCGTCGCCTTCGAGTTCGTGCTCGGGCTCGTGATCGCCCTGATCGTCAACTCGCGCTTCAAGGGGCGTGGGCTCATGCGCGCGGTGATGCTCGTGCCGTGGGCGATCCCCACCGTCGTCGCCGCGCAGATGTGGAAGTCGATGCTCCAGTCGAACGGGGTCGTCAGCGACGTCGGCGTACGGCTGCACATCCTGTCCGAGCCGCACGCATGGATCGCCGACCCGAGCACCGCGCTCGCGGCCGTCTGTGCCGTCGACATCTGGAAGACGACGCCGTTCGTCGCCCTGCTCCTGCTCGCCGGGCTCCAGGTCATACCCCGCGACCTCTACGAAGCCGCCGAGGTCGACGGCGCCAACCAGCTGCAGCAGTTTCGGAAGATCACCTTGCCGCTGCTCGCTCCCGCGATCATCGTCACGCTCATCTTCCGGACGCTCGACGCTCTCCGCGTGTTCGACGTCTTCTACGTGTTCTTCGGAAACCGGCTCGGCACGCAGTCCATGTCGATCTACGCGCAGAGCACGATCGTCGGCGACGGCTACGTGGGGTACGGCGCGGCGATCAGCATGGCGATCTTCCTCATCATCGCGCTCTTCGTCGTCGCCTACCTGACCTTCCAGCGGGTGACCATGCGGTGAGCACGGCCAGCGAGACAGCAGCGGTCGTCCGCCCCGTCAGCCGGAGCCGTGTCTTCTGGCGCAGCCCCCTCGGACGAAACGTCAAGCGCGTTCCCTTCTACGTGCTCGTGCTCCTCGTCTTCGTCTATGCGCTGTTTCCGTTCCTCTGGGCCCTGCGGAGCGCCTTCACGCCGGAGGCAGACCTCTTCTCGAGCCCGCTCCAGTACATCCCCGACCACCCGACGCTCGACAACTTCCGGCAGGCGATCGAGGCCGACTTCTTCCGCAAGGCCCTCCTCAACTCGGCGCTGGTCGCCGGCGGCGTGACCCTGCTCTCGCTCGCGATCGGCTCGCTCGCGGCGTTCGCGCTCGGCCGCTTCCGCTTCCGGGGTCGATCGCTCGTGATGTACCTGATGCTCTCGATGACGATGTTCCCGTCGATCGCCATCCTCGGCGCGCTCTACACGATGATCAGCGGCTTCGGGCTGGGGGTGGTCGACTTTCCCAAGATCTACGACACGCTCTGGGCGCTGCTCTTCACGTACCTGATCTTCACGTTGCCGTTCACGATCTGGGTGTTGACGAGCTTCATGGAGGCGCTCCCCGGAGATCTCGAGGAGGCGGCGTACGTCGACGGCGCGACGCCGTTCCAGGTCTTCTACAAGGTGCTCCTGCCGCTCATCCTCCCCGGACTCGTCACGACCGGGTTGCTCGCGTTCATCGCAGCCTGGAACGAGTACCTCTTCGCACTGTCCTTCATCCAGGACCCGGACAAGTACACCGTTCCACTGGCGATCACGTCGTTCGTCGGCGAGTCCGGCAGCTCGTTCCAGCAGCCCTGGGGCACGATCATGGCCGCGACGATCATCATCACGGTGCCGCTCGTCGCGCTGGTGCTCGTCTTCCAGCGCTACATCCTCGCCGGTCTCACCGCGGGCGCCGTCAAGGGCTGACGCGGCTTCCGTCGGCTCAGGCGTCGCCGCCGTAGATGCCGAGGCCGGTCTCGACGTCGAAGAAGTGCAGCTGGCGCGTGTCGACCGCGACGTCCATCTGCTCACCCGGCCTCACGCGTGAGCGCGCGCCGAAGCGGCCGACGAGGACCGCCGAGCTCCTCTTGGCGCGGGCCGCTTCGACCCGGTCGGCGTCGCCGACGTCCTCCGCGAGCTCCTTCACGTCCGCCGTGAACGCGGGCGGCGCGTCGACCGAGAAGTGCACCATGATCTCGGCGCCGAGCGCTTCGCGCAGCGTCACCGTGCCCCTGAACGTCCCGCCGTGCGCCGTCTCGCCGGCGAGCGTGTAGTCCTCGAGGTCCTCGGGTCGGATGCCGAGCACGATCGTCCGGCCCGCGTAGCCCTGGAGCGCCGGCCGCTGGCTCAGTGTCTCCGGCCCGAGCACGATCTCCTGCGAGCCCGTCACGACCTTCATCGCCCCGTCGTCGCGCTCGAGCGTCGCCTCGAGCATGTTCATCGCCGGGCTGCCGATGAAGCCCCCGACGAAGAGGTTGACGGGATGGTCGTAGAGCTCCTGCGGCTCGGCCGCCTGCTGCAGCTCGCCCTTCCGCATCACGGCGACCCGATCGCCCATCGTCATCGCCTCGACCTGGTCGTGCGTCACGTAGATCGTCGTCACTCCGAGGTTGCGCTGGAGCTCGCTGATCTCGGCCCGCATCTGGACGCGCAGCTTGGCGTCGAGGTTGGAGAGCGGCTCGTCCATGAGG
>DASUCN010000092.1:0-5066 GCA_036276015.1 Gaiellaceae bacterium | reverse complement strand
TCCGCGGCGGTGCGGACGATGATGCCGCCGCCCTTCGCGTCGAGCTCCTTGACGATGCCCTTGAGCCGGTTGCGCTCCTCGTCCTCGAGCCGGCGCGAGACGCCGTAGCCCTCGCCGTTCGGCACGTAGACGAGGAAGCGGCCGGGGAGCGAGATCTCGGTGGTGAGCCGCGCGCCCTTCGACTTCATCGGGTCCTTGACGGCCTGGACGAGAATGGACTGGCCACGCTTGATCAGGTCCTGGATCCGGCGCGCGCCCTTCGTGCCCTCGAGCTCGGGGCCGACGATCTCGTCGACGTACAGGAACCCGTTCTTCTCGAGGCCGATCTCGACGAACGCGGCCTCCATGCCCGGCAGCACGTTGTCGACGACGCCGAGGTAGATGTTCCCGGCGATCGAGCGACGCTCTGGACGCTCGAGGTAGACCTCCGCGACGCGGTCGTCCTCGAGAATGGCGACGCGTTGCTCGCCGACGTCGACGGAGATGACGAGCTCGCGCTTCGCGGCGGGAAGCGGCGCGCGCTTCGTCTGCGCACGCTTGCGGGTGGTGGTTCGGGACTGCCGTCGTTCGCTCTTGCCGGGCTGCTTCGTCCGCGACGCCGCTCGCTGATCGGCCGGAGACGGCTCTTCCTCAGGCTGCGCGGAATTTTCGGCCACGGAGCTCGTCGCGCCGGCCTTCTTACGTCCCTTGCCGCCGCGGCTCCCGCGTCGGCGTCTCTTCTTCGGCCCCGCGGGATTCTCCTCGCCCGCGGACTCCGGTTCTACGACTTCGAGGCTTGGTGCCTCAGGCGGTGTCTCCGCCTCTGGAGCGGCGCCCGTCGGGGCCGACTCCTCGTCCTTCTTGCCAAAGCGAAACCAGCGTAGTGCCAAGGTGGGATTCTCCTCGTGTGATCGCGCGCGGGCTCGTGGCTGCCATCGGCAAGCCGGGCTTCGCGCTGCGTGGGGTCAAGACATCGGTCATGAGACCTGAGGACAGGCTACCAGTCGGCCCTCGTGGGGCCTTCCGGTCGACCCTCAGGCCGCTGCGGGACGAAGGCGCGCACGGCGCGCGCGGACACCGCGGAGGCGCTGAGAGAGGCGCGCCCACGCCCACGGCTCGAGTTCGGCGTACCGGGTCTCGGTCTGGCCGCGGGTCGACTCGAGGTACTCGAACCACGCGTCGGCCTCCTCGAGCTGCAACAGCTCCTCGGCCAGCTCCGTGTTCGGCATCGCCCCTCCCATCGGTCGCGGCGCATCCTAGGACCCGGTCCGGACGGAGCGGCTACGAGGTCGGCAGGCGCTCTTCCGCCGCGGCGTAGGCCCTTGCCAGCACCCAGGTGCCCGCGGCGGCGACCGCGCTGTTGGCGACCGGTCCCGGAAGGATCGTCCGAAGGGACCGTGCAGCGGCGCGAAACGCAAAGCCTGCTCCCGCGACCGCGCCGACGCCGATGGCGCGCGCACGGACGTCGCCCGCAGCAGGAGCGGCTCCGGAGATCGTCCGGATCTGAGAGAGCATGCGGATCTGCTCCAGCGTGAGGAGCGGCCTGGATGCGCCGGAGCGCGATCCGGCAAGGCCGAGAAGAGCCGCCCGGATGACGGCTCGCTTCACGACGCGGGAACGAATCGCGTCGGCGATGACGGGTAACCGCGCCGCGAGAACCTCTGCTGCGTCGGCCGCGTCACCGATGCGCGCGGCAATCTCGCCCACGGGGAAGCCCTCGCCGGCACGGCACTCGACGACAAACGGCGATAGGACGAACGGCTGCGTCCAGTCGGCCTGCGGCCAGAGCTGAACTACGACTGCGGGAACATCACGCCGGTCGGCGGCGCGCACCAGTGCATCGTCCTCGGGCGTCGGGTCGCCGGCGACGATGCGGACGAGCACCTCCGCTCGCCCGACGAGCTCGAAGCCGCCGACGACGACCGCCCCCGCATCGGCTCCCGCAGAGAGCTCCTTCGCAAGCTGCTCGGCGAGCACGCCGCTGACCCCGATCGGCCCGACCGATGCCTGATGCTCGTCGGCCGTGACGGTGGAACCGAGACGCCGCGCCTCCTCCACGAGGGCGCGAATGCCGGCAGGAGTCACGACGCGCCCGCTCGCCCCAACTCGCCGCGCGCGTGGATGCTCTGGAGCACGCCGATCAGCACGAGGTTGGCCACCATCGACGAGCCGCCGACGGTGACGAAGGGCAGCGGGATCCCCGTGACGGGAGCCACGCCCATGGTCATGCCGACGTTGACGAAGACCTGGAACAGGAAGCCGACGACGAGCCCTCCCGCGACCACGACGCCGTAGAGGTCGGACGCGCCCGTGATCACGCGCAACCCGCGCCAGACGACGAGCAGGTAGAGAAGCAGCAGGATCGCGCAACCCACGAAGCCCCGCTGCTCGGCGAGTGAGGCGAACGCGAAGTCGGTCGCATGCTCGGGGAGGTAGTCGAGCCTCGTCTGCGTTGCCTCGACCACGCCGCGTCCCGTCAAGCCGCCCGAGCCGACTGCGGTGATGGACTGGTCGAGGTTGTAGGTGATCCCTCCGGGGTCGGCACTCGGATCGAGGGTGAGCCGCGCGGTCTGGTACGGCTTCAGCACCTGCACCCCGACGGCTGGAAGGAGCCAGAGGACGGAGACGATCACGAGCGCGCCGAGCGCGAGGAGGACTGCGAGCTGGCGCCAGCGGATCCCCACGAAGAAGAGCACGGCGAAGAGCGAGGCTGCGTAGACCAGGGCCGTCCCGAGATCTGGCTGCGCGAAGACGAGCAGGATCGGAGCCGAGCCGAGACCGATCGCGGCGAGGATCGTCCTCCAGCGAGTCGTCGGCCCGACGCGATCGACTGCGAAACCTGCGATCGCGAGAACGAAGAGGACCTTCCCGAGCTCCGACGGCTGGAACTGGATGACGCCGAGGTCGAGCCAGCGCTTCGAGCCGCGAATCGCCTCGGCCACGACGAAGACGACGATCATGAGACCGAGCGTGACGCCGTAGACGAGCTTCCAGTAGCGGCGCCAGACGTCGACCGGGACGACGGACATCGTGACGAGACCGACGACGCCGACCGCCGCCGCGAAGCCCTGGCGCAGGACGAAGTAGCTCTCGTCCCCTGGAACGTCGAAGCGGGTGATGCCCGAGACGACCCACAACCCGTAGCCGACGAGGGCAGCGGCCGCGAGCATGAGGATCCAGTCGAGACTCTGGAGGAACGCCACGACGGTCGACTCGCTCCGCCGAGTCGTCGAGCGAACCCGCGGGCTCTGTGTGACCTCGATCATCAGTCGGTCTCCACGACGGTCGGGGGTGCCGACGCCTCGACGCCGAAGAACCGCTCGAACACCTTCAGCGCCGCCGGCGCCGCAGCCGCCGAGCCGTGCCCGCCGTTCTCGATGAGCGCGCAGACGACGAGTCGCGCCGCGTCGGATGGCCCCCAGCCGCACCACCACGACTGGTCCTCGAGGTGGCCCGCCGGGTAGCCGGGCACCTGGACGACCTTCTCCGCCGTACCCGTCTTGCCGGAGATCGGAACCGGGTAGCTCGCGAACACGCTCGCCGCAGTGCCCGACGACGAGTGGGTCGCGGCGTAGAGGCCGTCGCGGATCGCGGCGAGCGCGGCTGGATCGACACCGGCCGAGCGCGGCGGAGTCGGTGCGAACCGGCGCAGAACGACGCGCGGCGAGCCCTTGGCACCGGGCTGCTCGACACTGGAGACGAGGTAGGGCGTCACGATCTGGCCGCCGTTCGCGAGCATCGCGTAGAAGGCGGTCATCTGCAGCGGTGTGACGAGAAGATCCTTCTGGCCGATCGCGAGCTGGATCGAGTCGCCCGGGTTCCAGGCCCGATCCCAGTCGCTCTTGAACGTCTTGCGGCGCCACTCCGGGGTCGGCACGAGACCGTCGGCCTCGCCGCCGATGTCGAGGCCCGTCGGCCCGCCGAAGCCGAAGCGTCGGGCCCATTGCTGCATACGCACGCGGCTGTCGGAGCCGCCCTCGTAGAACCGGTTCCCGATCTCGTAGAAGTACGTGTCGCACGACTCCGCGAGCGCCTCGGGCAGCGTCATCGGACGGTTGACGAATGGGTTCCAGTTGCGGAACCTCTGCTTGTCGAGACCGTAAGTCGCGGTGGGCGTGCACTGGATCGACTCGTAGGCCGAGAACATGTGCTCCTGCATGCCGGCGAGCGCCGTGACCGGCTTCCACGTCGAGCCGGGCGGATAGAGGCCGGCCGTCGCGCGATTGAACAGCGGGTTGTCGGGATCCGCGTAGAGAGCGCCGAGCTTCTTCGGGTCGACCCGACCGACGAACGTGGAGGGCTTGTACGAGGGGGCCGACGCAAGAGCAAGCACGGCTCCGTCGCGGGGGTCGAGCGCGACGATCGCGCCGCCGCTCGCAGCCCAGTGCTCGTTCTGGTGCGCGAGGTCGATGCCGTACTGCAGCGCCTGCTCGGCGGCACGCTGGATACGCATGTCGAGGGTGAGCCGGATCGCGTAGCCCGGCTGCGGCTCGCGGCGCGGCACGTAGGTGCTCACCGGACGACCCAGCGAGTCGACGCGGATCTCGCCGAGGCCGTCCTTCCCGCGAAGGTACGAGTCGTAGGCGGCCTCGATGCCGGTCTTCCCGACGCGGTCGCCCGCTCGGTAGCCCTCCTTGCGCAGCGCCCTTAGCTCCTCGGGCGAGATCTCCCCCGTGTACCCGAGTATCTGCGCCGCCAACGTCGAGTAGGGGTAGTCGCGGAGATAGATCTGGACGATCTCCACACCCGGGAACTCGGCCTGGTGCTCGTAGAGGTAGTCGACCTGCTCCTCGCCGACGGCGGTCTTCACGATGATCGGCGTGAGCGGGTCGAAGCGACGCTCCTCCACCTGCTTCGCGAGCGCGCGCGGCGAGACGTCCAGCACGTTCGCGAGCCGTCGGACGAGCTCGTACCGGCCCTCCTTGGGCATGTCGCCGACCCAGAGCTCGACCGCGGTTCCTGCCACGTTCGAGACGACGACTCGACCGTGGCGGTCGAGGAGAGGCCCGCGTGGCGCCTCGACGCGGATCAGCCGGAGCTGGTTCGACTGCGCCGCGTTCAGGTACTCGTCGCCCGAGAGCACCTGC
>DASUCN010000091.1:0-9430 GCA_036276015.1 Gaiellaceae bacterium | reverse complement strand
GGTCACGGACCTCGACGCACTGGCACACGAGTTCCAGGATGCACTCGCCGTCCCCTGGGACGACGTGGCCCGGCTCTAAGCTTCCTCGAATGTCCGGCAAGGTCGCTCCGCCGGCGGAGACGTCTCGTCCTGGCCCAGTGCAGGCGGTCACGGATCGCGACGTCCGCGCCTCCCGCCTCTACGTCCTCTCGCGTGGCCCGATCCTGTCCGTCGTCAGACGGGTCCTGTCGGTCGCTGCGCTCGTCGCGCTCGACGTCGTCGGTCTCGCCTTCGGCATCTACCTCGCGCTCGTCGTCCGCCAGGTGGTCACCGGCGACGGCGACATTCTCTGGGGCCTGCTCTGGCGCGAGGGGCCGGCGGAGTGGCTGAAGTTCGCGGCGCCGATCACGGTTCTCGTGTTCGCGCAGGCCGGCCTCTACCGTCAGCGTGAGCTCCGGCCCGGTGCGGGACGGATCCTCGCCTGCCTCATAGTCGTCGCGCTGATCGTGCTCGCGTTCGGGATCGGGACGGGCTACGACTTCACGACCTCCGGGCTCATTCCCACATCCGTGGTCTTCTCCGCCCTGACGATCGGGCTGCTTCGCGCCGCGTACGAATCGGCAACGCTCGAGATCATGCGGGCGGCCGGCATCCGCCGCCGCGTCGTCCTCGTCGGTGCGGGGGACAGCCTCACGCGCCTGCGCGCGTCCCTCGAGTCGGCACGCAGCGGCCTGACGTACGAGTTCGTGGGGGTCGTCGCGCCCCAGCCCGTCCCGGGATTCCGACTTCTCGGATCGCGCGCAGAGCTCCCGCTGGTGCTCGAGCGCGCGAGACCCGACGAGATCATCCTCACCGAGGCGGACTTCGACGAACGCACCGTGCTCGAGGTGGTCGAGCAGGCGCATCGCCAGGGGATCAAGGTGCGGCTCGCACCGGATACGACCGAGCTCCTCGTGCAGCGCGGGGAGTACGTGCCGGGCCAGGGTGCGCCGCTCTTCGAGTTGAGGCCGCCAGTGCTCACGGGGTGGGACTGGGCGGTCAAGCGTGGCTTCGACCTCCTGGTGAGCGCGATCGTGCTCGTCGTCGGGATCCCGCTCTGGGCCCTCATCGCGCTCGCGATCAAGCTCGACTCGCGAGGCCCGGTGCTCTTCGTCGATCGTCGCGTCGGTGTCGGGGAGCGCGAGTTCGGGATGCTGAAGTTCCGCACGATGGTGGCCGGGGCACTCGCTTTGCAGAGCGAGCTGGAGGACGAGAACGAGGCCGAGGGAGCGCTCTTCAAGATCCGCGACGACCCGCGCGTCACGCGTGTGGGGAAGGTCCTCCGGCGCTTCTCCCTCGACGAGCTCCCGCAGGTCGTCAACGTGCTGAAGGGCGAGATGAGCCTCGTCGGGCCGCGACCACTGCCGCTCCGCGACTACCGGCTGCTCGAGGACTGGCATCGGCGCCGCTACGGCGTGCTGCCCGGGATGACCGGTCTCTGGCAGATCTCGGGGAGGTCGGGGCTCTCCTTCGACGATCTGGTCCGGCTCGACTTCACCTACCTGGAGAACTGGTCGATCTGGCTCGACATCTCGATCATCGTGAAGACGGTCCCAGCGGTGATCACGCGGCGCGGGGCCTACTGACATGGCCTCGCCGAAGATCCTCGCGGCTGCGTCAGCGATCGACCTCGACTTCCGCTACGGCTGCACGCCCGCGTGGTGGCAGCTGTGGAAGGGGATGTACGAAGCGGGCGTCGACCTCGTGGTCACGCCGTATCGCGGACGTCCGGTCGAGTCGCCTTGGTGGCGCACGGCGCCGAACCCGACGTACCACGAGGGTGAGTCGTACCAGCGAGTCAGGGACGCGCTCGCGCGTCTCAAGGGCGACCGCTACCTGCGCCGCGACGAGTCGAGTCCCGACGAGTCGTCCCTCGACAAGCTCTCACGCGAGGCCATCGCACGCTGGGTGACGCCGCGCTGGAAGCGACACCTGGAGAAGCTGATCGAGGCCGAGAAGCCCGACGCGCTCATCGTCTTCACGATCCCGATGGCCCATCTCCGCGGGATTCCCGACGCGCTGCGCGAGCGGTACGGCATCCCGATCGTGTTCTACGACGGCGACGTCCCGATGAGCCTTCCCGAGTTCGGCGGCATGGACACCGGGTTCAACCCGTACCACGGCGCCGATCCGTGGGAGTACGACCTGATCCTCTCCAACTCCGAAGGTGGCATCGGGCGGCTGCTCGAGCTCGGCGCCCGGCGGGCCGAGGCGCTCTACTGGGGAGCCGACCCCGAGTTCTTCGCGCCACTGCCGGTGGAGAAGGAGGTCGACGTCTTCTTCTACGGGTACGGCGACAAGTTCCGCCGCGACTGGATGAAGACGATGGTCGGCGAGCCGTCTCGTCTCGCGCCCGAGCTCGACATCGCACTCGGTGGACTCGACTTCCAGGGAGACACCGGTGAGGCACGCGCGCTCGGCGACATCCCGTTCAACCTCTTCGCCCGGGCGATCTCGGCCGCGCGTGTGAACCTCAACCTGACGCGCCGGCCGCACGCGTCCGTCGCCGGCTCCTCGACCTCGCGTCCGTTCGAGCTCGCCTCGTCCGGGGCCGCGATCGTCTCGAACCCGCACGAGGGAATCGAGCGCTGGTTCGAGCCGGGCCGCGAGCTGGTCGTCGTCGAGAGCGCCGAGGACGCGGTCGCGACGTATCGCGCGCTCGTCGCCGACCCCGCGCAGGCCGAGGAGCTGGGACGGCGCGCGCGCGAGCGTGTTCTCGACGAGCACACGTACGCGCATCGTGCGCGGCAGCTCCTGGAGCTCGTCGGCCTCGAGACGGGCGTCGCGGCGTGACGAGCCCACGTCTCGCCGCCGTGGTTCCCGCCTGGAACGAAGAGGGAGCGATCGGGGCGGTCGTCGACGAGATCCGGGCGTTCGACCCTGCGGCGACCGTCGTCGTCGTGGACGACGCGTCGGTGGACGCGACGGCGGATGTTGCCGCGACTCACGGAGCAACGGTGTTGAGACTTCCCTTCAACGTCGGGATCGGTGGCGCCGTCCAGACCGGGTTCCGGTACGTGCGTGACGAGGGCTACGAGCTCGCCGTCCGGCTCGACGGCGACGGTCAGCACGATGCGGCGGAGATCGGCAAGCTGCTCGCGCCGATTCTGGGCGGCGAGGCCGATCTCGTCATCGGCTCGCGCTTCGTCGACCCGGGTGGGACGTACCGGCCACCGTTCGCGCGTCGGATGGGGATTCGCGTCTTCGCCAGGCTCGTCTCCCTCCTGGGCGGCCAGCGTGTGACGGACACGACGTCGGGCTTCGTCGCCCTCGATCGTGTCGGCATCGAGCTCTTCGCCGACCAATACCCGCACGACTATCCGGAGGTCGAGGCGACGCTCGTCGCGCTCCGCAGCGGGCTGCGGCTCGTCCAGGTGCAGGTCGACATGCGCGAGCGTCAGGCGGGAACGTCGTCGATCACGTTCATCCGCTCCCTCTACTACATCGTCAAGGTGACGCTGGCGCTGCTCGTTGCGAGCCTGCGCCGCTACCCGCGGCTCGAGGGCGTCGATCGATGACGCCCATCCGCGCATCCATCGCGGGCGCGATCGCGTCCATCATCCTGATCCTCGTCGTCGTCGAGCTCGTGCGGGGGCGCCGTCTGAAGGAGCGTTACGCGCTGCTCTGGCTCGCGACGGGCGTCGTCCTCCTCGTCCTCTCGCTCTGGCGAGAGGGTCTGAACACCATCGCGGGCTGGCTCGGCGTCACGAGCTATCCGCCGGCCGTGCTCTTCGCTGTCGCGACGCTCTTCATCTTCCTCGTGCTCCTGCACTACTCGACGGTGATCTCGCGGCTCACCGACGAGAACGTCGATCTCGCGCAGCGAATCGCGCTGCTCGAGGAGCGGCTCAGCCGCTCGCAGCCACCGGCAGACTGAACGCGAAGACGTCTCCGAACGCGGGATCGTCGGCCCAGTTCGTTCCGACTCCGATCCGGTAGGTCGCGGTCGGCGGAGCCGACGCGTCGACGAAGGTGGGATCGCGCGTCGTCGCGATCGGCTCGCTGTCGAGCAGGCAGTACCAGGCGACGCCGCCCGAGAGCAGGCAGGTGGTGTCCGCGCCCGGACCGTCGTGACGATAGACGCGGTAGAACACGTCTGCGCGCCACGACCCACCGCCAGTCCACGTCAGTCGCCGCGCGGGGCCGTCGGCGCGGACGGCGAGCTCGACGGCCGCGTCGATCGGGGTGAGGATGTTCCCGCCTTCGAAGTCCTGGACGACCGTCCGCTCCTGCGTCTGCCCGAGTGGGCTCGAGATCGCGATCGCGAGGGCGGGAAGGGCGACCGTGGCAGTCGCGGCGACGACGATCCATCGTGTCCGCACCGCCCCGACGGTCACGGGCCTCATGCGGTCGCCGAGTCGTCGGGCCGCTGTCGGCACGAGCAGCGGGATCGAGGCGAAGAGCAGCAAGTAGGCGGGCCAGGCGGGCATGAGCAGGCGCCAGAAGGAGCCGTTCTCGATGAACGCACGCTCCGAGAAGCCCTTCACGGCGAGGAAGGCAGCGAGCCAGCCGCCGAGCAACGCCGCGATCGCGCCGCGTCGCAGACTCAGTACGGCTACGAGACCCGCAACCGGAACCCACTGCGCAACGCGGGCGCTCCAGAAGAACTCGCGCAGCTGATTCATCTGCGAGCGCCAGTGCTCGAAGTTCAGATCGAAGTAGCGGTCGAGGTTCAGATCGAGCGCCAGTGGCCCGCCGCTCGCCGCGATCCGCGTCTGCTCGAGCGCGAGCACCGGGAGCTCGCCGAGCCCTCGGACCTTCCAGAGGAGCAGGACGAGGAGGGCAGGCAGGATCGCAGCACCACACGCGAGACCCTCGCGCCACCGGCGAGCCACGACGTAGGCGAGAGCCGCGCCGACCGCGACGAGCAGGTTCGGGGGCTTGAGCGCCGCGGCGGCGCCGATGAGCACACCCGCAAGCACGGCGTCGGTCATCCGACCGGGTGAGAGCGAGCGGACGACGAAAAGGGCACCCGCGAGGACGATCACCATCGACGGGAAGTCGGACATCGCGGTCAGGCCGAGCGCCTGGGGCAGGAACTGCTCGATCCAGCGCTCGTGGTAGCGGTCGACGAAGAGTGGGATGACGGCGAACGGAGCGACGACCCACAGCAGCGAGGCCCAGTACCCGAGCAGACGTCCTCCGATCCGTGCGGCGATGCCGTACACGCAGAGGAGCGCGACAGGTCCGAGCACCAGCACCTGGCCGAGCACGATCGGTGGCAGCGCTTGGACGTACGTCGGCCCGGTCGCCCACGTGATGGGCGCCTGCGCCGCCGGCCAGAGATACGCGATCTCGGTCGGCGGGAGCTCTTGCCGGCCGAGGAGCCAGCCCGTCGTGGTCATCCAGATCTGGTCTCCGCCCTGGAACCAGACCCACCCGTTGTGCTCGACGGACAGCGCCAGGACGAGCGTCAGCGCGATCTGGAGCGCGACGAGTGTCCCGAGCACCCAACGAGGGCGTTCGAGGAGGAGGTCGACCGAGCGCCCGACCGAGCGGGCAGCGGCGAGGGCGCTAGCGCGCGCCGACACCCGCGACCGCCGAGCGGTACCAGGCGACCGTGCGCTCGATCCCCTCTCGCAGCGGCGTTCGCGCCTCGAATCCGAACAGCTCGCGCGCCCGCGTCGGATCCACGCTCCGGCGCGGCTGTCCGTTGGGCTTCGTGGTGTCCCAGACGATCGAGCCCTCGAAGCCGGTCACGTCGGCGATGAGCTCGGCGAGCTCGCGGATCGAGATCTCGCGGGCGGCCCCGAGATTCACTGGATCCGGCCCGTCGTAGTGTTCGGCGGCGAGCACGAGGCCCTCGACGCAGTCGTCGACGTAGAGGAACTCGCGGGTCGGCGACCCGTCTCCCCAGAGCACCACCTCGTCGCTCGACTCGACCATCTTGCGAATGAGCGCAGGGATGACGTGCGACGTCTCGAGGTCGAAGTTGTCGCGCGGCCCGTAGAGGTTCGTGGGCAAGAGGAAGATCGCGTCCAGGCCGTACTGCTGGCGGTATGCCTGCGCTCCCACGAGCACGGCCTTCTTCGCCACTCCGTACGGCGCGTTCGTCTCCTCCGGGTAGCCGTTCCAGAGCTCGTCCTCTCTGAACGGCACGGCGGCGAACTTCGGGTACGCGCAAACGGTGCCGACGATGACGAGCTTCTCCGTCGCGTGGAGCCGGGCCTGCTCGAGCACGTTCGCGCCCATGGCGAGGTTCGCGAACCAGTAGCGGCCAGGATTCGCCCGGTTCGCACCGATGCCGCCGACCTCCGCGGCGAGATGGAAGACGATGTTCGCCTCTGCGTCGTCGAACATCCGGGCCGTGTCGTCCATCGAGGTCAGGTCGTACTCGGCGCTGCGTGCAACGACGACTTCGTGCCCGTCCGCTTCGAGGCGCTCCGCGAGGTGCGCGCCGAGGAAGCCGCCTCCGCCGGTGACGAGGGTGCGGCTCATTGCGTGGTCAGCGGGGAGCCCGTCGGCAGCCAGTCGACGCGACCGATCCAGCGCTCGCGGTTCGTCGCGTACCAGCGGATGGTCTCCGCGACGCCCTCCTCCCAGGAGACGCGCGGCTGCCAGCCCGTCTCCGCCGTCAGCTTGTCGTGGCCGACGCGCAGTGCCATCACTTCGCTCGAGCCGGGGCGATGACGGGCCGGCGTGGTCTCGATCTCGCGGTCGCCGGGCCAGAACCCCTCGGCCTCGCCCACGCGGAGGATGAGGTCGACCCAGTCCCGCATGGCGATGTTCTCGCCCTGGCCGTAGACGTAGACCTCGCCCGGCGTGCCCTGCGCAGCGACGGTGAGATGCCCCCGCACCCCGTCCGTGCAGAAGCAGAAGTCGCGGAGCGGCCCGAGCGCGCCGAGCTCGATCGTCTCGCGCGTGAGCGCCTGCGTGATGATGGTGCCGGTGACGTAGCGGGGGTTCTGCCGCGGCCCGTAGTTGTTGAACATCCTCGTCACGACCCCGGGCACGCCGAACGCGTCGTGGTAGTTCATCGTGAGGAAGTCGGCGGCGACCTTGGCCGTCGCGTAGATCGACTTCGGGTTGATCGGGGAGCGCTCGTGGAGGATGAGGCCACCGGCGTCGTCGAAGTCGTGGTGGTCGGCGACCGACTCGCGGACGTTCCCGTACTCCTCTGACGTGCCCGCGGTGTCGAACTTCTCGAGCTCGAGCCCGACGTCGACCACGGACTGCAGGAGATTGAGCGTGCCGAGGACGTTCGCCGCGACCGTCTCGTACGGCCGGTGCCACGACTCGCCGACGTGCGCTTGGGCCCCGAGGTGGAAGACGTACGGCCGATCCTGCGCCGTGTCCTTCAGCTCGCGCACGAGGTAGTCGACGGACGTGCGGTCCGTGAGGTCTGCGAAGTGGACCTTGAGCCGGTTCCGCAGGTGCCCGATGTTGTTCAGCGCACCACTCGAGGTTGCGCGGACGAAGGCGTGCACCGTCGCGCCGAGTTCGCAGAGCGCGTCCGTCAAGTGGGAGCCCATGAAGCCGTCGGCTCCCGTGACGAGGACGGTACGGCCCTCGTAGGCATCCCCGAAGTCGTCGCGGAGCTCGTCGAGCGCGGTGCCTGTCCAGAGAGTGTCGTTCGCCATCGTCCGTACGCTTCCGCGTCGGTGCGGAAGCGTACAGCCTCTCCTGGCCTGGGCTCCCTCGGGAACGCGGCGCTCACGGCCACGTCGTTCCTCGTCGTCAGCGGGTTCGCGGCGGTGATCGGCGTGATCATCGCGCGGGAGTTCGGTCGCACCGCCGAGACGGACGGCTTCTTCGCGGCATACGGCGTCTTCGTCGTGCTGATCACTGGGTCGCAGGCAATTCGCGTCGCGCTGCTTCCCTCGCTCGCGCGTGCGCGCGCGGAGGGCCGGCTCGCCGGGATCGCGGCCGGCTTCGCAAGTGCACTTGCGCTCGTGGGAGCCACGCTCGTCGTGGTGACGGGGCTCGCCGAGGAACCGCTCGCCGAGCTGCTCACAGGAGGGGGTTCGGACGTCGCGACGGCCGCCTGTGCCGAGGCGCTCCGCTGGATCGTCCCTGCGGCGGTCGCCCATCTGTTCATCGGCCTCACGGCCAGCACGCTTGCCGCACTCGACGACTATGCGACGCCCGCTGTGGGCTACGCCGTCGGGAGTGCAGCCGGTGTCGCCGTGATCCTCGCCCGGGTCGACTCCGCCGGGATCGCGGCCGTCTCGCAAGGGCTGCTGGTCAGCGCGGTCGTTGCGCTCGCGGTCCAGGTCGGTGTGCTCGCGTCGCGAGCGCGTCGGTCGGCGATGCCCGCGTCCGCGACGAGACCCTCGGGTGCGCCGCTGTACCGGAGACTCGGGATGTTCGTCGCCGCGGCAGCGATCCCGCTCGCTCTGCAGCTGGCCTATCTCGTCACGTTGCCGTTCGCGGGACGACTCGACGAAGGAGCGGTGACGAGCTTCGGCTACGCGTATCTCGCGGCCACCACGTTCGTCGGCGTGACGGCGTTCTCCATCGGGCTCGTCTCGTCGGTTCCGCTCTCCCGCGTCGAGCTCGACGGGACCGCGATCGGGCGGCACGTCGTCGCTGCGACGTGGATTGCGCTCACCGTGATCGGGGCCGCGGTCGGCATCTGCGCGCTCGTCGGATCCGATGTCGTCGAGGCGGTGCTCGGCTCGGCGTACGGTGACGACGTCGGCGACGAGGTTGCGGTGCTCGTCGTCGCGTTCTCGCCGTGGATGGTCGTGGCGGTGGGCGTCAACGTCGCTTTTCCGCTGACGTTCGTGGCTGGGCGGCTCCGGCCGCTGCCGTGGATCGCGCTCGCGGCACTCGTCGTCCAGCTTGGCATCGCCTGGGCGGCATCCGAGCTCGGCGGTCTCGATCTACTCGCGCTGTCGCTCGCCGTCTCGGCTCTCGTCGTGCTCGGTGCCCTGTTGTGGCTGCTCGGGGCACTCGTGCCGGCTCTCAGAGGCATCGTCGTCGCCGCCGGCGTGATCGGTGCGATCACGCTCACGGCGTTCGTCGTCCCCGGACTCGTCGTCGGCGGCGTCGTCGGCGCCGTCGCGGGGCTCGTGCTCTATGTCGCACTCTTCGCGGTCGCGCGACCGCGCCTGCTCAGAGAATCGTGGGCGTACCTGCGGGCACTTCGCTAGCGGCCGCCCGGTACACGTCGTCGTGACGGCGGGCGGTCTCCTCCCACGTGAAGCGCGCCGCCCGGGCGAGGCCCAGTTGCCGGAGCTCTTCGCGCCGCTCGTCCGTGGCCAGGATCGCGGCTGCCATCTCCTCCACGTCCTCGGGATCGAAGAGGATTGCGGCGTCGCCGGCGACTTCCGGAACAGCTCCGGCGTTCGACGCGGCGACGGGGCAGCCGCACGCCATGGCCTCGAGGACGGGAAGGCCGAAGCCCTCGTAGAGACTCGGGTAGACGAGACAGGCCGCCCTTCTGTAGAGCGAGGCGAGATGCTCGGCG
>DASUCN010000090.1:0-19836 GCA_036276015.1 Gaiellaceae bacterium | reverse complement strand
CGCTGCGATGTCGGCGACCTTTCCGCCCCGGAAGCCGGGGTGGACGGCCAGCCCGCCGAGATCCGCTATACGGCTCCGCCGATTCGCGCGTGTGAAGCTCATCGTGCCCGCGCGCTCGCCGTCGACCTCGATGACGAAGAGGCCGAAGGCGTCGGGTTCCGCCTCCGACCGGTCGATCTCGGCACCGATCGCCTCGGCGTCCTTCGGGCGGACGGCCGCGAGAAACGGCTCGACGTCCTCGTGCGTGAAGAGTGCGACGAGGAACTCGAGGTCGTCTCGCCGGGCTCGCCGAATCGTCACCGTCATGCGGGCGACTCCTGCCCTCGCAGGCCGAAGAATCGCGGGCCGGATGCGAGAGTCGCGCCGAGAAGGATGAGGGCGAAGCCGGCCACCATGGCCGCCGTCACGGGCTCCCCGAGCAGCAGGGCTCCGTACGCGACGGCGAACGTGGGCATGAGGTACGTCACGATCGACAGCTTCCGGCTCCCGTGCAGGCGAAGCACGCGGAAGAGCAGGAGCTGGCCGGCGAAGGTCGGGATGAGGATGAGCCCGGCGAGCCCGGCGAGCGCCGTCGTCCCGGGCACCTCCGTGGGTGGCTCGAGGATGGCGAGCGGAAGGAGCACGACCGCGGCCGCGAGCATGTTTCCCGTCGCGAGCACCGGCCCAGGCGTGTCGTGCACCTGGAGCTGTCCGTACACGCCTCCGCTCGCGTAGGAGAGCGAGGAGACGACGACGGCCAGCGTCCCGGCGACCGCCCACCAGCCGCTGTCGGACGGGAACCCGGCGAGCAGCGCGACGCCGAGGAAGCCGAGCGCGACTCCGGCGATCCGCACGAGCCCGACCCGTTCGTGGGGCAGGAACCTCGCAGCGAGCAGGAACGTGAAGAGCGGGACCGTGGCCTGAGCGATCCCGGCGACGCTCGAGTCGATGTGCGTCTCCCCCCAGGCGACGAGCCCCATCGGGACAGCCGCGTTGATCACCCCGAGTACGAGGCACGGCTTCCAGGCAGCGCGCAGCTCCGCCACTGCGCGCGCCGAGCCCATCCGCCATGCGAGATAGCCGAAGAGGAGGGCGCCGGCGCCGAGCACGCGGAACTCCGTCATCGCGGCGGGCGGGATGTCCTCGACGGCAACCTTGATGAAGAGATATGACGCGCCCCACATCGCCGCGAGCAGCAGGATCGAAGGCCAGTAGGCGCGCACGATCTGAGGCTACCGGCGAGAAATCCGCATCCGTCCTGGGGGTTCCTGCCGATGCCCGGCATGCTCCGGGCTTCGACGATTCGAGCGTGACGGAGGATCGGCTCGCGGACGCCCATGCGCGCTCGGTCGCGGAGGTCGCCCGCGCGCTTCGCTCGGACCCGGCGACCGGCCTCCAGCACGAGGAGGCGAGCGAGCGGCTCGCTCACGTGGGGCCGAACGAGCTCGCGCGGGCGACGCGTCCTCCGTACGGGCGCCTCGCGCTGCACCAGCTTTCCGATCCGCTGGTCGCGCTGCTCGTCGCCGCTGCGCTCGTGTCGCTCGCCGTCGGCGAGGGCCTCGAGGCTGCGGTGATCGCGGCGATCGTCGTCCTGAACGCGGTCTTCGGCTTCATCCAGGAGGCGCAAGCCGCGCGCGCGGTGCTCGCTCTCACGAGCGCGGTGGAGCTGGAGGCGATCGTGGTCAGGGACGGCGAGCCGAAGGCGATTCCCGCACGCGAGCTCGTCCCCGGCGATCTGGTTCGCGTCCGCGAGGGAGATCGCGTACCGGCGGATGCACGGCTCGCGACGAGCGTCGGGGTCGAGGCGGACGAGTCCGTTCTCACCGGTGAGTCGGTGCCCGTGGTGAAGTCGGCCGAGCCGGTCGCCGCCGACGCCCCGCTCGCGGAGCGTACGTCCATGCTCTACGCCGCGACGGGCGTGACGCGCGGCGCGGGGCTCGCGCTGGTCGTCGCGACCGGTCGCGAGACGGAGCAGGGCGGCATCGCTGCGCTGACCGAGAGTGCGCCGCCGCCGCCGACACCGCTCGAGCAGCGGTTCGCGAAGCTGGCCGGACGACTCGCGCTCGTCGGAGTCGCGATCACGGTCTTGCTGGCGGGGGCCATGCTGCTCCAGGGCGAGACCGCCCGTGAGTCCTTCCTCCTCGGTGTCTCCGTCGCGGTGGCCGCTGTGCCGGAGGGGCTCGCTGCGACGGTGACGATCGCGCTGGCTCTCGGCGCGCGCGAGATGGCGCGTCAGGGAGCGGTCGTCAGGACGCTGTCGGCGATCGAGACGATCGGCGAGGCAACCGTCGTCTGCGCGGACAAGACCGGAACGTTGACCGAGAACCGGCTTCGGCTCGAGCGCCTCGAGCCGGTGCACGGGGTCTCGCGAGCGGACGTTCTCCGGGCCGCCCACCTCGCCGCCGAGGCCGAGATCGATCCCGTCGATCGTGCGCTCCTCGTCGCCGCGCGCAGCGAGGGGGTCGTTGCGCGAGGGGAGGTGGTGCGGAGCATCCCGTTCGAGGCGTCGCGGAAGCGCGCGGCTGTCGTCGCACGCGACGGTGACGGGCTGCACGCGGTGGTCAAGGGCGCACCCGAGGTCGTGCTCGCGCTCGGCGGCGACATGCCCGTGGAGCGCGCTCGTCTCGAGGGCATCGCCGGCGAGTGGGCCGAGGACGGGCTTCGCGTGCTCGCGCTCGCCGGGCGCGACCTCGAGGACGGGGACGATGATCCCGAGGTGGGAGCGGCGCCACTCGGCATCGTCGGGCTCGCCGACCCGCTCCGTCCCGAGGCCGCGGGCGCCATCGCCGCGGCGAGGGAGGAGGGACTCGCGGTGCGCATGCTGACCGGCGACCACCCGCGCACGGCGCGCGCGATCGGCAAAGAGCTCGGTCTTGCAGACGACGAGGTGGTCGCACGCTGCACGCCGGCCGACAAGCTGGCGCTCGTCCAGGCGCTCGAGGACGAGGGCGAGATCGTGATCGTGACGGGCGACGGCGTCAACGACGCACCTGCCCTCCGGCGCGCGCACGTCGGCGTCGCCATGGGGCGCGACGGTACGGAGGCGGCGCGCGAGGCGTCCTCGATCGTCCTCACGGACGACAACTTCGCGACCATCGTGTCGGCGGTCCGCGAGGGGAAGCGGATTGCCGGCAACGTCCGCTCGTTCGTCGCCTTCCTCCTGTCGGCCAACGTCGGCGAGGTCGTCCTCTTCGCTGCGGCAGTCGTGGCGGGGCTCGGCGCTCCCATGACAGTCGTGCAGGTGCTGACCGTGAACCTGCTCACGGACGGGCTGCCGGCGATCGCGCTCGCCCGCGATCCGGCGGGCCGTCATGCGTATCGCCGCGGGTCGAACGAGCTCCTCGGCGCGGGGGTCTGGCAGGCGTTGCTCGCAATCGGGGGTGTGGTCGGGCTTGCCGCGCTCGGGGCGTTCCTCGTCGTCCGCGACCTGCGCCCTGAGGCGGCACAGACGGCTGCCTACGCGACCATCGCGCTCGCGGAGCTCGTCTTCGTCTTCTCCTGCCGCGCCGAGCTGCGGCCCGCCTGGCGACTCCCGCGCAACCACCATCTCGAGCTCGCCGTCGTCGGCTCGCTCGCCCTGCTCCTTGCGACGATCTACGTGCCGGTGCTGCAGCCGCCGTTCGGAACGGTGGCCCTGACCACGGGCGAGCTTGCGATCGTCCTCCTGCTTGCGCTCGTGCCGGCGCTCGTCGCCGAGAGTGCGAAGGCCGCGGTCCGCAGTCGGACGCCGCGGCTAAGCTGACTGCCTGGCGAGCGTGACGGATCCGGCGCTCCATCGCGCACTCGGCCTGACGGACGGGGAGTTCGAGCGCATCCGCTCGCTTCTCGGGCGCGATCCGAACGACTTCGAGCTCGCCGTCTTCTCGCTGCTGTGGTCGGAGCACTGCGGGTACAAGCACTCGGCGCTCCTGCTCAAGCGGTTGCCGTCGACGGGCGAGCGCGTCTTGCAGGGCCCTGGAGAGAACGCGGGCGTGCTCGACCTCGGGGAGGGGCTCGCCGTCTCGTTCAAGGTCGAGAGCCACAACCACCCGTCCGCGGTCGAGCCGTTCCAGGGGGCGGCGACGGGCGTCGGAGGAATCCTCCGCGACATCGTCGCCATGGGAGCGCGCCCGGTGGCGCTCCTCGACGGCCTCCGCTTCGCCGAGCCCGACTGGCACTTCTCCCGAGCGGTCGGAGGGATCGGGCACTACGGCAACTGCGTGGGGGTACCGACGGTCGGCGGCGAGGCGGTCTTCGACGAGGCGTACCGGGACAACTGTCTCGTGAACGCGATGTGCGTCGGTCTGCTCCCGGTCGAGCGGCTGATGCGCGCAAAGGCGACCGTCGCCGGGCACCTCGTCGTCCTCTACGGGGCGACGACCGGTCGCGACGGCATCGGCGGCGCCTCGGTGCTCGCGAGCCAGGAGCTCGACGACGCCGCAGCGGACAAGCGGCCGTCCGTCCAGATCGGCGACCCGTTCACGGGCAAGAAGCTCATCGAGTCGTCGGTCGAGCTCGTGTCGGCAGGTCTCGTCGAGTCGCTGCAGGATTGCGGCGCGGCCGGCATCGCCTCTTCGCTCTCGGAGATGGCCGCCGACTTCGGGATCGACGTCCATCTGGACCGCGTACCGCTCCGGGAGGAGGGCATGGAGCCCTGGGAGGTCATGATCTCCGAGAGCCAGGAACGGATGATCGCGATCGTCCGCCCGCAGATGCTCGAGGCGGTCGAGGTAGTGCTCGACCGCTGGGAGCTCCACCACGCCGTCATCGGAGAGGTCACCGACACCGGAGAGCTGCGGGCGCTGTGGGAGGACGAGGTCGTCGGGCAGATCCCTGCTCGTCTCCTCACCGACGAGTGCCCCCGCTACGAGGTCGAGCGGCAGCGACGACCTCCGCCGCCCGAGCGGGACGTCGTGGACGCGCCGGGTGCGTCGGATGCGCTCGTCGAGCTGCTCGGCTCGCCCGCCCTCCGTAGCCGAGAGTTCGTCTACCGCCGCTACGACCAGCTCGTCGGCTCGCGGACCGTGCGGCGGCCGGGCCTGGACGCCGCGGTCCTGCGGCTACGACCCTCGCTGCGCGGGTTGGCGGTGTCGCTCGACGGCCAGGGCCGGGTCGCCCGGCTCGACCCGTTCACGGGCGGTGCGCTCGCCGTCCTCGAGGCGGCTCGGAACGTCGCGTGCGTCGGCGGCGAGCCGATCGGATTCACCGACTGCCTGAACTTAGGGAACCCCGAGAAGCCAGACATCGGCTGGGAGCTCGCTGAGGCGATCGACGGGATCGCGGCTGCGTGCCACGCGCTCGACGTGCCGGTCGTCTCGGGGAACGTCTCGCTCTACAACGAGACGAACGGGCGCGCGATCCATCCGTCGCCCGTGGTCGGCGCGGTCGGATTGATCGAGGACGTGCGGCAGGTGCCGAAGGGATGGCGTGACGGCGATGCGATCTTTGCGGCCTTTGCCTCGCCACTCTCGCTCGCCGGCTCGGAGTACCAGGCGCGCTTCGGCGAGGTGAGTGGAACGCCGGCGCCCCTCGACCTCGCGGCCGAGGCGCAGCTCGTCTCGTTCCTCTGGCGCGCAGCCCCGCAGGCGACGCTCGTGCACGACGCGGCGGAGGGTGGCCTCGCGGTGTGTCTCGCCGAGGCCGCACTGTTCTCCGGGAGCGGAGCGTCGCTCGACATCCGCGACGATCGCGTCGAGCTGTTCGGCGAAGTCGGCGGGCGTGCCGTCGTGTCCTGCGCGCCAGAACGCGCGGAGGAGATCGAATCCCTCGCGTCCGAGCTCGGCGTTCCGCTCCGGCGGATCGGCGAAGTGGGCGGCGGTACGCTCCTGGGCGTGGCGCTCGACCGCCTGCGGGACGCGTGGCAGGGCGTGGAGTCGGGTTCTATGGGTCCGACCTCATGAGGAGACGCTGACGTGTGTGGTGTCTTCGGCATCCGTGCGCCCGAGCGGGACGTCTCGCGTCTGGCGTACTTCGGGCTGTTCGCGCTCCAGCACCGCGGCCAGGAGTCCGCGGGGATCGCCGTCTCGGACGGTGGACGGCTCACCGTCGTCCGCGAGATGGGCCTCGTCGCGCACGTCTTCGACGAGCAGCAGCTCCAGGCGCTGCCGGGCGAGGTCGCGATCGGACACACGCGCTACTCGACGACGGGCGCGAACAAGTGGTCGAACGCACAGCCGCACATCCATCACGGCAGCACGCGCACGATCGCGCTCGGCCACAACGGCAACCTCGTGAACGTCGAGGAGCTGCGCGCCGAGCTCATCGCGGACGGCATCCGGCTCGCATCCGGCTCCGACACGGAGCTGATCGCAGCGCTCATCGGCCGCGACCCTGCTCCTCTGGTCGAGTCGATCGCGAACACGATGGGACGCCTGGAGGGCGCGTACTCGGTGACGGCGCTCGTCGACGAGGTGCTCGTCGCCTTCCGCGACCCGCGGGGCTTTCGGCCGCTCTCACTCGGGCAACTGGGTAACGACTGGGTCGTCGCGTCCGAGACGTGCGCGCTCGATCTGATCGGCGCGGAGGTCGTCCGCGACGTGCAACCCGGCGAGATCGTGTGGATCGACGACGAGGGCCTGCACTCGGCGCAGGGAGTCCCTGCCGGCCCGAGCGCGCTCTGCATCTTCGAGCACGTGTACTTCGCCCGGCCCGACTCGCGGGTCGGCGGCGTCGAGGTGCACGGCGCCCGCGTACGAATGGGTGAGCGACTCGCCGAGGAAGCGCCCGCCGACGCCGACGTCGTCATCGGCGTCGCCGACGGGGGAACCCCCGCCGCGATCGGGTTCGCCCGTGCCTCGGGGATCCCCTACAACGACGCGCTCGTGAAGAACCGCTACGTCGCGCGCACGTTCATCCAGCCCGAGCAGGGCATGCGCGAGCAGGGCATCCGCATGAAGTTCAACCCGCTGAGCGAGGTCGAGGGCAAGCGGATCGTGGTCGTCGACGACTCGATCGTCCGCGGCAACACGACCCGCCAGCTCGTGCAGATGCTCTTCGACGCGGGTGCCGCCGAGGTGCACGTCCGCGTCTCGTCACCTCCGGTCGTCTCGCCGTGTTTCTACGGGATCGACATGGCCGACGAGGACGAGCTCGCCGCCGCGCACCGCTCGGTCGAGGAGATGCGCGCTCACATCGGCGCGACGTCGCTGCACTACCTCTCCGTGGGCGGGATGCAGGCGGCGACCGAGCTGCCGGAGGACTCGGTCTGCCGCGCGTGCTTCACGCGGAGCTACCCGACGCGCGTTCCGCCGCGCACCGAGAAGCTCCGCTTCGAGCCAACCCCTGCCTAGCGCCCGTCGATCAGATCGAGCAGGGCGGCTGCAATCGCGTCGGGTGTCGGCGGGCACCCGGGGATTCGGAGGTCGACCGGCAGCACGGCCTCCACCGGCCCGACGAGCTCGTCCGGCGAGCCGAGGACTCCGAGGCCGCTCGCGCAGTCGCCGAGCGCGACGATACGCCGCGGCTCGGGCATCGCTGCGTGTGCAGTCAGGAGCGGTCCATGCATCCGAGTCGTGACCGGACCGGTGACGAGCAGGACATCGGCATGCCGTGGTGACGCCACGATCCCGATGCCAAAGCGTTGCAGATCCGTGTACGGGCTCGAGGTCAGGATCAGCTCGTGCTCGCACCCGTTGCACGAGCCGCAGTCGACGTGTCGGACCGCGAGGCTCCGGCCGCGGTGCGGGCGCGACAACCCGAGCTCACGGCGGAGGCGGCGGAGATCTCGGAGGAGCGTCAACATCAGCGATCGGCGCAGGCGTAGCAGAGCTCGAAGCTCTTGTTGATGAGCGGGAAGTCGGCGAGCATGTTGCCGACGGCCGCGAACGCGACGACCGGCCAGTTGGCGTACGACCCGGTCCTGAGGTGTACGCGCGTGAGTCGGCCGCCGTCGCGCTCGGCGACGCAGAGCGTCGCGCCACGCGGGCTCTCGACTCGTGACGCCGCAATGGGATGCTCTGGTGCACCGCTCTCCGTCGAGCACGGCCGAACGGGCTTCGTGAGCAGCGCCTCGAGCAGCTCGAAGGATTGGACGAGCTCGAGGTGCCGCTGCTCGAGCCGGGACTTCACGTCGCCCGTCGCTCGGATCGGCGTGACCGGGACGAAGTCGTCGTACGCGAGCGCCGGGCTGACCGCTCTCGCATCGACGGGCACGCCGGCGGCACGCGCGGCCGGTCCCGTCGCGCCGAGTCGCCGGACGTCCTTCGCCCGGACGATCCCCACGTCGACGAGGCGGTCGTCGAACGAGCGATTGAACACGAGCTCGCGCCAGGCCGAGGAGGATTCCGCCCGAAGGCTCTCGAGCTCCTCACGCGCGTCCGACATCGTCTCACTGTCGAGCGTCAAATCGCTGCCACCAACCCGGACCGTTCCGAAGAGGAAGCGATGGCCGGTGAGTCGTGCGTTCAGGCGTCGAGCACGCTCGGTGAGGCCGGCGAAGCGCTGGGCGCCGGCTGCGAGGCCCGTGCCCGCACACACGGCGGAGATGTCGTTGAGATGGCTCCAGATCCGCTCGAGCTCGAGCAGAATCGTCCGCGCCCGTGCGAGCTCTGCGGAGCTCCGAGCACCGAGAGCCTTTTCTGCCGCCTGCGCGTACGCGACGCCATTCGTGACCGCGCACGCCGCACACGCTCGCGAGACGACGGCCAAGCCGTCCTCCAGACTCGCGCCTTCCGCCGAGCGCTCGAGCCCTCGGTGCTTGTAGAAGAGCCGCGCGTCGAGGTGAAGGATCCTCTCACCGACGACGTGGAACCGGAAATGACCCGATTCGATGACACCGGCGTGGATCGGGCCGACGGCGACCTGGTAGGGGTCGCGGCCCTCGACGGGCACCGTCCAGCTCCCGATCTCCTGGTCATGGTCGACGAGCGGGCGCAGCGGCTCGTGGCCCTCGAACCTCACGCCGTAGAGGTCGTGCGCCTCGCGCTCGTCCCATGCGGCTGTGGGAGCGAGATCGACGATCGACTGCACGACGCCGGAACGGGGCTCGACGGTCTCGACGTGGACTGTTCCTGACTCGTCGGTCAGGGCGACGCGCACGGGCCCACCGCGGGCGACGGCATAGAGGCCTGCGAACGTCCCTCCGCTGTCGAGCGCGTCGCGGATTCGATCGCGGTAGTCGTTCAAGAGTTTTCCAGCATGGCCTCGACGAGCTCCGAGCCAGGGAGCCACGGCGCGAGGGCGGTGAGGGCGAGGAGGGCCGCGCTCGCCACCACCGTCAGAGCGACGACGCCTCGCATGCCGAGTGGGTGCGCAGACGCGCGCCTTCGCGTCTTGCCGACGAGCGTCTCGAGCAGCGCATGACCCAGTCCGAGGAACCCGAGCGCGAGGAGGACGGCCGCCGTGGCCGCCTCCCAGGGTCGGCCGGCGGCGAATCCTCCCGCGACGATGAGGACTTCGCTCGCGAAGAGCGGTGACGGCGGCAACCCGGCCAGCGTGCCGAGCGAGACTCCCATCGAGGCGCCGAGCGACGGCGCCGTGCGTGCGACGCCGGTCGCGGCGCGACCGCCCGCGCCCGGGACGTGGGTGAGGAGCGGCGTGGCTGCGTAGAAGCCGAGTGCCTTCGCGATCGCATGGCCCGCCACGTGTACGACGACGCCCGCCATCGCCAGCGGATTCGCGAAGGCGAATCCGAGTGCGAGCACCCCCATGTGCTCGAGGCTCGAGTACGCGAGCAGCCGCTTCCAGGCGAGCGGACGCCAGAGGAAGGGCACCGCGACCGCAAGCGAGACCAGCCCAAAGGCCGCGAGAAGCCCCTGGGCGAGCTCATCGCCGACAGCGGGTGCGAGCGCGCGATCCGAGCGCCAGGCGACGACCAGGACGGCTGGAAGGAGCGCGCTCGAGAGGAGTGCCGAGACGGGGGGTGGCGCCTCCGAGTGTGCGTCGGGCAGCCAGTTGTGTACGGGCGCCCAGCCGATCTTCGCGGCGAGACCGCCGAGGAGAAGCACGAACGCGGCGGAGACCTGGTTCGAGTCGGCGTCGATTGCGGCCAGCGAGCTCCACGACAGCCCGCCCAGCCCACCCTCGACGTGCGGAGCGAGGAGGACGATGCCGAGGAGGGCGAACCCGAGCCCGAGCGTCGTGAGCACGAGGTACTTCCACGCCGCCTCGACCGCAGTCGCGCGTCCGTTGAACGCGACGAGAAGCGCCGAGGCCGCAGTGGTCGCCTCCACGAGCAGCCAGGCGATGCCGAGGTTGCCGCTGATCGGCACCGCGACGAGGACGGCCCAGAAGGCGAGGAACGTGCCGTAGTAGAGGCGCGTGCCGCGCTCCGGGCGGACGAGCTCGCTGCGAGTGGCGCCGAGGTAGCCGGGAGACGTGAGCGCGCTGGCGATCCCGATCGTGCCGATGACGCCGACGAAGAGCCCGGCTGTCGCATCGACGATGAGCCAGTCGGTGGCGGTCGACTCGTCCGGCGACGCCATCGCTAGTGCGGCGAACACGATCGCGACGACCCCTGCGACCCCGGCTGCCACGAGCCCGATGGCCGCGATCGCCCGGCGCGGGGCGAGGCTCGCAGCCACGGCTCCGACGGCCGGGACGACCGGGACGGCCAGTGCGAGCCACTCGCGGCTAGTCACGAAGCGTCCTCAGGGCAGCGGTGTCCCCTGCGCCGAACAGGCCGAAGATCCGCTCATGGAAGACGATCGCGACGAGCGAGATGAGCATGAGGTCGACAGCGACGCCGATCTCGATCGCCGCGGCGGCTTGGTCACCTTGGAGCTCGAGTGCCGCCAGCGCGAGGCCGTTCTCGACGAGGACGATCCCGAGTACCTGGAGGAGGGTCGCGCGCCGGAGGCCGGCTGTGGCGACGCCGCAGGCGATCAGCGTGAGTACCGCCCGCTCAGCCTCTCTCGAGTCGAGGCCGATCTCCGGCACCAGCCAGACGAGCGCGAGCGCGAGCAGGACGGCGAGCCCGCCGCGGACCAGCGGCGGCACGCGGGCGTGCACCGGCACGCGTTCCCGCGTCCGGGCGACGACGCCCGCGAAGAGTAGGGCGAGAATCACCGCCCGCACCGCGAGCGCCCCGCCGGCCACGATGTCGTCGGTGCTCTGCGCGTCGACGAACGCCGCCGCGGCGAGCACCAGTGCCTGGGCCGTGACGATCCCGACGACGACCGAGCGGCGGCGCACGACGACGACCGCGAGCCCCGACGCGACGAGGAGCCAGGCGAGGAACCCCGTCATGCCACCTCGATCAGCCACGTCAGGACGCCGAGCAGCGCGGCCGCGGCTCCGACCGCGAGCAACCGTGGCGCAAGCAGGATGCGCATCTTCGCGACGAGGCTCTCGACGAGCGCGAGAGCCCCGCAGAGCGCGAGGAGGACGGCGGGTAGGAGCGCGAGCTGGAACCAGACGCTCTCCGCGTGCGGAACGAAGATCTGGGCTGCGAGCACGAGCACGACCCAGTGGCGAGCCGCGGCGCTCCACTGCAGCAGCGCGAGATCGCGTCCGCCGTACTCGAGCATCGGCCCCTCGTGGATCATCGTCAGCTCGAGGTGCGTGTCGGGGTTGTCGAACGGCTGCCTGCCGGTCTCTGCGAGGACGACGAGGGCGAACCCGACCGCGCCGAGCGCGAGGGCGGGGGAGGTCCACACGTCCGCTCCGGCGGTTCCGGCGATCACACCGGTGAGGTCGGCGGTCCCCGCGATGAGTGCGCCGACGGAGAGTGACAGCACGAGCGCCATCTCGGTGAAGACGCTGATCGTGAGGTCACGGCTCGCACCCATGAGCGCGAAGCCGTTCTCCGTGTCCCACGATGCGGCGCACACGCTGAAGCGCGCGAGGGCGAGGAGGCCGCCGAGTGCGAGCAGGCTGTGCCCCACCCCGAGCTCCGGCGCGCCCTCCGCGGCCGGGACGAGAAGGACCGCGGCGATCAAGGCGGCCGCGGTGACCGGCGGCGCGAGCCGATAGACGAGGGTGGTTCCCTCGACGTCGATGCTCGTGCGCGACCACAGGCGGGCGAGCTCGCGGTAGGGCTGGATCGGAGACGGTCCTCGCCTGCCCTGCAGACGCGCCTTCCAGTGCTGGACGAGGCCGGGCAGGAGCGGTGCAAGGGCGAGACCTCCCACGAGTTGGACGGCTGCGGACGCGGCCGACTCGGCGCTCATCCGATCCCTCCGATCCGCACGGCTGCCAGGAGGACGATCACGAGCGCGACGAGATAGCCGACGTATGCGGTGAGGCTCCCGCTCTGAAGGCGCCGCGCGCGTGCTGCGGCCCACAGGCCGACGCGCGTGATCGGGCGGTTCACGTGCGTGTCGAAGAGGTGTGGGACGTGACCCTCGTACCGCACCTCCTGAACGACGCCTCCGCGCATCGACTGCGTCACGTCTCGCGTCGGGCGCAAGACGGCCTCGAGCACGAGCCGGAGCGGCTTCGTGAAGCCCGCGCTGGTCCACTGCAGCCCGGGCCCGAGGAGCTGCCCGCACGCCCAGCTCGGAGCCGGTGCCGCTCGACGCCTGCCGCGCGCAGCGACCAGGAGCACCGAGCCGACGAGCAGGACGACGAAGATCCCCGGCGAGGGCAGGAGGTCGTCCGATGGGACGCGGAGCGACGCGCTCGGTGCGTCAGCGGTCGGCCAGGGGGCGAGTCCGGCGAGCGGCCCGGCGAGGACACCCGGGGCGACGCCGAGCACGACGCAGGCGGCGGCGAGGAACGCAGCGGCGCCCCACATCGGTACCGGCGCTTCCACGGCGTCGTCGACTCGAGGCCGGCGCGGTCGGCCGAGCAGCACGAGACCGACGACCTTGACGAAGCAGAGCGCGGCCAGCGCAGCCGTCGCGGCGAGCGCGGCGAGGGCGACCGCGCCTGCAAGGCCCTCGGCGACGCCGCCACTCGCCGGGACGGCGAGCAACGACTGGAGCGTGAGCCATTCCGACGCAAACCCGTTGAGCGGCGGCAAGCCGGCGATCGCCATCGCGCCCACGAGGAACGCCCCTCCGGTCCACGGCATCCGCTGCAGTAGACCCCCGAGCCGGTCGATGTCGAGCGACCCTGCCGCCTTCTCGAACGCGCCGGCACCCAGGAAGAGGAGCCCTTTGAACACGGCGTGGTTGAGGGTATGGAGGAGCGCCGCCGCGAGCGCCACGCCCGCCCAGTCGTCCGCGCCGCGCCCGTGCAGGAGGAGGCACGCACCGAGCCCGAGCACGATGATCCCGACGTTCTCGATCGAGTGGAACGCGAGCAGCCGCTTCAGCTCGTGCTGGAAGATCGCGTAGACGACGCCGATCACGGCCGACGCGCCGCCAACGAGGAGGACGGCGACGCCGTACCACGTGGGCAGCACGCCGAGCCATTCGACGAGCACGCGGACGAGGCCGTAGACGGCGATCTTGATCATCACGCCGCTCATCAGTGCCGACACGTGCGCTGGTGCGATCGGGTGCGCGCGCGGCAGCCACGTGTGGAGCGGCACGAGACCAGCCTTCGTTCCCATGCCGACGAGCGCGGCGACGGCGATCGCGATCTGCGTGCCCGAGCCCGTCTCGATCGCCGTCTTGCCGCCGAAGGCCCCGGCGTCGGCGAGGAGCAGCACCGCGATCCACGTTCCCGCACCCACGAGATGTGTGAGCCCGATGTAGACGAAGACCGAGCTCCGCGCCTCGCGGTCGCTGCGGCCGACGAGGATGATCGCGGCGGGGACGAGCGTCATCAGCTCCCAGGTCGCGAGGAACGTGAGCGGATCACGTGCGCAGAGGACGAGTGCGAGGACGAGCAGAAAGACGCCGGTCAACCCGGCCGTGACGCGCCCGACCGTGTCGTTTGCGAGGTAACGCGTCGCGAAGACCACCGCCGGCGCTCCGACGAGGCCGAGGATGAAGAGGAAGTAGCCGCTCGTCGGATCGACGCCGAGGCGCGGCTCGAGCTCGCTCGTGAACGCGGCGCCCACGTCGTCTCCCGAGGCGAAAACCACGATGCCGGCGATCCCGACCGCCGCGATCCCGAGCGCCTGGGCGACGAGCCCCAGACCGAACGTACGACGTGAGAAGGCGAGGACGCTCCCTGCTCCCACCACGACGAGCCCCGCGGCGAGAAGGGTTCCGGTCATGAGGCTCCTACCCTAGCCAGGCGTCGCGACGGCGCCCGACCTCGGACAAGCAGCTCGACTTTGTCCAGCACGTGCGCACGTTGCCGCCATCGTCGGCGCGCGAGATCGTCGAGGATCTCGAGGCCGCCCTCGCCGAGTTCTCAGCCGTCGCCGAGGCGCTTGGCGTCTCAGAGGAGCGCTAGAGCCTGCGCGAGCCGTCGCAGACGTTCGTCTGCAGGATCCGGCGAGTCGAGCCGCGGACGAAGATCCGCCAGCGCTGTCCCTTCCGCACGACGATGCTCACGGACGTCGTGCTTCCGGTGCCGTCGGCGTGCACCCGGTGGCCTGTCTGGACGCGGACGATCGCCGGGCCGCGGCCTTTGAGGTAACGGGTCACCCTGAAGCGCTGGACACCGGACGCGGTCGGATCCTCGAGCGCGATGCCGGTGAAGATCGCGTCGGCTCGGGCACGCTGCTCGGCGGACGTCTGCGAGATGCAAGAGGCCTGGGCGACACCGGCCACGCCGAGCAGAGCTGCAGCGACGCCGCCGGCGACGACGAGAAGTCTGGTCATGCCCGATCTACGCCGCGGTGCGACCGTCACGTCACACGCCTCGGCGGGAGCGGGACGAAGACGCTCGTCGTCCGCTGGTACTCGGCGTAGTCCGAGCGCGAGCGCAGCGCCTGCGCCTCGGTCGCCGGGATGCCCGTCACCTTGAACAGCAAGTAGAGCAGGCCTGCGGGAACGATCCACGCGATCCAGCCCCACGGCGCGGCTGTCGCGACGAGCGCGTTGCCGCACCAGTTCACCCACTCGAAGAAGTAGTTCGGGTGGCGCGACCAGCTCCACAGACCGCCGTGCGCGGTCTTGCCCTTGTTCTCGGGGTTCGCGCGCCACTGGGCGAGCTGATAGTCGGAGAGGATCGTCCCGACGTTGCCGATCGCCCACACGACTACGCCGATCCACGCGAGCGCGGAGATCTCCGAGTCCGGATCGAGCGCAATGAACGCGAAGGGCAGCGAGAAGAAGACGACGAAGACGGCCTGGAACTGGAAGAAGAGGAAGAAGTTGCGATTCGCGTTCACGCCCCACTTCGCGCGCAGCGCCTGGTACCGACCGTCCTCCTCCTTACCGCGGAGGCGATTGACATAGAGGTACCCGGCGAGCCGGAAACCCCAGATCGACGCCAGTGCCGAGGCGAGGACGCGATGGGCGACGTCACCGTCGGCGAGCAGCGCGTAGAGGATCGCGGCGGAGGCGATGAGGGCGGCCCAGGCGACGTCGACGTGGCTCGCATCGCCGATCCGCACCTGCACCCACCACAGCAGCGCCATCACGCTCGACGCGAGGACGAGTCCGACGAGGAGGAGTCCCCAGACCGAGCAGATCATCGGCGTCCGAGCCGCGACGGCCACCACGTGCGCTCGCCGAGCGAGAAGGTGAGGGCGGGGACGAGGATCGAGCGCACGACGAACGTGTCGAGGAGGACGCCGAGCGCGACCGTGATCCCGATCTGCGTCAGCGCGACGAGGGGCAGCACGGCGAGCACGGAGAACGTTCCCGCGAGGACGATCCCGGCGGAGGTGATGACGCCGCCGGTGACCGCGAGGCCCTTGAGCATCGCCTCCTTCGTCGGCATCGTCTGCGCCTCCTCGCGCACGCGTGCCATGAGGAAGATGTTGTAGTCGATGCCCAGCGCGACGAGGAAGATGAAGGCGAAGAGCGGGTAGCTCGGATCCTCGCCCGGGAAGTCGGCGAAGAGCTCGAACACGACGAGGGCGAGGCCGAGCGCCGCGAAGAAGGAGAGCACGACCGTCGCCATGAGCATCAGCGGGCCGACGAGCGCGCGGAGGAGCAGGACGAGGATCGCGAACACGACGAGGAGAACGAGCGGGACGAGGAAGAGCGTGTCCGACCGGACGGCCTCGCGGAGGTCGTGCTCCTCCGCGGTCGCGCCGCCGACGAGCACGGCGTCACCGCCGTCCGCACGCAGCTCGTCGCGCAGCGGTTCGACTTGCGCGAAGCCCGCCTCGCTGAACGGGTCCTCGCTCAGCGTGACGGTGAAGAGAACGCCGGGCTCACCGCTTTGCACCGGGCCGACGGCGACCACCTGCGGGGCGTTCTCGGCGACGGCGACGACGGCGTCGACCTTGGCCGGGTCGGTCACGATGACCGTCGTCGGTGCGCTCGCACCGGCCGGGAACGAGCGCTCGAGGAGCCTCTGACCCTCGACCGCCTCGACCTCCCCCCGAAACGCATTCGCGGTCGTGAGGTTCGAGTCGAGCGTGAGCATGCCTAGCGAGAGCGCGAGCAGTGCCAGCGTGGTCACGATCCAGACGGCCCGATGGCGGCGCTCGATCCACGGGCCGAGTCGACCCCAGAAGCCGCGCCGCCAGGCCGTTCCGTTCTCCGCCTCGGGACGGTCGAACCGCGGCACGAAGGGCCAGAACGCGCGCCGTCCGCCGATCAAGAGCAGCGCGGGGAGGACCGTGAGCATCGCCGCCGCGGCCACTGCGACCCCCATTGCGCCGACCGGGCCGAGGCCGGCGGTCGAGTTGACCGAGGCGAACGAGAGGCAGAGCAGTGCCGCGACGACAGTGCCTGCCGACGCGAGGATCCCGGGGCCCGCCTGCCGCACCGCAATGCGCATCGCCTCGTGCTTGTCCTCGTGGCGGTGAAGCTCCTCGCGGTAACGGGCGGTGAGCAGCAACGCGTAGTCCGTGCCGGCGCCGAACACGAGGACGAGGAGGATGCCGCCGGTCTGGCCGTTCACGACGACGCCGGCGTCGACGAGCAGCGAGCCGATCCCGCGGACGAGCCCCTCGGCGAAGAAGACGGCGAGGAGCGGGAGTACCCAGAAGATCGGGCTCCGGTAGATGATCACGAGCAGGACGAAGACGAGCAGGGTGGTCGCGAGGAGGAGGGTCGAGTTGATGCCCTCGAACGCCGCGCTCGCATCGGCCGAGTAGCCCGCGGGTCCCGTGACCTTCGCCTCCAGGCCGTCCGGGACGCCTTCGGCGACCGCCTCGCGGATCGAGTCGACGGCCTCGATGAGCACGTCCTCATCGCCGTCGGCGACGATCTGCGTGACGACGAGGGCAGCGTCACCGTCGTCCGAGAGCTGCGATGGAGCGACCGCTACCACGCCTTCGGGAGGCGAGGACGCGAGTTCGTCGCGAATCGCCGCGATCGCCTCCTGGTCGTCCGCCGTGAGACCGCCCTCGCGCGCGAAGACGGCGATCGCCGCGACTCCCTCGGCCGACGGGAACTGGTCCGAGAGCTCGAGCGCCCGGACGGACTCGGCGTCCGCCGGGAGGAAGCTCGACGGCTCGTTCTTCTGCTTCGACTCGAAGCTCCCGATGAGGGGGCCGAGCGCCACGAGGGCGGCGACCCACACGGCGAGGACCGCGAACTTCGAGCGGCGGCCGGAGACGAGGCGGGCGAACACGGACACGCCGATACTCTATACGAAATCTATACGAACTCGCGACAAAAGGTCAGGCGAGCTCGTTCCACCGGCGGTATCGCACCGCACGCCGGGCAGTCCGTTCGTCGACGCCGCGCTCGATGAGCTGCTGGCGCGCCTCGCCCTCCTGCGCGAGGCGCAGGAACAACCAGGCGAGCGCGACGATCGTGACGAGGGATCCCTCGAGCATCATCAGCGAGCCGGCGAGGCCTTGGTCGGCGTCCGACGAGAGGCCGAGGTAGTCGTCGCCGGTCTCGTACACGTCGTAGAAGGCCGACCCTCCCCAGACGAACACGTTGCCGACGACGGTCGCGACGAGACGGACGCCGACGATGTAGGCGAGCTTCGCGCCCGTGCCGAACCACTCCGGCGCCGGGAGCGTCTCGAGCACGGGCAGCCAGAGGACGATGCCGGCGGTGAAGAAGCAGACGTGCTCGAGGGCGTGTAGGGCGCTCGACTCCACGGCGCCCTCGTACAGGACGGGCAGGTGCCAGAGGACGAGGTTCGCCGCCCAGATCGGGAACGCGACGAACGGGTTCGCGAGGACGCGCAGGCGCATGACGCCGGGGAGCGCGAGGACGGGACGCAAGAGCGGGCCCGTCAGTCCGGCGAGCAGACAGAGTGGCGCGAGGTCGCCGAGCAGGAGGTGCTGGCCCATGTGGAACGTGAAGAGCTCCTCCTCCGCGACCGCGGCGATCGGTGACGCGACGGCGAGGACGAGGAGCGCGATCCCGAGCGTGAACAGGGCGATACGCCAGCCGGGGACGGGCTGGTTCCGACGTGCGAGCGTGCGCGCGCGGACGCCGTATGCGACCGCGATCGCCGCGATCGGTACGAGCTGCAGCGGGTCGATCGTCCAGCTGGTCAGCAGGGACGGCTCGTCCACGCCGAGGACTGTACGCTCGGCCCGTGGGCGGGGAGCAGACGTACGAGGCTGCCGGCGTGTCGATCGCGAAGGCCGACGCGGTCGTCCAGCGGCTCCGGGCCGCGGCGGAATCCACGGGCGCGCGTGGGTTCGGAGCGTTCGCCGGGCTGTACCCACTCGACCGCGAGCGCCTCCTCGTCGCGTCGACCGACGGGGTCGGGACGAAGCTGATCCTCGCGCGCCAGCGCGGCGTGTTGCGCACGTGCGGCGCCGACCTCGCCGCGCACTGCATCAACGACGTGATCACGACCGGAGCCGAACCGCTGTTCTTCCTCGACTACGTCGCGGCCAACCGGATCGAGCTCGAGGCCGTCGCGGAGCTCGTCGAGGGCGCGGCAGAGGTGTGCCGCGAGGCCGGGGTGGCGCTCGTCGGCGGCGAAACCGCGGAGCTCCCCGGTATCTACCGCGAGGACGAGCTCGACTTCGCGGGGACGTGCGTCGGGATCGTCTCGTCGAGCTCGCTGATCGACGGCTCGGGCATCGTCGCAGGAGACGCCGTCGTGGGCCTTCCGTCGGCGGGCGTGCACGCCAACGGGTTCACGCTCGTACGGCAGGTTCTCTCCGTCGAGGAGTACGACGGCGAGGACCTGCTCGCGCCGACCCGCCTCTACCTCGACGACGTGCGGCGCCTGCGCGGGCACGCCCACGGCCTCGCACATGTCACCGGTGGCGGCATCTCCGGAAATCTCGCTCGCGTGCTCCCCGAGGGGCTCGCCGCGGAGATCGACTGGGATGCGTGGGAGCGGCCGCCGGTGTTCCACTGGCTCGCCCGCCACGTTGCGGAGGAGGAGCTGCGACGCGTCTTCAACCTCGGGATCGGGTACGTCGCCGTCGTGTCCGATCCGGGGGAGGAGTTCGTGATCGGGACGATCGTCGAGGCGTGATCGGGGTGCTCGTCAGCGGCGAGGGCACGAACCTGCAGGCTCTGCTCGACGCAGGTCTCCCGGTCGTCGCGGTCGCCTCGAACGTCGCCGGCGCCCGCGGGCTCGAGCGAGCTGAGGCAGCGGGAGTTCCCACCGCCGTCTTCGCCCTCGACGCTTATGCCGACCGCGAGGCACGGGACGCGGAGATGGCCGGCTGGCTGGTCGACCACGGAGTCGAACTCGTCGTGTGCGCCGGCTACATGCACCTGCTGCGGCCGTCGTTCCTCGCGCGCTTTCCCGGCCGGGTCGTGAACGTGCACCCGGCGCCGTTGCCGGATTTCCCCGGAGCGCACCCCCTCGAAGACATCCTGCAGGCGCGCGCTCCGGAGGCCGCAGCGACGGTTCACTACGTCGACGACGGCGTCGACACGGGGACGGTGATCGCGAGCGAGCCCGTCCCGGTCCTGCCGCACGACACCGTCGAGACCCTCCGAGAGCGCGTGCACGAGGCCGAACATCGCCTGCTGCCCCGCGTCGTGGGAGAGCTGTGCGCGCGCTGATCTCCGTCTACGACAAGTCGGGCGTCGCCGAGTTCGC
>DASUCN010000089.1:0-13975 GCA_036276015.1 Gaiellaceae bacterium | reverse complement strand
CTCAAGCGCGGCAGCGACGAGCGGCGGATCCCCTACGCGTTCTCCGTCTCGCGGTCCTCCCTCGTCGGCGCGCCCGTCGCTCCACTCAAGACGCTCCAGTCAGGCGACACGCGAAGCGGCGGGAACCGCGCGACCGCCTATCGCTGGCCTACCTCGCCGTTCTCGATCCTCGGCATCTTCGGCGTCGACCCGTCGGTGAACGACGACGGGCACGAGAAGCTGTACTCCCTCGACATCCCGCGGCAGGCGGTGAATGCGGGCGTCGTCGTCGTGCGTCCGGCGCCACGGCTCGACGCCTCGATCACGTCGCTCCTGAGCTCGAACCAGCCGATCCACCCCTGGTTCATGGGCTCGCTCGACGAGAACGACGTGCTCGGGTACGCGGGCATTCCGGTGAACGTGAACGGCCAGCTGCCGGACTTCCTGTACTCGATCGGCACGGCCGGCGGGGTCTTCCTCCCGCCGGGGCGCTACTACGTCTCCGTCGACTCGGGGCGGGATCTCTTCACGGGCCGTTCGCTCGCGGGCCGCTACACGCTGCGCTCGTGGGTGAACGACGTGCGCCCCCCGAACGTCCGGATCATCACCCGCACCCTCTCGAGTGGGCGGCCGACGGTGGTCGCGAAGGTCACCGACGCGAAGTCGGGCGTCGACCCGCTCGCCCTGCAGCTCTTCTTCGGCCCGTCGACCCGGCGCTCCTCGGTGGGCGCCACGCGCTGGGATCCCGAGACGGGGATCGCGGCGTTCTCGATCCCGCGCGAGACGCTGCCGCTCGAGACGGGCACACAGTTCATGCAGGTCGTCGCCTCCGACTACCAGGAGTCGAAGAACATCAACACGGACTCCGACAGCCCGCTCCCGAACACCCGCTTCGCCGGGCTGCGTGCCGAGGCCGTCAACGGGCCGACGGTGACCTGGGTCACGCCCGAGAAGGGCAAGTGCCTCGCCCCACGGCAGAAGCTTCTCGTCGTCGCGAACGACAACGTGCAGATCTCGTCCGTAGGCTTCTTCGACGGGAATCGCCAGATCGGCCGGGTTCGCAAGAACGTCGCCGGGCTCTACGAGTTGACCTGGCGGACGAGCGGCAAGCGCAAGGGCGCGCACACGCTGACGGCCACCGCCTCCGACGTGCGGGGGCGCGAGGCCGAGGCGACTCAGTCCGTTCGCATCTGCCGATGATCGCAGCGACGCGGTTCGGCAAGCCGCTCCCCGACGGCGGCACCATCGGCGTGGCCGCGGCGGCAAGCCCGTACGACAGCCGCTCCGACGTCCTCCGCGGCGTGGAGTGGTGGGAGGCGCGTGGCTACCGCGTGAAGCTCGCCGCTGGAGTGTGGGAGCGCGACGACTACGTCGCCGGCGATGCGAAGGGGCGCGCGGACGACGTGAACGCGCTCTTCGCCGATCCCGACGTCGACGTCGTCCAGGCGTTGCAGGGCGGATTCGGCTCCGCGCAGACGATCCCCTATCTCGACTTCGACCTCATCTCGAAGAACCCGAAGCCACTCGTCGGGTTCTCCGACATCACCGCGCTGCACGTTGCGATCCGCCAGCGCTCCGGCGTTGCGACCGTCTACGGCAACGGGCTCATAGGCGTCGGCAGCGCGGAGACGACCTCCTTCACGAAGGAGCGACTGCTCGAGGTCCTCCGCACGGGCGGCGCCGGCGAGGTGCCGCGCGATCCCGACGATCCCTGGGTGCGCACGATCCACGGAGGCCGCGTGACGGCGCCGCTGGTCGGTGGGTGCCTCTGGCTTCTCATGCAGACGATGGGCACCCCCTGGGAGATCGAGCTCGAGGGCGCGATCCTGTTCTTCGAGGACACGCACACGCCGCCCTACTACCTCGACGGGAACCTCGTCCAACTCGGCCACTCGGGAAAGCTCGAGCAGGTCGCGGGAGTGGTCGTGGGGCAGATGGAGAAGTCGGACTACGGCGACCTGCGCCCGGTCTCCGACTGGGCGCGCTCACGCACGGTCGAGGACATTCTCGAGGAGCGCCTCGGCTCGCTCGGCGTGCCGGTGATCTACGGCCTCCCGCTCGGTCATACGAAGCATCTCGCGGCACTCCCGCTCGGTGTCAGGTGCACGCTCGACGCCGACGCGAAGAGCCTCACGGTCGACGAGCCGGCTCTCCGGTAGCGCGCTCGTCCTCCTCGTCCGAGTGGATGAAGAGGCCGCGGACGACGCCGATCAGCCGCGCTCGGAGCGGCGGCCCCGGCGGCCCGGGTGGCTGCGACCACGCGTACGCGAACTCCGCGCCGAGAAGCAGGATCCAGGCGACGACATAGACGAAGAAGAGGAACGTCATCACTCCCGCGAGCGAGCCGTAGATGAGGTTGTAGCGGGAGAAGTCCGAGAAGACGATCGCGAGCACCTTCGTCGAGCCCCAGACGCCGACCGCGGTGAGGATGGCCCCGGCGAGCGCTCCACGACGTCTGATCTTCCGCGCCGGAACGAAGCGATAGAGGAGGAGGACGGTGATCGCGATCGCAACGAGCTGGATCCCGTCACGGACGAGGATCCCGGAAGGGCTCGCGATGTTCGCCCACTCGGTGAAGCGGTCGACGAGCTTGCTGAAGAAGGCTCCGAAGGCGGAGAGCCCGACGATGAGGATGACGAGCACTCCGGCTGCAGCGACGAGGATGAAGTCGACGAGCTTCGCACGGGCGGCGGGTCGCCCACGGTCGACCTTCATGGCCGTCTCGAGCCCGAGCCGGATCGACGCCATCATCCCGGAGGCGCCCCAGAGGAGCGCGACGAGCGAGATGAGCCCGATCGCCGACAGTGGCGTCGCGATCTGCTCGATGGACGTCTGGATGTTCCCCTGGCCCGACTCCGAGACCGGCAGGAAGTCGACCAGCTCGTCGATGACTTGCTGGCGGAGCTCGTCGTCCTGGAGGACGAGGCCGAAGATGGACACGAGCGCGATGGTGAGCGGGAAGAGCGAGAAGAGCACCCGGTACGCGATCGCGGCTGCGTACTGCGTGCAGCGGTCCGTGAACATGTCCTCGACCGCTCGTGGGAGCGCTCGGGCGACGCCGCGGACGACACCGCCCAGGTGCTCGAGGGGCGCCTGCACGAGTCGCGCGACGCGTCCTGGCGCCTCGGCGGCGGGGTCGCTCATCGAGCGCAGTGTAAGGAGCATCGCCGTTGCCGGCCGCGAAGCGGTCGGCTCTGGCTGCCGCGAACGACGGCCGACCTCGTGGCCAGAATGACGCTCGGTGGACGAGCGGAACGCCCTGGCGCGGGTCGTCGACTCGCCGACCTTCACCGCGATCATCGTCGGGACGATCGCGGTCAATGCCGTCGTCCTCGGGCTCCACACCTACGAGGGAATCGTCGATCGCTGGGGCGACGTGCTCGACGTGATCAACGGGATCTGCCTCGCGATCTTCCTCGTCGAGCTGCTCATTCGCATGGCGTCGTACTGGCCGCGCCCGCTCGCGTTCTTCCGGAACGGCTGGAACGTCTTCGACTTCGTGGTCATCCTCGCGGTCTTCGTCCCGGGGATCCGGCAGAACTCGACGCTCCTCCGTCTCCTGCGGTTGCTCCGCGTGGTGCGCATCGTGCGCCTGCTTCCCGACCTCCGCGTGCTTCTGCTCGGAATCTGGCGGAGCGTGCCTCCGCTGGCGTCGATCGGCGCGGTCACGGCCATGATCCTCTTCGTCTACGGGATGGTCGGCTGGATCTGGTTCGGTGACGAGCTGCCCGAGGAGTGGGGGAATATCGGCCGCGCCATGCTCACGCTCTTCGTGATGCTCACGCTCGAGAACTTCCCGCAGTACATGGCCGCGGCCATGGACGTCGAGCCCTGGGCCTGGCTCTACTTCGTGAGCTTCATCCTCGTCGCGGCGTTCATCGTGCTGAACGTGCTCATCGGCGTGGTGCTCAACTCGATGGAGGAGGCGCGCGAGATCGACCGCCGGCAGGCGATCCGCGAGCGCTACGGCGTGACGCGCCCGTCTCCGGTCGATCCACAGGCGCACGCCCCGGTCGCGGAGCGCATCGCGATCCTCCGCAGCGCGCTCGACGAGCTCGAGCTGGAGCTCGCACTTGGGCCTGCAGGCGACCGTGAGCGACCGCCGCCCTAGTCTCCGTCCGCAGGCTCCCTCGCGAGGCGGTGGAGGATGTAGGCCGTCACCGGCTCGCGCTTCCCCTTGACGGACAGCGGAGCCATGGCCTCGACCACGGTGCGGGTTCCGAGCGCGCGGAACGTCGTCTCGGATATCAACACCCCCTCCACGGGCGCCGCGGCCTGGAGGCGGGCGGCGAGGTTGACGACATCGCCGACGATGCCGTGCTTGCGGTGTCCACGGGCCGCCCCGACGACGCCTGCATGCACCTCTCCGCTCGCGACGCCGACCCGGAACCGTGGCCAATCCGGCTCGTCCGCGGCCACGCGATGTGCGACGCGCTGGAGTACGAGAGCCGCCCGCGCGGCACGATGCGCGTGGTCCTCGACGGTCGCGTCCTTGCCGAAGATGACCATCAGCTCGTCGCCGACGATCTGGTGCACCTCACCGCCCGCGCGTTCCATGATCGGGATGATCCGTTCGTAGTACGAGTTGAGCATCGCTGCGACGTCTTCCGGCGTGTGGCGCTCTGCGAAGCTCGTGTAGCCGGCGAGATCCGCGAACACGACGCTGACCTCGCGGGTACCCGCGAGCGTCTCGTCGAGGTAGATCGCGCTGAAGCGCTCTTCGTGCCATTCCGCCCGTGCGACGAACGCGATGAGCAGGAAGGACGCGAGCATGAGGACGTGCCACTCCCACCAGGAGACGTGCCAGTTGCGGGCCCACGCGATGACCACCATCGCTTCGGCGAGCAGGACGAATGCGAGCGCGAAGGCGAGGACGAACCGCTCATGTCTCCGGCGATGAAGGCGGAGGAATCCAAAGGCGGTGAGGCCGAACAGCGCGACGCCGAGGGCGGCGAGCAGGAGCTGCCAGCCGTCGAGCTGCTCGTCCGCGAGCGGATCGTCGAGGGGCGGAAGTTCCGCCAGCGACACGACTGCCCAAACGAGAACAACAGCGCCGAGCGCACCGAAGAGCACGGGCGCCAGGCGGAGTATGCGCTCTGCCCGCTCGCTGCCGAGATCAGCTGATGCAGCGGCTGCGAAAGCGCCTGCGAGCAGCAGCCCGACGGGCGTCGCAAGCTCGAAGCCCGCGTTCGGGCCGAGCAGGACACCCGGTGTCGCGAGCGCGTGCATGCCGAGGAACGCGGCGCTCACGATGAAGGCGAGCGAGATGAGGAAGAGCCGCGCGTCGTGTCGGCGGCGAGCGTCCGTCGCGACGCTGAAGCCGAGGGCGGTCGCGACGAAGGCCGCGCCGAGCACGAGCCAGAAGTGCGCCGGATGATTCTCCCAGTCGCCGTCGACCTCCGGCCGGGCGAGCAGCACGACGATGAGGAGGAGCGGAGCGACCGCGACGGCGACCCAGGTGCTGGTACGCATGGCACCGAAGTATCCCGCGAGCCCTGTCTATCCTCACGCAGCGATGAAGGTCATCCTCCCCGACACCTCCGAGCTCGAGCTCCCCGACGGTGCGACCGGACTGGACGCGGCGCGCGCGATCGGGCCGAAGCTCGCCGAGCAGGCCGTTCTCGCGCGCGTGGACGGCGCGACGCGCGATCTCCGGCTGCCGCTCGCGGACGGCGAGAGCGTTCAGTTCCTGACCACGCGCGACACCGACGATCCCGACGCGCTGTACGTGTTGCGGCACTCCACCGCCCACCTGCTCGCCGAGGCGGTCATGCGGCTGCATCCGGGCGTGAAGATCGCCATCGGACCGCCGATCGCCGACGGCTTCTACTACGACTTCGAGTTCCCGGAGCCGATCTCCGAGAGCGACCTCGAGGCGATCGAGGAGGAGATCCGCCGCGAGATCGCCGAGGGGCGCGAATGGGTTCGCGAAGACGTGACGCTGGACGACGCGCTCGTCCGCTTCGAGGCGGAAGGGCAGCCGTACAAGGTCGAGCTCGCACGCGACGCCGAGGGCGGCATCTCGCTCTACACGCAGGGTGCGTTCACCGATCTCTGCCGCGGCCCGCACCTGCAGAACGCCTTGCCGATCAAGGCCGTGAAGCTGACGAGCCTCGCGGGGGCGTACTGGCGCGGAGACGAGCGCAACACGCAGCTCACGCGGATCTACGGCACGGCGTTCTACTCGCAGGCCGATCTCGACGCGCACCTCGAGCGCCTCGAGCAGGCGCGTGCGCGCGATCACCGTCGCCTCGGGCTCCAGCTCGATCTCTTCCACCTCGACGAGCACTCGCCGGGCTCGCCGTTCTGGCACCCGAAGGGGATGGTGGTCTACAACCAGCTCGAAGGGATACGCCGGAGGGAGAACGCGCGCCGCGGCTACGACGAGGTCAAGACCCCGCTCATCTACGACAAGGCGCTGTGGGTCACCTCGGGCCACTGGGAGAAGTTCCGCGAGAACATGTTCCTCATCCCGGGCGACTCCGAGGACCAGACGTACGGGATCAAGCCCATGAACTGCCCGGGCCACATGCTCCTCTTCGGCTCGCAGCTGCGGAGCTATCGCGACCTCCCGATCCGCTACGCGGAGGCGGCGCCGCTGCATCGCAACGAGCCGACCGGGACGCTGCACGGGATCACGCGCGTCCGGTACGTGACGCAGGACGACGCGCACATCTTCTGCACGCGCGAGCAGATCGCGGCAGAGCTCGACGGCTGCGTCGACTACCTGCGCTACCTCTACGGCCTCTTCGGCATGGAGCCGCACGCCGAGCTTTCGACGCGGCCTGAGAACAAGCTCGGCTCGGACGAGGAGTGGGATTTCACCGAGGGCGAGCTGCTCGCCGCGCTCGAGCGCTACGCCGTTCCCTACGTCGTCGGCGCGGGCGAGGGCTCGTTCTACGGCCCGAAGATCGACCTGCACATGACCGACGTGCTCGGCCGCAGCTGGCAGATGGGAACGATCCAGCTCGACGCGCAGATGCCCGCCCGTTTCGGGCTGACGTACATGGGCGCCGACAACACCGAGCACGGCGTGTTCGTCATCCACCGCGCGCTCTTCGGCTCGTTCGAGCGCTTCATCGGCATCCTCGTCGAGCACTACGCGGGGGCGTTCCCGTTCTGGCTCGCCCCCGTGCAGGTGCGGGTGATCCCGGTGGGCGAGGGGCATCGGGAGGCAGCCGGCGGCTTGCGCGAGCGCCTGAGCGACGAGGGATATCGCGTGGAGGTGGACGAGCGCGACGAGACGCTCGGCAAACGGATCCGCGACGCGGAGCTCGAGAAGGTGCCGTGCACCGTCGTGTACGGCGACCGCGAGTCGAACGACGCACTCGCGGTGCGCGAGCGCGGCGGTGAGCAGTCGACGATATCGCTCGACGAGCTGCTTGCTCGCTTTGCCGAGCTTGTCGCCGAGGCCGATCCGAAGCCGTAGGGGCGACCCTTGGGTCGCCCTCGGGGCGCGCATCGAGGGCGAGGCAAGCCTCGCCCCTACGGGCAGCGGCTGGTAGCATCCGCCGCCTGCAAGCAGGAGCTCATCGCTTCCTCACCTCCCGAGCATGACTCGCGGGGGTTCAACCGAGCCGGTTGGAGTGAGTGACGAGCCGCTGCCTGCAGCGGTTTTGTCGTTTGCAAGGAGGAAGCTGAGAGCTTGATGAACAGCCTTTGAGACCTCGTCGCCGCCGGCCGGATCTCGACCGGAACGTCCCGCGCAAGCGTGACGAGCGAATCAACGAGGAAATCCGCGCGCAGCGCGTCCGTCTCGTCGACGAGAACGGCGGGCAGGTCGGGATCCTCCCGACGAAGGAAGCGCTGGAGTACGCGTTCGGCAAGGGCCTCGATCTCGTCGAGGTCGCAGCCGGGGCCGATCCGCCCGTCGCGCGGGTCATGGACTACTCGAAGTACCGCTACGAACAGGATCAGCGCGCCAAGCAGGCCCGGAAGCACCAGACGCAGATCCAGATCAAGGAGATCAAGCTCAGACCGAAGATCGGGATTCATGACTACGAGACCAAGAAGGGGCACGTCGTGCGCTTTCTCGGCCAGCGGGCCAAGGTCAAGGTCACGATCATGTTCCGGGGACGCGAGACACTGCACCCCGAGCGTGGTCGGGATCTTCTCGTCAGGCTCGCGGAGGACGTGAAGGAGCTCGGCACCATCGAGCAGCAGCCTCTTCTCGACGGACGCAACATGGTCATGGTTCTCGCACCGAACAAGAACGTGGGAGTGAAGACGGATGCCAAAGATGAAGACGGGGAAGGGCGCGAAGAAGCGCTTCAAGGTGACCGGGACGGGGAAGCTCCTGCGCCGGCACGGGATGCGGAGCCACAACCTCGAGAAGAAGTCGTCGAAGCGTAGGCGCGGCTTCAGGAAGCTGTACGACGTCGCCGAGAGCGACGTGAAGAGCGTCAAGAAGCTCCTGCGGGGAGGCTGAGCCATGCCGAGGGTCAAGAGAGCAGTCCATGCGCGCAAGAAGCGCGCGAAGGTCCTCGACCAGGCGAAGGGCTACTACGGACGTAAGAAGTCGAGCTACCGCTTCGCGAAGGAGCAGGTCGAGCACTCGCTCGTCTACGCCTACCGCGATCGCAAGAACCGCAAGCGCACGTTCCGCTCGCTCTGGATCATCCGCATCAACGCGGCGGCGCGCGAGCACGACCTCTCGTACAACCGGTTCATGGCGGGCGTGAAGAAGGCGGGGATCGAGCTCGACCGGAAGTCGCTCGCGGACATCGCGGTGAGCGACCCGGCAGCGTTCGCAGCGGTGGCGGAGCGCGCGAAGGCTGCGCTCGAGGCCGACGCCGAAGCGGCCTGATCGAATCGCGTCAGAACGAGAAGCTCCGGCTCGTCCGGAAGCTTCTCTCTGCGCGCAAGCACCGGGGGGAGACCGGGCTCTTCGCGGTCGAGAGCGAGGACCTCGTCGAGGCTGCCTCCGGCGCGGGCATCCAGCCGGTCGAGCTGCTCGTCGCAGGCGAGAACGTCCTGCCCGAGCTTCTCGGCGAGGTCTCGACGCTGGGGCACGCGCCGCGGGTCATCGGTCTCTACCGTCGATCCGACCTGCCGCTGGGCACCCGCGAGGTGGTGGTCGCGCTCTGGCGGGTGTCGGATCCCGGGAACGTCGGCGCGCTGCTCCGCTCCGCCGATGCCTTCGGTGCAGGCGTCGCGCTGTCTCCGGGTTGCGCCGATCCGACGGGGCCGCGTGCGCTGCGCGCCTCGGCCGGGGCGATCTTCCGCGTCCCGCTGGCCGAGTGGGACGTTCTGCCCGAGCGCGGAGTCGCCCTTGTGGCGCATGGCGGAGAGCCACTCGCCTCCGTTCCGCTCGAGCCACCCTTGGCGCTGTACCTCGGCGCGGAGCGCGAGGGGCTGCCGGAGAGTCTCGCGGCACGGTGTCGCCAGGCGTCGATCCCGATGCCCGGGGACGCCGAGTCGCTGAACGTCGCTGCTGCCGGCGCGATCGCGCTCTACGAGGTGGCGCGACGCATCGAAGCGTGACTCCGGGCGTCGTGCGTGCCACCATTTGCCCGTGGGGATGGCTGACTGGGACCAGCCGAGTGACAACGGGCTGCAGACGATGGGTGAGCGCGTGCGCTCACTTCGGCGCTCGGCAGGCCTGAGCCAGGCCGAGCTGGCAGCGGGTCGCTTCTCGAAGGAGTACGTCAGTCAGATCGAGCGCGGGAAGACACGGCCGACGCGCGAGACGCTCGACTGGCTCGCGGAGCGGCTCGACACGGACAGCGCATTCCTCGAGCACGGCGTCAGCCGTGCGGAGGCGGAGCGGATCGACACGGCGCTCGACGAGGCGGAGCGACTTCTCGAGCTCGGTCGCTACGACGAGGCGGTCGGGGCGTACGCTGCCGCACGTGAGCTCGAGGGCATCGCGAGGAGCAGCCGCGGGTCGTTCCGCCTGGCGTGCGGCGATGCGTGGGCGCGAATCCGCCGCGGCGATCTCGAGCGCGGGGCCGAGCTGCTCGAGGAGGCGGCGTCGCTCGCGCTCGGCGCCGGCTTCACCGACGCCGACCGCGCGCAGGTCGTCTTCGAGATCGGCGTTCTCCGCTACTCGGAAGCGAGGATCGCCGAGGCGATCACGCTACTCGGCGAGGCACTCGCGCTCGCGGAGAGCACGGATCTTCCGACCGATCGCCTGCGCTCGGACGTCTTCCACTGGCGCGCGCGCGGTCATCGCCGAAACCGCGACTGGGTCGCCGCCGAGGACGACATCGAGCGCGCGCTCGAGCTCGCCGAGGCCTGCGCCGACCCGCGCCGTATCGCGGACGCGGTGTTCCAGTCGTCACTCGTGGCCCAACGACAGGGCAGGTGGCTGTACGCACGGACGCAGGCCGAGCGTGCGCGGGAGCTCTTCGAGGAGCTCGGCGACCGCGCCACCGTCGCGCGCCTGCTGAACAACCTCGCCGGACTGGTTCACCTGCTCGGCGACCCCGAGCGTGCGATCGAGCTGCTCGACGAGGCCTTCGCGATGTTCGTCGACCTCGACCTCCGAGTCGAAGCAGGCTACGTCTGCTCGTCGCTCGCCGAGATCCGTCTCGAGAGCGGCGACACCGAAGCGAGTCTGACGCAGGCGCGAAAGGCGCTCGAGCTCCTCGACGACCGGGTCGACCACCTGCAGGAGGTCGGGACGGCGGAGCTGACCTTCGGGCGCGCGCTCGCGGCGGAGGGTCACCTCGATGAGGCCGACGAGTGGCTCGCGCGGGCCGATGCGACCTTCGCGCGTGCACGCTCGACGGGGCACCGTAGCTCTGCCTGGATCGCGCAGGGCGACGTGGAGAGCCGCCGCGGGCACGACCGGGACGCGGCCACGCACTACCGGAGGGCTGCATTGGCGCTGCAGGAGGTCGAGCTCTGAGGAGCGACGGCACGGAACGGTCTCCCGCCACGAGCGTGGAGGGAGACCGGGTGAAGCTCGTTCTGTTCGTCAGCCGTTAGCTGCCGTCGAACCAGCCGCCGCCGAGAGAGGCGAGGAGGCCGGCGACCGCCGCCAGGGAGACGACGAGATAGCGCGTATTTCCCTTGGTGAACACAGCCGCAAGTCCTTTCGGTGACTGCAGGGGTCACTCGCAGTTGTCGGCCCAGAGGTCGATGCGGACACCCCCGTCCGGGGGATCCCTGCGAGCGATGCGATAGGGGCTCGGAGCCGGCGCCGGCGCGCAGCTGTCGCGTCGGGTCGTCGTCCGAGCTGTCGTGCGTCAGCGTGCCACGTTCACGTCCGCGGCACCAGATGGCTCTTTAGGGCATGTCTTCTCTAGCCAAAGCCGCCGCCTCCGCCGCCGCCTCCGCCGCCGCCCCCGCCGGAGAAGCCGCCGCCGCCCCCACCACTGCCCGAGTTCGGCGGCGCGAGCGCGTCGCCGAAGCCCGACGCGAGGTCGCCGATGGACATGCTCGACGCGCCCGAACCGAGATCCCCGTGCGGCGAGATCCAGTAGATCGTGCTTGCCTGGGCGAGCGCTTCGGGCATGTGCAGCTGGGCCCCCTGCAGCACGCGCTCCGCGATCCCGAACGCGATCCCGTAGACGAGGAAGCGCTCCCACAGCTCGAGCGTCGCGGGCGGCGCTTCCTGCAGGCGCGGGAAGTCGGAGAGGTAGCGGCGGAACGCTTCCCAGCGCTCGGCCTCCTCCTGCGCCGCGCCCGTTCGCCGGCGCCAGGCTCGCCGGTTGAAGATCAGCGTGCCGAGGCAGAGCACGGCATTCACGACGAGACCGATGCCCCCGATGAGGAGGAGGACGTCCGAGTAGCGGTTGTAGACGGGCCGCCAGCCGTCCGCTGCGAGGTAGATGAGCCCGGCGCCGGCCGCGGCGAACAGGACCGTCGCGGCGAGGAGGGGTATTGCGCCGGTCGAGCGGAACCACGAGCGGCGCCCAGTCTCGTCCGCGACGTGCTCCTTGAACGAGGAGAAGCGTCCGTGCATCGTCGTCCGCTCGTCCTCGATCTGGTCGCGGAACCGGGAGAGGCGCTCCGACCCGCCGTCGAGCACGGCGTCGACCACGTTGGCGACGTCGCGCTCCCACGCGCGCAACTCGGCGTCCTCGCCCGCCGAGATCTCGAGGTCGGAGATCGTCTCGTGGCGCAGCCCTCCCCAGATCGGCCGCTCGGTCGTCGTCGGCTCGGCCCTGTAGATCCCGCGCCGGATGAGGTCGAAGAGCGTGGCCGTGAACTCGTACGAACCGGCGTCGCCACCCTGCCGTAGGAGGGTCGGCACCAGTGCGGGTTCCGTGTCCGTCGGCGGCTCCTGCTCGTACTCGCGGTCGTAGCCCGTGCGGCGCTCACGGCCCATGAACCAGAACACCAGCCAGATGACGAGGAGGGCGGGAAGCACTGCCAGAGCGAGCACGACGAGACCCGTCCGGAGCGGGTGGTCCTTGAGCGCGTCGATCCGCTCGCGATCCTCGAGGTAGCGGTCGGCGTCGGCCTGCTCCTCCTCGACGATCCGGTCGAACCCGTTCCCACGCTCGACCTTCATGCCTGCCGTCGAGGTGAATGCGCTTCGTGGAATCAGCGTGCGCAGCTCGACGAACTGCTTCGCCGGGACGTTCACCGCGCGCAGCGTCGCCCGCGTCCCGACGAGCTCGACGTCTCCACGCACCCACACCGGCTTGCCCCAGGCGCGCAGGATCTTGCCGGGCGCCGTCTCGATCCCGACGAGCCGGTAGAGGGGCTGTTCCCACTGGTCGCCCCAGACCTTCAGGTTGACGTCGACGACGTCGTCGTACGCGACCGCAACGCCGCGGAGCCTGTACGAGACGGTGAACGCCCGCGTCTGGTCGAGAGCGGTGAAGTACCAGACGATGCGAACGGTGTCCCCGCGGCGCTCGACCCCGAACGTCCCGGGGACGCCGGGCTCGAGGCTCGTCTGGTTTCCGCGCCGGAACGCCACGCCGCGTTCTGCGACGGACGGCTCCACGAGCGACTCCCCCTCGCGCAGCGGGATGTCGCGGTAGCCGAAGTTGAAATCTCCGGAGAACGCCACCTCGAGCCGCTCGCTGACACCGAGCGAGCCATCCGTCTGGACGTCGACGGCGACGTCGGCCTGGAGCAGCGAGAAGCTGTCGGCGCGCGCCGCGCCGGGAAGCGCGAGGGCCGTCGCGAGGACGGCAACCGAGACGACTAGAAGTCGACGGACGGCGGCTCCCTCTGAGCCTGGTCTTCCACCTCGAAGAACTCGCGGATGCTGAATCCGAACGGGCCGGCGACGAGTACGCCCGGGAAGGTCTGCACGGTGTTGTTGTAGGTCAGCACGGTGTCGTTGTAGACCTGGCGGCTGACGGCGACCCTGTTCTCGGTCTCGGCGAGCTCCGTCTGGAGCTGGCGGAAGTTCTCGTCGGCCTGGAGCTCGGGATACGCCTCGGCGACCGCGAGCAGGCGGCCGAGCGCGGCGCCCAGGATTCCCTCGGCCTCCGCGGTCTCGGCGGGAGTCTTCGCGTTCTGGGCACGTGCACGGGCCTCGGTCACGGCCTCGAAGGTGCCGCGCTCGTGCGCCGCGTAGCCCTTCACGCTCTCGACGAGGTTCGGGATCAGATCCCAGCGCCGCTTGAGCTGAACCTCGATCTGCGCCCACGCGTTGTCCACGCGGTTGCGCTGCTGGACGAGCCGGTTGTAGAGCGCGACGAGCAGCAGCCCGACGACGACGATCAGCCCGACGACGATCAATACCCAGAGCACGGCCAGGACTCTAGTGGATGCGCCGTGCGACGAACACCATGTCTTCCTCGTCGTCGTAGGGCCGCCGGTCGAACCAGCCGTACACCGCGTCGACGGCGAAGTCGGCTTCGTCGAGGAGTGCGAGCCATTCGGTCACGGACAGCCAGTGCAGGCCGAAGGACGTCGTCGACCCATCCGAGCGCACCGAGAGCGTGAGCGTGCGGGACGTCTCGTCCCACACCGCCCGCTCCCAGATCCCCGGCTCGCGCTCGAGCCAGCGGTCGTGCGTCTGCTCGATGTCCTCCCGGCTCGGCGCGAACACGTCGAAGACGAACCGGCCGTCGGGCTCGAGCAG